>JAWVZB010000005.1:0-54079 GCA_033722375.1 Nitriliruptorales bacterium | reverse complement strand
CCCAGTCGTAGACGACGGCCGAGCCGGCGGCGACGTCGTGCAGGGCCCGCCGTTCTCGATCCAGCACGATGCCGAGGAAGCCGGCTCCGAACGGCAGCGCGCTGATCGGGAGCACGAGGACCCGGATGAGCGCGCTCCGCGGTCGGAGCGGGGCGCCCTGGCGGCTGACGATGCGCAGTCCCAGCACCGCCATGCCCGGCGTCCGGCCCACGATCGCGGTGCTGACCCAGAAGTAGAGGAACCCCCACACGAGCAGGCCGATGATCCACAGGAGCCCACCGGTCGACGAGCCCTGGGTTCCGCCACCGATCCCGAAGACGGCGGTGCCGAGGTACGCCAAGCCCGCGGAGATCGCGGTCCAAGAGGCGAACACCGCTGCGACATCCCCGACGTACGCGGCCAGTCGGCTGAGGAGCCCGGCGTAGTGACCGGCCACTTCGTACTCGTCCCGCTCGCCTGGGCCGGCGCGAGTCGGCACGGATGCCTGGCCGGTGGAGTCGCCGATGAGGCCGTTCGGTCCTGCTGGGACCTCGGCGGGATCCTTGCCGGTCATGCGCAGCAGGGCCCGCATCACGATCACGTCCAGCCCGACGGCTTGGCGACGGAAGAGGTCGATCGCCGACCCCGCGACCTGGCCGGTGCTCTCGGCCACGATCTCGGGGATGCCGGCTCGGCGGACGAGCGCTTCGACGTCGACCCGTTCGAGGAAGCGGTCGACGTCCACGCGATCGAGGAGCCGGTCGACGTCCACACGGTCGAGCAGGTCGTTGACCTCGACGCGGTCCAGAAGCGCGTTCACGTCGATCCGCGCCACGATCTCGTCCGGGTCGATGCGCTCCACGAGCGCCTGAACGTCGACCTGGGCCACGATCTCGTCGGGGTCGATGCCGTCGACGACGCCG
This sequence comes from Nitriliruptorales bacterium, assembly GCA_033722375.1. GTDB lineage: Bacteria > Actinomycetota > Nitriliruptoria > Nitriliruptorales > Nitriliruptoraceae > JAWVZB01. Next base: position 53,177 of record JAWVZB010000005.1, on the reverse strand, counting down.
GCAGCGATCTGGCCGGTCAAGCGGCCGAGTCGCCCGGTCAGGTCCAACCGCACGGGTTGGGGGCGCTCCCGGCCGGACGCATCACGCTCGGCGTCGTCCACCTGGTCCCCTCGGCTGTGCGCTTCGGAGGCTAGTCGCCCGGCACTGCCCGGCCTCGGATCGACACCCTGCGCTACTCGACGCTGAAGGTCACACCTGCGTGGGTTTCGAGGCGGTTGATCAGATCGTCACCCAGCAGGCTGGCGGGCGTCCAGAACCCTCCGCCGATCTGCTCGTCCCGGGCCGGTACATCGAGGGCGAGGCAGGCGGTGGCCTCTCCGAGCATCTTCGCGGTGGAGGCGTAGCCAGGGTCGCGATCCCCGGTCACCTGCGCCGTCAGTCGTTCACCGGCACCGGTCTCGCCCCAGAACCGGAAGTCCCAGAAGCCCTTCCGACGGGCCTCGGGCGATGGCCCCTCGCCAGGGTCCGGCAGGACCTTCGGCAGCAGCTTGTTGAGCCCCGGGGTGGCAGCCGCACCCATGAACGCCGCTAGGCCCAGCGTGACGCCCGCTGCACCCGCGATACCAGCCGTACCGCCGCCCGTCATCATCGCCTCGTCGTAGCGGAAGTCTTCCCCGTACGGGTAGTCCAGCAGCGCGTTGGTGCGGTGGACCACGCGGGTGTTGAGCGCGGACATCACGAACGGCGCGAGCCAGCGGTCGAACACCGCGTCGTGCTGGGGTCGCATCACCTCGGGCTGGCGGACCCCCGAGCGATGGCCTTCGGGGCAGAGCGCGTAGGGGTTGCCGAGTTGCTTCCGTGCGTCGGGGTCCGAGCGCACCTCGTCGACCGCGTTGAGGATGCTCGCGAGCGTGCCGCCGGACGCACCACCGCGCATCGCCTTGACCGCCATCCGCACCCGTGTGGCCGGCGCTCCGAAGCGCTCCGCCGCTGCCTGCTGTAGGACTCGGACGCCCATGTCGGAGGGGATCGCATCGAAGCCGCTGCACGGGACCAGCCGCGCCCCGCTCGCCTCCGCCGGCGCCTGGTGGGCGTCGATCATCCGGCGGAGCCACGGGGTCTCGCCCGCGAGGTCGAGGTAGTCGGTGCCCGCCTCGGCACAAGCTGCCACGAGCCCCGATCCGTACAGGGTGTAGGGGCCGACCGTCGTCACGACGACCCGTGCGGAGCCTGTGAGCCGGCTCACGTCGTGCTCGTCGAGCGCATCGGCGACGAGGACGTCCAGGGCCTTGGCGCCGTCGCCCAGCTCGGAGATCAGCCGGTCGAGCTTGGCGCGAGAGCGGGCGGCGACCGCCCAGGTCAGCCCTTCGGGGCCGTCGCCCACGAAGCCGTGCCGGTCCGCCAGGTAGCGGCACAGCAGGCGGCCGACGAAGCTCGTGGCCCCGAACACGACGACATCGGTCGGTGCGGCGGACGGCATCACGGTTCCTCGTCCGGAGGCGGGGTGGCCGGAGACGGTGTACCACGCCCCTCGTCACGTCCGGGACATCGGCTCCGGCCCGCCAGTACCAGGCCTCGTCAGCTCTGGGTGTCGAAGACCACCGGGAGGCCTACCGCCTCCCAGGCATCCGCGATCTCCCGAACAACATCCTCGGGCCATGCGTGTGTGCAGGACGTGGTGTCGAACACCTGGGCGTCACGGAGCTGCGCGTCGGGCCCGGTGGGGATCAGCCGCACCGTGATCGAGAGCTCCTGCCCGTCGTACGCCGTCGGGCAGTCGTCGTCGAACGGCTGCTCGGTGAGCTCGTCGAAGCGCGCCAGGATGAGCTCCTCGAGCTGCCTCACCTCCCCGGGATCGATCGATCCCTGCGCGGGCGAGGTCCCGGTGCCCGTCGCGGTCCACGATGACTGCTGCTCGTTGGCGGTGACCTCGACGTGGCAGGCACCCTCCGGGCACAGGCCACCATGGCGACTGAGGATGATCTCGGCCGCTTGCTGATCGTCCTCTGGGGTCGGCGATCCGCTGCTCGTTGACGCCGGGGTTCCCCCCGTCGTGGCCGTTCCGTCACCGCAGGCGGCGAGGACGAGGCACGCCGCGAGCACCGCCGCGAAGTGGCCGGGCCTCATGCGGTTCCCTCTGGTCGCTCGCCAAGTACGACGGCACCAGCAGCGATGAGGTTGCGTCAGGGCTCGATGACGTTGTCCGGGTTCGGCTGCTCGTCATGCGGCGCCTGGGAGTAGTCGCCGAAGGGGCCGTCGCGTTCCTCGATGGCCGCTCGGACGCCCCGCTCCTGGACGGTTCGCATCCAGCGGTCGGCGTCGGGGGTGTTGCGCATGAGCCCGTCCAGGATCGGACCGAGCGTCTGTGTGCTGCCGAGACCCATGTTCTCGTAGGCGTGGTTGACCACGAGCTTCTGCGCGGCGAGCTGCGACGAGGGGATCGATGCGAGCCGTTCGGCCGTCTCGCGCACCGTGTCCTCCAACTCGTCGAAGGGCACGGCCCGGTTGATCAGGCCGATGTCGGCCGCCTCTCGCCCCGACAGCGGCTTGCCGGTCAGCGCGTACTCCTTCGCTCGGGTGAGTCCCAGCCGGTAGATCCACATCCCCGACAGGTAGGCGCCCCACATCCGCGAGTACGGCGTGCCGATGCGTGCATCCTCCGAGGCGATGACGAGGTCGCCACACAGCGCGGTGTCGCTGCCCCCGCCGACGCACCAGCCGTGGACCTGGACGAGCACCGGCTTGGGGCACCGCCACATGCTCATGAACTGCTGGGTGGGGGACACCTCGTGGGCGGTGGCGAAGACGAAGTCCTTCCCGGCGTCCCAGCTTCCGTCGTCGGTGGTGACCTGCTCGCCCCAGCCCTCCCAGCCCTCGCCGAAGTCGTAGCCGGCGCAGAACGAGCGCCCCGCCCCACGCACGATCACGACCTTGGCGTCGTCGTCACGGGTGGCGCGGGCGATGGCGTCGCGGAACTCCTCGGGCATGGGCGGGACGATGGTGTTGAGCCGGTCGGGCCGGTTGAACGTGATGGTTGCGATCGCGCCGTCACGGTCGTAGAGCAGGGTCTCGTAGCTCACGGGGCATCCGTCCCTCGGGTGGGGGCAGCCTACGAGCGCGGCTCCACGCCGCCCGTGTGCTGCACGACCGCCGCCACCAGGAGCCCGAACGCGTTGATGCTGGCGTGCGCGAGCACCGGCGCGAGGAGGCTGCCGCTGCCGAGACGCAGGAGCCCGAAGCCGATCCCGCCAAGGGTCGTCACGGCGACCGCGGTGACCACCTCTTTCCGGACCTGGTCCGGGTCCTCACGTCCGTTGATCCGGGCCGTCAACCCTGCCGGTCCGACGTGCCAGAGTCCGAACGCGACGCTCGAGGCGGCCACCGCCCAGCCCTCGCCCCAGGAGAGGGCGAACGCGCCGAGCAGCACCCCCCGGAACGCGAGCTCCTCGAACGCCGCGGTGCCGAACGGGATACGGACCAGGACGTGGAACACCAGCCGGTCGAGCGGAAGGTCGGCGCGCCGATCGGACAGCAGCCGCGACAGCAGCGGAACGCGAGTCGCCAGTGCTCCTGCGACCGCCGACGCCACCGCCACGCCGACCACCGCGAGCCGTCCCCACCGCCACCCGTCGTCCAGTTCCTCCGGTGCCAAGCCGAGGTCATCGAGGCCCAAGCCGGCTGCTCGCGCCAGCAGGAGGAGCACCCCGCCCGCGGCCAGGTTGCGCAGCAGGTAGGCGGCATCGGTCGACTCGTCACGGTTGGTGGCGAGGTTGTAGGCGACCAGCGCCACCGCCAGTGCCAGTCCGAGCCAGGCCATGCCATCCTCTCGCCGGCGTGTTGCCGCGGGTCAGGCCACGTCGATCCCGATGGCGCTGCCGACGAGCGGGATCACCCCCGCGGCGGCGCCCGTGACCAGGAACTGCCCGCGCCGATGCCCGGTACCGGCACCGTAGCGAGACCCCGGCCGACGCCGGCTGGTCAGTTCCGATCGTGTCCCACGGTGGGGGAGGTGGGCGTTGTGGCCGGGCATGGAGCCGTCGGATCGAAGGACGACACCCCTCGAACCGCCGGGGAGGTGCCACTGACGAGGTTCCCGCACACGAGCTCTTGAGGATCGGCCATGATCTTGACGCCCGAGTGCGCGTTGTCGTGGAGCACGTTCCCATACACGCTGTTGTGCCGACCACGGGGGGTGCCGTCGCCCACGGGTGTTCCCTCCCCGAGCCGCACCCCGGCTCCTCTGTTGTTCCGGAGCTCGTTGAAGCGCACCACGGTGTGGTCCCCCTGGATGTTCACCGCAGCAGCATCCTCGTCACGCTGGCCCGTCACGGTGTTGAACTCGATCAGGAGGTCGTGGGTTCCCTCCTTGCTGTTCACGCCTTCGTTGGCGTTGGTGTCGATGAAGTTGTGGTGGACGTGGATCCTCGAGGAGTCGTCGGTCCGGTGGTCGGGGTTCCAGTCGAGTTGGCGTGGCGAGGTCCCGATGTAGATCCCCTCACCGTTCTTGCCTCCACCCGCGAACTGGAAGTCGTAGACACCGACGTTGGTGATGACGTTGTTCGCGATCTCACAGTCCTTGCTGAGCTTGAGGCGCACCCCCTCGCCGCCGGCGTTCCGAAGTCGCAGGTTGAGGATCTTGCATCCGATGACGTAGTCACCGGGCTCGGTCGGCGTCACGTAGACGAGCTTGTCCCGGTACGACGACCGCGCGGACGGATCACCAACCAGGCCGTCCACCGTGAACCCGTCGAGGACGAGATGATCGTGGTTGATCTCCACGATCCGCCCCGAGCTCCCGTCCCCGTGGACCACTGCACCGCCGGATCCCTGGATCGTGATCGGGGCTGCCGGCTCGCCGCTCCTGACGCTCCTGATGTTCTGGTGGTAGACGCCGTCGGCGAGCACGATGACGTCCCCCGGCTCGGCCCGCTCCAGGGCGTGCTGGATGAGCCGGAACGGGCGACGGTCGGTGCCATCGCCCTTGTCGGCAGCGTCGGCAGTCACGAACCACCGCGTCGGCGCGGGCGTCGCCGTGACCGGCTGAGACGGTGCGTCGTCGACGGCAGCGTCAGACTGGACAGAGGAACGGCCGTCGGCGGCCTCGGCTGTACGTGACGCCCGAGTGCGCCAAACGAGACGCGAGGAGGTCCGCTCCGGGGAGGTGGTGATCGAAGTGTGCGGGTTCGCGGGCGTCGGCGCTCGCGGCGCGATCTCGGCAACTGTTGCTGCGACGCGGTCGGGGCTCGCGCTGATCGGAGCGGACTCAGCACCGGATCCTGACAGGGGCGGGCCTGTGCTGACGGCGAGCGTCAGCAGCACGGCGGCACCCACGATCCGCATCTGTGTCCCTTCCCCCCGACGGCGAGCCCTCAGCACTACGTCGACGGTTCGAGCCGCAACCTTGATGGGTCTGGGAGGAGGGGTTCCTCCGGTGCCGACCCCTCTCAGAGGTTGACGACGCCCCCCTCCGTGGCGACGCCGATCCGGCCCGGCCCGGCGAGCGCCGGGTTCGGCCGTACATCCAGGTCATGCTGGCCGAGCCAGCGGCCGAGCGCGGACGCCTCCATACCCCACTCCGCCCAGGCGATGCCGCGGGGTTGAACCCGATGTGGCGCGTCATCCCGGCCAGGGTGGTGCTCCGGGGCCATGAGACACTCGACGAAGACAGGTCGAGGGTCGTCGGAGAACGCCGACTCCAGGCCCGCCAACCTCCACGCCAGCTCCACGCCGTCCGATCTCGTCCGCTGCACCTCGGCGATCTCGAGATCCAGTCGGAGGGCGTAGGGCAGGACAGCCGGTACACGCAGCATCAATGCCGCGACAGATGGCTCGTCGCTGGCATGCTCGAGGGCCCACCGTCCGATCGGTGACGACCGGGCCTCGTCCGGATCCGCCACGTACATGAGCTCGAGGTAGTCCGGACCGAGCGGGACGATGACGTTGGCGGTGCCGTGTCCCTCGTGTCGACCGCCCGGTGCGGTGGCGAGCCCGTGCTCCTCGAGCAGCCACGCGGCCGTCGCGTCGACGTCGGTCGTGAGCACGATGGCGTGGTCGAAAGCCAGCATGTCGAGAACGCTACAGCGTCCCCGTCCTGGCAAGCGAGACCCGTCGTCCGGCGACCGCGCTCCGACCGGCGCCTACGGTGTCGGGACGGGATGAGGATCGAGAGTTCGCATGGTCGCCTTCAAGCACGTCGCGCTGCTCGTTCCCGACCTCCGTGCGGCGGAAGAGCACTACCGCTCGATCTTCGCAGCCGACCTCATCGGCCGCGAGAGTCTGCGCGACGACGGGAAGTGGTACTCGGTTCCGCACGGCCGTACCTGGGCCGACATCGACGACACGGATGTCGACGTCCACTGGGTCGGGTTGCGCCGGGACGATCTGATCATCGCGCTCCTGCTCGGGGAACCGGAAGCACAGCGGACGCTCTACGCCATCGGCCTGCACCTCGAGCCATCCGAGATCGCCGAGATCCACGGACGTCTACCGGACGACGTGACAGTCGAGGTCCACACCGAGCGTGCACTCACCTTCGTGGATCGGCACGGGTTCCGCTGGCAGTGTCTCAGCGGCGAGTTCCAGACCGCCGGGGACGCGCGGGGCGATTGGCTCGACCTGTGAGTCCGGAGCCGACGGACGTCGCCTGTCGGCCTCGTCAGGAGGCCGCCTCGAGCTCCTCGACCCGACCGTCCGCGTGCTTGGCGAACCGCCGCACCTCGGGGCCGTGGTTGGGGTCGTTCTCGGGCCACGGCCACCCACCGAAGCCCGTCTCCTGGTAGTCGTGGTAGGCCTTCTGGATCTCGGCCTTGGTGTTCATCACGAACGGCCCGTACTGGACGATCGGCTCACCGATCGGGCGGCCCTGGAGGACCAGCACCTCGGAGCCGTCACCGGTGTCGGTCATCGTCGTGGCCACCTCGCTGCGAACGACAGCGCCGTGGCCACCCTCGACCTCGGTCACGCCGATGCGCACCGACCCACCGCGGAACACGTAGATCGTCCGCATGGTGTCGTCGCGGGTGGTCCGGGGGAGTGTCCACGACCCCTCCGGCGGGATGACGGCGTGGTAGATCCCGACGTCGGTGTCGGGACGCGACGCCCACGAGTGCGGTGGAGGTGTCGGGGCGGGCTGGCCCGGCACGAGCTCGCCGGCGACGACCGTGACCTCGGTGGCGCGGCCGGCGTCGTCCAGGAACGTGTGGCGGGGGATCTCGTGACCCCACAGCATCGCGAAGTGCGGCGGCACCATCTTGTCTGTCGAGGGCAGGTTGATCCAGATCTGGAACAGCTCGGTCTCGTTGTGCCGGTCCTTGTTCAGCAGCGGGAACATCTCGGCGTGGACGATGCCCGAGCCGGCCGTCATCCACTGCACGTCGCCCCGCCCGAACCGCGCCGACGCCCCGAGCGAGTCAGAGTGATCCATGAAGCCACGGCGCATGAACGAGATCGTCTCGAAGCCGCGGTGGGGGTGCTGGGGGAAGCCCGGCACGAGCGAGCCGTGGTACATCGACCAGCCGTCACGCCCCGAGAAGTCCATGCCGATGTTGCGGCCGGTGAGCGGGGCGCAGGGACCGAGCTCCTCGTCGCCCTCGGGGTAGTCGTCGTCGTGGTGCACGCAGAACAGGAACGGGTCCACGGTCTGCCACACCCGTCCGAGCTCGACCACCTGGAGGACGACGTCGTCGGCCACTGCCATCTGTTCGTTCCCTTCGCAACTATCGTCCGATGGTACGTCGGCCGGGCGTCTCTGTCGCCCCCCGTTAGCCTCCAGAGTCCACCCCGTCCGCGACGACCGACGAGGCCAGACCGTGACCGCCATCGACGATTGCCTGGAGGCCGCAGCGCCCGAGCAGCGCGGCCACTTCGACGCCCCGCCCACGCGACAGCTCGCGGTGCTGACCTGCATGGACGCGCGTCTCGATCCCCTCCGCGACCTCGGGATCGAGCTCGGCGAGGCGCACGTCATCCGCAACGCCGGGGGTCGTGCGACCGACGACGCGCTGCGGTCGCTGCTCCTGTCGTGGCACACGCTCGGTACTCGCGAGGTGCTGATCGTCCACCACACGACCTGCGGGGTCCGCACCGACGACGAGGACGCGCTGCGCAGCCGACTCGAGGAGACCACCGGGGCCTCGCTCGACGACGTGATCCTCCACACCTTCGACGACGACGAACAGGCCGTCCGTGACGACGTGGCGACGATCACGTCGTCGCCGTTCGCCCCGCCCGATCTCGTCGTCCGCGGGGCGCTCCACGACTTGGCGGCCGGGGAGATCCGCGAGATCGCCGCGGGGCAGTAGCGGGTGGACATCTCGCTGGATCAGGTCCTGTTCTTCGTGGTGCTGATCCCGTCGGTGATCCTCCACGAGGTCACGCACGGTTGGGTGGCGCTGCGGTTCGGCGACCCGACCGCCAGGGAAGCGGGACGGCTGACGCTCAACCCGATACCGCACGTGGACCTCTTCGGCACGATCCTCCTCCCGGCGTTCTTGGCCTTCACGACCGGCACCGTCTTCGGGTACGCCAAGCCGGTCCCCGTCCAGCCGGGGCGCATGCGGCGCCCGCGTGATCACGGGCTCATCACCTCGTTGGCCGGCCCCGGCATGAACATCGCGCTCGCGCTGGCGGCAGGCCTCGTGATCCGCTTCCTCGGCCCGGATCGGATCCTCCGAGCTTCCGTCGAGGGCGCTGTCTGGGTTCGAGTCCTGGTGGCCGTCGGCGTCGTCAACGTGGTCCTGGCAGCCTTCAACCTCATCCCGCTGCCACCGTTGGACGGCTCCGCAGTCGTGGAACGTTTCCTGCCGCGTCGCTGGCTCGGACCCTGGCACAAGCTCCGGCGCTACTCGATGCTGATCGTCCTCGGTGCCGTGTTGCTGCTGCCTGGGGCTCTGTCCGCCGTCTTCCGTGCCGCGCTGCGGGTGTGGGCGCTGATCCTGTGACCTGAGCCGGGCCGCCATACCTTCCGCGACATGCCGACACTGCTCGTGGTCCACCACACGCCATCGCCGTCGACGCAGGAGCTCCTCGAGGCGGTGCTCGACGGGGCTGGCACCGACGAGATCGACGACGTCGAGGTGGCCTCACGTGCCGCGCTCGCGGCGTCGGCCCCCGACGTCCTCCAGGCGGACGGGTACGTGCTCGGGACGCCCGCGAACCTCGGCTACATGAGCGGGGCGTTGAAGGACTTCTTCGACCGCATCTACTACCCGTGCCTGGACGAGACGGGTGGGCGACCCTACGGGCTGTGGGTCCACGGCAACAACGACACCACCGGAGCGGTGAAGGCGGTCGAGTCGATCACGACGGGCCTCGGGTGGAAGCAGGCGGCGGACCCGGTGACGATGACCGGGGACGTCAGCCAGGAGGACCTCGATGCCTGCTGGGAGCTCGGGGCGACCCTGGCGGCAGGGCTGGTGCTGTGAGGCAGAGCTGGCGGTGACGAGCGACCGCCCCCCCGGCCCCACGAGGATCAGTCTGCAGACCCGTCGCGCCGTGCCGCACGGCGTTCACGCTCCTCGCGTGCCATGCGCTCGGCTTCCTCGGGGGTCGGGGCGGAGCCGCCGAGGTGCGCCGGCAGCCACCAGTCCTCACCGGTCTCGGGCGTGTCGGGGTACGACCGCTGGGCGGTGTCGACGAGCCTGCCGATCCGCTCCATGAGTTCGTCCGTGGCTGCGCTGGGATCGTCGTCCGGTGACGGGACGAGCGGGGCGTCGAAGCTCACCGTGATCGTGACGTCGCTCCGGAGGTCGCGTGGCCGGCCCTTCGGGAACAGCCGCTGGCTGCCCCAGACCGCGCCGGGGATGATGGGAACCCCGGCACGTTGCGCCATCCGTACGGTGCCGGTCTTGCCCGGCATCGGCACGAACGACCGACTGATGGTGGCTTCCGGGAACATCCCGACGAGCTCGCCCCGCTCCAGGTAGTTCACGGCGGTGTCGACGGCCGCGGACGCGTCACCGTGGCGGTCGACCGGGATGTGCTTCATCGCCCGCATCAGGGGACCGGAGACCGGGTGGTCGAAGGCCTCCTTCTTGGCCGCGAACCGCACCAGCCGACTCTCGGGCCCCTCGAGCACCCCCGCGCCGACGAAGATGAAGTCGACGTAGCTGATGTGGTTGGTCGCGATCACCGCGCCCCCGCTCGCGGGCAGGTGCTCGGTGCCGGACACCTGCACGTCCCACCGCTTCAGCTTGAACGTGGCGAGGCAGAGTCCGACGACGGTGCGGTAGACGGGTTCCACAGCAGTTCCAGGTACGGGAGAGCTCGCTCGGGAGCGTAGCCCTGCGTACGCGGCCCGTTCTGGCCGGTTGGGCCTCGACACACTCACGATATGACTAGTCAGGCTGGAGGGTGACGCGCCCGATGAAATGACCCGATCAGGGGATCGACATCGGATAGTGGTGGAGTGAACACTCATCGTCGTGCTCTGAACGGAGCCGGGGGGCGGATCCTCAGGGACTGGGGCCAGACATGAGAACGCAACGCTTGTCGACACCGCGACTGGTGCCGACGATCGCCGCCGCGGTGGCTGCGCTGATGGCGCTCGCCATCCTGCCGCCGCCGCGCCAGGTGCCGTCGTTGACGGCCGCGACGACCCCCGCGGTCGAGCTCGCGATCGAACCGGTGGTCGAGGAGGCGCTCGCTCGGAGCGGGGAAGTGGCGGTGATCGTCCAGATCGATGGCGACCGCACCGCCGATCTGCTCGTCCGGGCCGCCATCGTGGACCACGGGGGTGCGGTCACGACCGATCTTCCGATCATCGATGGTTTCGCCGCGGTGCTGACCGCTGCCGGCCTCGACGAGCTGCGTTCTCGTCACGCAGGATCCATCCGCGCGATCACCTTGGACGGCCAGGTCCGCCTGTCGCACACCGCCCCGTCCGGAGAGGTCTACGACGACTCGTTCTTCGTCGAGACGATGGGCGCTGACCAGCTGTACAGAAAGGGCTACGACGGCACGGGTGTGGGCATCGCGCTGATCGACACGGGGGTCACCGAGATCGCCGACCTGTCGGGTCGTGTGAGCGGTGGCGTGGACCTGACGGTCGAGGCGGACGGCGTCGACCGGTACGGCCACGGCACGTTCGTGGCCGGGATCGCCGCGGGCGACGGGGCTCGCTCGAAGGGCGAGCACGCCGGTGTGGCTCCAGGAGCCCACGTGGTGCCGGTGAAGATCGCTGGGGCGAACGGAGCTGCCGATGTCTCCCAGGCGCTGGCTGCGCTGCAATGGGTTGTGAGCTTCAAGGACACCTACAACATCGGAGTGCTCAACCTCTCCTTCGGTACCGACTCCGACCAGTCGCAGCTGATCGACCCCCTGAACTACGCCGTCGAGCGGGCCTGGGACGCTGGGATCGTGGTCGTGGTCGCCGCCGCCAACCTCGGTCCTGACAGCCAGACCGTGATGAAGCCGGGCGACGACCCGCTGGTCATCACCGTCGGGGCCACCGATTCCAACGGGACGGTCGATCGCGATGACGACGTGGTCGCGGAGTTCTCCTCCCGCGGACCCACGCGGGCGGACGGACACGCCAAACCAGACCTCGTGGCGCCGGGTGCACACCTCGTCGGCCCGCGCGTTGCGGGATCGACGATCGACGCAAGCTTTCCGCACGGACGGGTCGACAAGCACTACTTCCGTGGGTCGGGCACGTCGTTCTCGACGGCTGCTGTCTCGGGGGCGGTGGCCTTGTTGCGACAGAGCCGCCCGAAGTGGTCGCCAGACCAGATCAAGGGAGCGCTGCTCGCGACCGCTGCAGCGGGCCCGGTCGGGGACCGCAACATCGACGGGTACGGCGCGATCGACGTGGCGGCGGCGTTCAAGCTGCGCAAGCCACCGACGGCGAACGTCGGCGTGGAGCGGTCCGATGGCACCGGTTCGCTCGAAGCGTCCAGGGGGAGCCTGATCCTCGCCATCGAGAAGGACGTGCTCTCGCTGTTCGGTCTGGTCGACACCGTGCTCGAGGTTCTCACCGGCGAGAAGACGGTCCAGGACGCGTTGTACGACGCCACGGAGTTCGCCACCACGGAGTGGACGGGCAAGCAGTGGTACTCGAGCCAGTGGGTGGGCAAGCAGTGGTACGGCACCGACTGGAACGGCAAGCAGTGGTACGGCAAGCAGTGGTACGCCGATGAGTGGCGCTGACGTGCGGACCACCCCCATCGAGCGGTACATCGCCGGACTCGGCGTCCTCGCGGTACTGGCGCTGGCTGCACATGCGGTCGTCCACCCACTCGGGGAGCTGACGATCGCGAGTGCGCTGCTGGCGGCCGCTGCCGGACTCAGCACCGCCATCCCCATCCGCTTCCTGCGGGACGGCGGCATCGAGGGCCTGACCGTGGACGAGGCCATGCTGGTCGCGCTCCTGTTCGGTACGACCACGGGCCAGGCGCCGCTGCTGCTGGCGGGGGCGGTCCTGGTTGCACATCTGATCCTCCGCAACGGCGCCGACCGTGTGCTCTACAACGCATCGTCGGTCGCGCTCGCCTCGATCGCGGCCACCGGGGCCTTCCAAGCGGTCGGCAGCGGCCAGACGGCCTTGGCGCCCCGCTCGCTCCTGGCGATCGTCGTCGCAGTGATCGTCTACAACCTCGTGGTCTCGCTCTCCCTCGCCGAGCTCTTCCGACGGCTGGACGGACAGCGCTACCACGAGACGCTGCTCGACACGTGGCAGGTGAACCTCGCCACGCTGGCAGGCAACGCGGTGTTCGGCGTGCTGCTCGCGACCGTCGTCGACGTCCATCCGTTCGCCGTCATCCTGGCGGTCCTCCTCATCGTGGGCCTCCACCTCGGCTACCGGGGATACGCCGGTGTGGTCGAGGAGCGGGCCAGGAACGAACGGCTCCACGAGGTGGCGAGGACGCTGGCCGAAGCGACGGGCTCTCCGACGGCGATGGGCCGGTTCCTCCGGCAGGTTGCCGATCTGTTCGGAGGTGAGGCGGCCGAGCTCCTCATCCGGAGCCGGGGACGCTCGCACCTGGTGCGGTGGACGCCCGACGGCGAGATCGTCGAACGGGTGGACAGCAGGTTGTCCGATCCGCTCGAGGCCACGTTGCGGGACGAATCACCCGTGCGGGTGTCGATCGACACGGAAGGGACGACCTCGTACCGGGACGCGATCGCTGCGCCGCTCCTCGTCTCCGGCGAGCTCGTCGGGGGGGTCGCGGTCTACGACCGGCGTGGGCTCGAGCCCTGGGGCAACGCCGACCTCAACCTGCTCAGTTCGCTCGCGAGCGAGGCTGCCGTCGCGGTCAGGAACGCCGAGCTGGTCTCGACGCTGCGGGAGGAGACGAAGAAGCTGGGCGACATCGTGGAGGCGGCCTCGGACGGCATCGTCCTGTTGGACCTGGACGGGGCGATCAGGACCTGGAGTCCCGCGATGGCTCGCATGACGTCGGTGAGCGCCGATGACGCCATCGGCGTGCGTTGGGCCGAGCTGCTCCCGGTTGGTCCGGCCGGGGTGGACGCGGCCGACCACGTCGCCGAGGTGCTGGCCGGGCATCGCCGGGTCGCGAACGTCGAGATCGACCTCACGGCTCCGTCTCCCCGGTGGCTCGCCGGGACGGTGTCCCCGGTGCTCGGGGAGGACGGCACCGAGGGAGCGGTCCTCGTCATCCGCGACGTCACCGCCGCCCGCGAGACCGATGAGCTCAAGGCGGACTTCGTGGCGACGGTCTCCCACGAGCTCCGCACGCCCCTCACGCCACTCAAGGGGTTCCTCGACACGATGGCGGCGCGGTGGGACACCCTCGATCGCGGTCAGGTCGAGAGCTGCTTCGACGGCATGCAACGCCAGATGGCGCGTCTCGAGTCGCTGGTCGGCGACCTGCTGGTGGTCGCAGATCTCGAGCGGGACGGTGTCTCACTCGACAAGGCGATCGTCGATGTCGCAGAGATCGCCGGCGACGTCGTCGCGGAGTCTGGCGGGGGACAGCGCCGGATCCGATGGGAGGCTCGTCCCGGCGTCCGCGCCATGGGTGACGCCGCCGCTATCGCACGCATCGTGTCTGCGCTCGTGGACAACGCGCTCAAGCACACGGCGGGGACCGTGTTCCTGTCCGTCGTCGAGGACGGAGACGTTCGTCTCGAGGTCACGGACGAGGGACCGGGGATCCCGGCCTGGGAGCAGGATCGGATCTTCGAACGGTTCGGACGTGCCGGCAACCACCTCCACCGCAGCCAGGGCCCCGGGCTCGGCCTGACGATCGCCCAGAGCCTCGCCGAGCGCCTCGGCGGCGCGATCGAACTCGAGTCGGAGATGGGGGTGGGGAGCACGTTCCGGCTCCGGCTACCGGCCGTGTCCCCACTCGCGATCGCAAGCTGACCCTGCGCCGCCATGGTCTGCCCGGCAGGTTCTCGGTTCTAGATTCCGGCCGCCTGCTCGAGCTCGGTCAGCGCCTCCTCGAGGTGGTCGATGAGGCGCTGCACCCCCGGAAGGGCACGGCGGTCGGCGGTGATCCCGAAGTTCATCCAGCCGGCGTACGACGCGTTGGTGATGTTGATGGCGTAGCCGTCCGGAAGCAGCGACAGCGGGTACATGCCGGTCATCTGGGAGCCGTTCCAGTAGAGCGGCTGATCCGGCCCCGGCACGTTGGAGATCACGAGGTTGAACGTCGGCGGGACACGCCCGCCCAACCCCGTGAGCTGGCTGAGGGTCAAGGGGAGCGTCATCAGCAGGCCGTACTCGAGCAGCTCGGTCGGCGTGAGCTTCCCGAGGCGGGCCTTGACGCGGTTCATGGATTCGTGGATCAGCTCCAGGCGGTCTTGAGGATCGTCGAGGTTGGTGGCGAGGGTCGCCGGCGCCAGCGTGATGGCGTTGCCGGACTCGCCCCCCGCCTGATCGCGGAACGACACCGGCACGAGGGCGATCAACGGCTCCTTCGGGAGCTCGTCGTGGGCGGCCAGGTAGCGCCGCAGCGCCCCGCTGCACATCGCGAGAACGACGTCGTTGATGGTGACGCCGAACGCGTTCTTGATCTCGGAGATGCGTTCGAACTCGTAGCGCTGCGCCACGAACCGGCGTGACGCGGTGAGCTTCTGGTTCAGCATCGAATCTGGGGCCTGGAACGGGCTCACCTCGGCCGGGTCGAACGGCGACGTGGCGAACTGCGGCACCAGCGCTTTCGTCAGCCCGATGGGAGAGGTGACGCCCTGCGCGACCGTCTTCAGGATGCGACGCGCCTGCTGCATCGGATCGCGGTCGGTGGTCGCCTGGCCGTCCCCGTCTCCCGACGCGGCCTGGCGCGGGATGGCCCAGGGCGGCGGTGTGCCGCGCACGTCGGGGTCGTCACTGAAGGACTTCAGGACCTGCTTCATGGCAGCGACCCCGTCGAGGACCGAGTGGTGCACCTTCGAGTACATCGCGAAGCGACCGTCCTCGATGCCCTCGATGAGGTAGACCTCCCACAGCGGTCGGTGGCGGTCCAGCAGGTTCGCATGGAGGTTGCTGATGAGCACGAGCAGCTCCCGGATCCGGCCGGGCTCCGGCAGCGCGAGGTGGCGGAAGTGGTAGTCGAGCTCGGGCTCGTCCTCGGTCCACTGGTAGACCCCGGCCATGCCGTACGGGCGCGCCAGCCGCCGGTTGAAGGGAGGGCGCACATCGGTGTGCTCACGCACGTGGGCCACGAGTTCCTGGAGATAGGACCGGTCTGCTCCGTCCGGGGGGTCGAAGAGCATGAGCCCGCCCACGTGCATGGGTCGCTCCCGCCCCTCGATCAACAGCCACCCGGCGTCTGCCACCGACAGCGAGCGCATGGGCTTCCATCCCTCGGGTGCCGTCACCCTACTTCGTCTGGGTAGCGGTTCCGCCCTCTACTGCGCCTCACTACCTCGCCAGGACCGTGATCTCGGCGATCTCCGCCTGCCGTCCCGCGCCCCCCACAGAGGTGATCCACAGCAGCACGTAGCGTCCCTGCGTCCCCTCGGGCAGCTCGATCGACGGGGCGCCGGGAGCATCGGCGATCGCCTCGATCCGGGTCCCCCAGGCGGCAAGGTCGGTGCCCTCGGGGGTGGAGTCGCCGACGTAGACCTCGAAGTCGATCCCCGGGGCACCCAGGGTGAGCTCGATCCTGGCGAGGTCACGAGAGGCGCCGAGGTCGGCCCACAGTCCGACTCCCGGCTTGAGCCCCCCCATGTCGGCGGAGTCGTAGTGCTCGGTGCCCCAGACCGTCGCGGGATCCCCGTCGTGGGCGTTCGCGACGTCCTCGGAGTGCTCCTCGCCGTCACCGTGCGGGTCGAAGTCGCGGGCGCTGGCGATCTGGACCGCTTGGGGCCCCGCGTTGCCTCCGTTGTCGCCGTTGCCGTCGCCGTCGACGCCATCGTTCCCGGCGACGAGGTTGATGGCGACGAGGATGACGGCGACGAGTGCGATCCCGACGAGGGCGGGGCGACGGACCCCTGCCGGCACGAGCGGGTCACGGTCGTCGTCCTCGTCGTCCTTGTCGTCCTCGGGGATGACCGGAGGGACCGGGATGCCGTCGCGGGGTGTGTCGTCGTCGGGGCCGCGTCGCGGCTCGGATCGATCCCCGACCTCGATCGCGACGGTCTCGGCGTCGCTCGGCAAGCTCAACGGCCGGGTGTCATCACGTGAGGACGGATGCCGCTCCGCCCGGGCGAGCTGGCGAACGAGGTCCCGTGCCTCCCCCGAGAGGAGCCGACCCAACGCGTCCGCCAACTCCCGGCCGTCCTCGAACCGATCCTCGGGATCCGGCTTGGTTGCCCTGGCGACCGTCAGGGTCACGTCCTCGGGCAGGTCGGGGCGTAGTTCCGTGAGCGGCTGTGGTTCGGTCGCGAGTCGTCGCGCGGTGAGCTCCGCGGGCGTGCCCGACCCGAACGGCAGCTCCCCGGACAGGGCCTCGTAGAGCACCAGCCCGAGCGCGTAGACGTCGGCCCGGGCATCCACGTCGTCTCCCCGGATCTGCTCCGGGGCGAGGTAGGCGACCGTGCCCACCACGCTCCCAGCCGCCGTCAAGGTCGTGTGGGACGAGTCGATCGCCTTGGCGATCCCGAAGTCGGCCACCTTCGCGAGCCCGTCCTCACCGAGGAGGATGTTGGCCGGCTTGATGTCGCGATGGATGAGCCCAGCTTGGTGGGCGGCGCCTATCGCAGCGGCGACCTGCGTCCCCATCGCGATGACCTGGTCGGTATCGAGTGCCTCCCCCGTGAGCTCGTCCAGTGACGGTCCGGAGACGTACTCCATCACGATGAACGGCTCGCCGTCCTCCTCCTCGCCGATGTCGTAGATCGCGATGGCGTTGCGGTGGTTCAGGGCTGCGGCTGCGCGCGCCTCGCGTCGGAACCGCTCCACCGTGCGGCCGTCCCGGTCGGTGAGCCGCCGCAGCACCTTGACCGCGACCGGCCGGTTCAGGGAACGGTCCTCGGCACGCCAGACGACCGCAGCGCCCCCCGAGCCGATCATGGTCTCGAGTTCGTAGCGGCCCGCCAGTACGCGGCCTGCTTCCATGTCTCCAGCCTGTCGAGTGTCGGGGGTCAGGACATGCGAGGATGCTCGCGGCTCCGGGCAGCGATCGCGCGAAGACCTCGAACGCCCGGACCGTAGCCACCTGAGGGGAGAGATGATGAAGCCAGCACTGTTCGAGGGGGTAGGTGTCGCCCTGGCGACGATCTTCACCGAGGATGGTGGCATCGCTGTGGGGGAGACGGCGGAGTTGGCAGCACGGCTCGTCGCTGCCGGCGTTCGCGGCGTCGTGGTCGCCGGCAGTACCGGCGAGGCCCCGGCGCTGGATCGCGACGAACGGGTCGTGCTGCTGCAGGCGGTGCGCGATGCCGTTCCGAACCACGTCCCCGTCGTCGTCGGCACCGGGGACGTCACGACCGCCCGCGCGGTCGGGCACACGCGAGCCGCCGTGGAGGCAGGCGCGGACGCGGTCCTCGTGCTGAGCCCGCCCCGCGTCGCCGACCCGCGGCCGTACTACGAGGCGGTGCGCGGCGCGGCCGGCGCAGTGCCCGTGATCGGCTACCACTTCCCGGCGATGTCGGCGCCTGGCATCGATCTCGAGCTCCTCGATCAGTTCGATGTCGACGGGCTCAAGGACTCGTCGGGGGACGCGGAGCGGCTCCTCGTGGAAGCGCAGCGGTTCGGCGGGGCGCTCTACACGGGTGCCGCCCCGCTACTTGTCCACGCTCGGGCGGTCGGCTGTCGGGGCGCGATCCTCGCACTGGCCAACATCGAGCCCGAGGCATGTGTCGCTGCCTTCGGCGGTGATGCGGAGGCCCAGCAGGATCTCCTCCCTGCCCACCTCGCCAGCAAGCGCGACTTCCCTCACGGTCTGAAGCGGGAGCTGCATGCCCGCTACGGCGTGTCGGCCGCCACCCGCATGGGCTGAGCAGGCTCGCGGCGGTCGTCAGCGTTCGATCACGCCCCGCACGTCCGGGCCCACCTCGCGGTTAGTGGGCATCTCGAGCGGCGTGACGGCGATCCATCCACGATGCGCTGCGTCGACGTCGGTGCCCTCGAGCGGAGCGAACTCGACGAAGCCGCCGAAGCCGTGCGAGTAGCGCCCCGCCCCGTCGGGATGGAAGAGCTGGTCGTAGCCGAGCCGGGCCAGCGAGGTCACGCGACGGGGCGTCTCCGCGGTTGCATCGAACGGCAGGTTGACCGAGACGACGTCCGCGCCATGGGCCATCCCCGACTCGACGATGTCACCGACGACCTCGGTGGCGATCGTGGCGAGCCGGTCCCAGTCGGGGCGGATGTCCGGCTCCTGGATCCGCTGCCTCCACTCCAGGAAGTCGGACATCACACCGGTCGAGACGGCGATCGCCGGGACCCCGCCGAGCCAGCCTTCGGTGGCTGCTCCCACCGTGCCCGACGACAGGAGGAACGCGGTGCCGTGGTTGTAGCCGAGGTTGATGCCCGACACGACCAGATCGGGTGGGGTGTCGAACAACGTGTGCAATCCGAGTTGCACGCCATCGGCGGGGGTGCCCGAGCACGTGTGGATCCTCACGTCCTCTCGGACGACCGTGTCGAGGTGGACCGGTTCGAAGCGCGTGATCGCCTTCGAGATCCAGCTCCGCTCCGCGTCGGGGACCACCACCCGGACCTCGCCGAGGTCCGCGAGCCGGCGAGCGAAGGGGATCAGGGCGGGGCTCTCGGCCCCATCGTCGTTGGCGAGAAGGATCCAGCCCACGTGGCACCTCCGGGCGCGGACGCTACCGCGACCCGTCAGGCCAGCGGTACGGTGCCGGCCATGAGCTCTGACCGCACCCGCCAGACCCTCGATTCGCTCGAGGCTGGCATGCCGGTGGTCTACGGCGGGAACCGGGTCACCCACGTCGGTGACGAGCTCGCGGCGGCGTTCCAGCCTGGCGACGCCCTGATCGTCCTCGAGGACAGCGGAGACCTTCTCCACCTCCCCAAGGCGGACCAGCAGGCAGCGACCGACGCCGTCGAGCGTGCGGTCACCGCTGCCGAACGCATGGGCGCCGTCGACGACGAGCAGATCAGCGACTTCTACGAGCGGTTCGCGCAGGCCCTCGAGGACGAGGCGCGATTCGCTCCGATCCGCGAGGCCAACAACCTCGACGTGAAGCGTGCGAAGGAGCGCGGGCGTTCGACGACGCGGCTCACGTTGAGCGACAAGATGCGGGCCGACATGGTCGACGGGCTCCGCGCCTGGCGCGACGCCCCGTCGGGGCGCGGGCGCGTGGTCGACCGGATCGAACACCCGGGGTGGGCCGTCGAGGAGGTCGTCGACCGCCTCGGCGTGGTCGGGTTCGTCTTCGAGGGGCGTCCCAACGTCTTCGCCGACGCCACCGGCGTGCTGCGCTCCGGGAACACGGTCGTGTTCCGCATCGGCTCGGATGCGCTCGGTACGGCGCGAGCGATCATGCAGCACGCGCTCGGGCCGGCACTCGAGGACGCGGGTCTGCCGCCGGGCGCGACCGCGCTCGTGGACAGCCCCGCCCACGCTGCCGGCTGGGCGTTGTTCGCCGACCGGCGCCTGTCCCTCGCCGTAGCCCGTGGCTCGGGCAGCGCGGTCCGCCAGCTCGGGGCGGTCGCGCGTCAGGCCGGCAACCCGGTGAGCCTCCACGGCACCGGCGGGGCCTGGATCGTCGCGGCAGAGACCGCGGATGCCGAGGCCTTCCGCGCTGCCGTCTACCACTCGCTCGACCGCAAGGTCTGCAACACCTTGAACACGTGCTGCATCGTCGCCGACCGCGCCGACGACCTCGTCCCGGTGTTCCTCGACGCACTCGAAGCGGCGGCACGGCGACGCGACGTCAGCAGCAAGCTCCACGTCGAGGAGGCCTCCTGCGAGCACGTGCCGTCCGCCTGGTTCGATCGCACAGTGGCGATCGTGCGAGCGGACGGGGCACACGACGAGCCCCAGGCCGAACCCATCGGACGCGACGAGCTCGGACACGAATGGGAGTGGGAGGACAGCCCCGAGGTCTCGCTGGCGGTCGTGGACGACGTCGCGCAGGCGGTCGCCTGGTTCAACGAGCTCAGCCCCCACTTCGCCGCCTCGCTGATCTCGGAGGACCCCGACGAGCACACGCGGTTCTTCGACAACGTCGAAGCGCCGTTCGTCGGCAACGGATTCACCCGCTGGGTCGACGGCCAGTACGCGCTCGGGAAACCGGAACTGGGGCTCTCCAACTGGCAGCACGGCCGGTTGTTCGGACGCAGCGCGATCCTGTCGGGCGACTCCGTCTACACCCTGCGCCTCCGCGCCCGGCAGAGCGATCCCGACATCGGCAGGTGACCCGCCCCCGATGAGGCGCCGGACCAGCAAGCCACGCCTCCGGCTCACCCGGCGGGGCGCAGCGGTGCTGGCGGTGGCCACGGCGATCGTGGCCGTGGCCGGGGTGATCGCCGTCGCGCGGATCGGACCCAGCCCGGATGCGGTCGCCGCCGCACCGGTCGCGTCGCCGTCTCCCCGACCGTCGCCCACCGCCGTCGCCACGCCGACGCCGGCTCCCACCCCGTCGCCGAGCGTGTTCCCGCTCGACGGCCGCGCGAGCCCGCGGCTGTTCGACGAACCCATGGCCCGGCTCGATCTGAACGCCGTGGACGGGTTCGAGGACGCCCACGTCACCCATGCCGCTGCGCGCGCCTTCTTCGGCGCCGCCCCGACGGTGGTCGTCGTCGAGGACGCCACGCCCGCCCTCGACGCCGGGACCGCGCTGGCGCTGCGTTACCGCGCCCCGCTCCTGGTCGCCGGCGCCGGGCTGGAGGGCATCCTGACCGAGCTCGAGGCCCAGACCGCTCTGACCGTCGGTGACGTCGGTGGGGTGCCGCTGGACGACGTGCGACCCGTCCCCTTCACCGCGACCGCGAGCGCCTGGTCTGAGCCGCAGCCGGACGACGATCCGGGGGAGCGGGCTGCTGCCCACCGGTGGGGTCTCCACCGGCTCGAGGCCATCGCAACGTCAGGACGGTCCGCGCACCGGATCGACCGTGCGGCGCTGCGCGGCACCGGCGGCGGCCAGTGGTCGCCCAGTTCGAGCGGGACCACCGTCCTCGTCCCGCGGACCGATCCGGCGCTCGCGGCCCCCGCCGTGTCGGCCATGGCTGCCGGTCATCGCGTCGTTCCTGCGCTGCCCGGCGACCCGCGTGCAGATGCTCGCATCGGCGGGGCGCTGGAGGGGATGGATCTGTCTCGGATGCTCCTCCTGGGTGCGGACGCCGAATGGGACGCCGTCGACCCCGCGGCGCTGCCGTGGCAGCTCGCCGTCGCGCAGAGCGGCTTGGAGTTGCCCGGGGGAGGACAGCTCGTGTTCCCTGGCCGTCGTTTCGTCGCGCTCTACGGAACGCCCGGGAGCGGGGCGCTGGGTGTGCTCGGGGAGCAGCCCGTCGAGCAGGCGGTGGCGCGGGCGGTCGCGCAGGCAAAGGCGTACGCGCCGCTCTCGGACGTGCCCGTCGTGCCGACCTTCGAGATCATCGCCACGATCGCGGCCGGGGCGGCTGGGCCGGACGGCGACTACTCGGATGAGCGCAGTCTCGACGACCTCCGTCCCTGGGTCGATGCCGCGGAACGCGCCGGCGTCTACGTGGTGCTCGACCTCCAGCCGGGGCGGGAGAGCTTCGTCACGCAGGTACAGCGGTACGAGGAGCTGCTGGCACGTCCCCATGTCGGACTCGCGCTCGATCCGGAGTGGCGGCTGCGGGCGAACCAACGGCATCTCGTCCAGATCGGTGGGGTGGATGCCGCGGAGGTCAACGCGGTGTCCGAGTGGCTGGCCGGGCTCGTCCGCGTACACCGACTGCCACAGAAGCTGTTCGTCATCCACCAGTTCAAGCTCTCCATGATCCGTGACCGGTCCTCGCTCGTGGCTCGCCCCGAACTGGCCACGCTCATCCAGATGG
Source organism: Nitriliruptorales bacterium (assembly GCA_033722375.1). GTDB lineage: Bacteria > Actinomycetota > Nitriliruptoria > Nitriliruptorales > Nitriliruptoraceae > JAWVZB01. The sequence goes on along the minus strand of JAWVZB010000005.1, from coordinate 30,904 downwards.
ACGGCCAGGGGAGCCAACCCACCAAGGTCGCGACCTGGGACGCCATCCGGAGGGATCCACCCGACGGTGTGTGGTGGGGCTGGAAGAACTTCCACGACGAGGATCGACCGATGCGCAGCCCGACCGACACCATGGCTCTCGACCCCCCGCCGCTGTTCATCTCGTACCAGTGACGAGCAGTGCGGGCCGACCGAGGGGCCGTGTGACCGGGCTGGGACGTCGCTCTCCCCGACACCGCCGTCTAGGGTTGCCCTCACGCCACACATCTCCTCCGCCCGGCGACGCCCGTCGGGATCGATCGACCAAGGACGATGTCTGATGAAGCTCAAGAAGGGCCAGACCGTCGTGCACCCCCGGCACGGCACCGCCACCGTCGAGGATTTCGAGGAACGCGAGATCGACGGCGAGGTCATCGAGTACGTGGTGTTGCGACGCGAGGAAGACCGTCTGACGGTCCGCGTGCCCGTGGAGCAGTACGACGAGGTGGGCCTGCGGACCATCATCGAGGAGAGCGACGTCGACGATGTGCTGAGCGTCCTGACCGAGGACCCGAAGGGCAGCCAGGCGAGCTGGCGTAAGCGTCACGCAAAGCACGAGAAGCGGTTGAAGTCCGGCGACCCCGAGGAGCTCGCGGTGCTCCTCCGTGAGCTGACTGCCCGCGCAGAGACCAAAGGCATCCCCCCGTCCGACAAGCTCCTCCGGGACAAGGCGAGGGAGCGGCTGATCGGCGAGCTCGCCGCTTCTCTCGATCGGGACGAATCCGAGGTCGAGCAGATGGTCGACGAGGCACTCGACGAAGCGCTCGGGACCGTCGAGGACGAGTGACCTCGGCCCGTCACGGCCCGATTAGTCGTCGCCGATGAAACTAGTCGTCGCCGATGAACGTGCCGTCGGCGGTGTACCCGCCGCAGACGGCCGGAACCTCGACGGGATCGTTCGCGGCGACTTCGATGCCTCCGAGCTCGACGGCCGCCTCGCTCACGACGTTCCCATCGGCGTCGTAGCCGCCGCAGGCGAGCTCGATCGTCTCGCCCGCTGGCAGCGCGTCAGCGGGCTCGTCGACACCCGTCACCGCGGCCGCGACACTGGTGACGGCAACGGTGAGCAGAGCGATGTGGCGGAGCACGATGATGGGACTCTCGTCTTCGATGTCACCCATGAGCGTGGAACGCTGTCGCGCAACCACTTGACGGCCGCCACCGTCGTCCGGGGGTGGCAGACCCGGCGCCGGCCAAGTGGCCAGGGGGTAGAACTGGAGCAAGCGATCGACGCCGCCCGTATCGAGGAGCGACCATGACGAACATGACCTACCGCCGTGTCGGCCGATCTGGCCTGAAAGTGAGCGTGCTCTCCTTCGGGTCCTGGGTCACCTTCAAGAACCAGCTCGACCAGGATGCGGCGCTCGAGTGCATGCAGACCGCCTTCGAGGCCGGCGTGAACTTCTTCGACAACGCCGAGGCGTACGCCGGGGGAGAGTCGGAGCGCTACATGGGCAAGGCGCTCGCGGAGCTCGGCTGGGACCGGCGTGACTTCGTCGTCTCCACGAAGTTCTTCTGGGGGGTCCACGACAGCGTCAACACCAAGAACACGCTCAACCGCAAGTACCTGCACGACGCGATGGACCGGTCGCTCGAACGACTCCAGCTCGATCACGTCGACCTCGTCTTCTGCCACCGAGCCGACCCCGAGACGCCGATCGAGGAGACCGTCTGGGCGCTCTCGGATCTGATCGACCGCGGGAAGGCCCTCTACTGGGGGACCTCCGAGTGGGCCGCCGACGAGATCCGCGCTGCCTACGAGATCGCCGAGCGCCACCACCTCCACAAGCCCGTGATGGAGCAGCCGCAGTACAACCTGTTCCATCGCGAGCGGGTCGAGGAGGAGTACGCCCGGCTCTACGAGGACATCGGCCTCGGGCTGACCACCTGGAGCCCGCTGGCATCAGGGCTGCTCACCGGCAAGTACCTCGACGGTGTGCCCGAGGGCAGCCGGGCGGAGACGCTCGAGTGGCTCCGTGACCGTCTCACCGACCCGGATGCCAACGAGAAGGTCGCGGCACTCAAGGACGTGGCCGACGACCTCGGCTGCAGCTTGGCGCAGCTGTCCATCGCCTGGTGCGCCAAGAACCCCAACGTCTCGACCGTGATCACGGGGGCCAGCCGGACCGAGCAGGTCACCGAGAACATGGCGGCTCTGGACGTGCTCCCGGAACTCGACGAGGAGGTCCTCGAGCGCATCGACGAGGTGCTCGACTGAGTCCGCCTGGGGGCGCGGCGGGTCAACGGGCCCCGTAGCGGATCGCCCGAGGGGGTCCGCCCTCGTCCTCGAGCGACCCTCGGAGGGAGCGCTCGATGTAGTACGCCCGTTGCTCGTAGTGGGAGAGCTGCCCCTCCCACGGTGTGAGCCCGAGCGCGTTGTCGTAGTGGTGGACGAGTTCGTGCACGAGGTTGTAGGCGAGACGCGCCTCGGCCGCGACCGGGTCGCGGGCGGCGCCGCTGGCCACGATCGTGGCTTCGTTGCGGAACCGGGCTACCTGGCGGCCGAACAGTCGGACCTCGAGTGGCACGCCGGGGAGCGTGAACGCGGCCGCATCACAGGTCGCCTCGTACCCGCCGGCGCCGATACTCGACACCTGCCCATGACGGAAGCAGGCCGCGTTGTCCGACGGCACGTACAGGCGAAGCCGCGTGCCGTCGAGCTCCCGCTCAACGAGGATCCGCTCCTCGTAACACGCGAGCAGAGCCGCCACGCGAGCATCCGAGAAGGTGGCGTGGCGTTCGAGGGGGAGCCGGGAAAGCGCATCGAGTTCGGCCTCGTCGATCGTCAACGGACCGTCGCTCCGCACCTCGACCTCGATGCCGCTGCTCGCGAGGGTGACGACGTCGAGCACGTCGAAGCCCCCCAGCAGCGCGCGTGCATCGTCGAAGATCGCACGAAGGTCCGGGGTCCGTGGGGCGTGGTCGATCGCGGTCGGGGCGGACGCCATCGGCACGACCGCCGCTACCTGCTCGTTCGCTGCGGTCGCCGTGGACGATGGCAACCCGGGGCAACCAGGAGGAGCACGCACGACCTCGGTGTCGGGTGTCCAGCCGCCCCCGCCGAGATAGCCAGCGATGGACAAGCCGGTGAGAGCGATGGCTCCTAGCGCTCCCAGCACACGACGCACGTCGCTCCGTCCCCGGCTACCGGCTCGGTCCCTCTGTTGCCCCCCAGGCACCGACCAGGGTATGCAGGCGTCAAGCGGCCGAGACGAGAGCCTGGCTCAGCTGCGACGCTCGGCCGCCTCGTCGGTGAGGGCCTGGAAGAGCGGGAGGGACTCGAGCCAGCCGTCCGGGGCGGCTTCCTCCCCTTCGAGCTTGCGGTAGATCTCGTGGCGCTGCTGGGCCAGCCACGCGCGGGCCGCCCAGCGCTGGTCGCGGGACAGCTCGTCGATGTCCGCCCCGCCATCGTGCTCACCGCGCAGGTACTTCTCCCAGTGGGGTCGGAGGATCCACTCGTCTCCCTGGTCCAGGAGCGCCCGCAGCCGCTTGACGCCCTCGGTGCTCATCGCCGTCGGGATCGCCCGGCGGGAGCCGGGCATGTGCGGCGGCATCGACATCGTCATGCAGGCCTCACGAAGCACGGGGAACTCGTACCTGCCGAGGGTAATGCGGTCACCAGCCCGTCGGTCGGGGCTGGCCTTCCGCGTAGCCCGACCGTGTCTGCACACCCACGACGGCCCGCTCGGCGAACGCCGGCAGGTCGCTGGCCCCGGCGTAGGTGCAGGCACTTCGGACGCCAGCGACGATGAGATCCAGGAGGTCTTCCACACCGGGACGCTCCGGGTCGAGGTACATCCGCGCCGAGGAGATGCCCTCCTCGAACAACTCGCGGCGGGCCTGATCGAAGGCTCCCTCGCCCGCGTTGCGCTCCCGGACCGCGCGGGCAGACGCCATCCCCCAGCTCACCTTGTAGGGCCGCCCCTGCGGATCGTGCTGGAGGTCGCCGGGAGACTCGTGGGTACCGGCGAACCAGGAGCCGATCATGACGTTGCTGGCACCCGCCGCCAAGGCCAGCGCCACGTCACGTGGATGGCGTACGCCGCCGTCCGCCCAGACGTGCACACCTGCCTCACGGGCCGCCTCCGCGCACTCGAGGACCGCCGAGAACTGGGGACGCCCCACCGCGGTCATCATCCGCGTGGTGCACATCGCGCCCGGCCCCACACCGACCTTGACGATGTCTGCGCCGGCCTCCGCCAGAGCAGCCATCCCCTCCGGGGTGACGACGTTTCCTGCCACCACCGGGACGTCGGGGCTGATCGTCCGAACCGTCGTCAGCGCCTCCAACATGCGTTCCTGGTGGCCGTGGGCGGTATCCACGACGAGTACGTCGATGCCCGCCGCCAGCACTCCCTTGGCGGCTGCCTCCACGTCGCCGCTCACGCCGATGGCGGCGGCGATACGGAGTCTGCCGTCGGCGTCGAGGGCTGGCTCGTAGAGCGCCGATCGGAGTGCGCCGACCCGGCTCAGCACGCCGAGCAGGTGGCCGTCGTCGTCGACGACCGGTGCCAGCCGGTGATGCGCGTCCGCGAGTCCGTCGAACGCGGCTTCGGGATCGAGCGGCCAACGCAGCGTCGACAGCTCGCGCGTCATCACCCGGCGGAGCTGGGTGAACTGGTCCACGTCCTCGCAGTCGGCGCGGGTCACGATCCCGACCGGGACGCCGTCGTCGAGCACGATCACCGCGCCGTGGGCCCGCTTGTGGATCAGGCTGAGCGCCTCGCCGACGGTCGCCTGGGGCGTCAGCGTGATCGGGGTCTCGAGCACCGGATGGCACGACTTCACGTACGACACCACCTGCGCGACGATGTCGGCCGGGATGTCCTGGGGGATCACCGCGAGTCCGCCACGCCGGGCGAGCGTCTCGGCCATCCGCCGCCCGCTCACCGCCGTCATGTTCGAGGCGACGATCGGCACGGTGGTCCCGGAGCCATCGTCGGTTGCCAGGTCCACGTCGAGCCGGGAGCTGACCGACGACCGCTGAGGGACGAGGAACACGTCCTCGTAGGTCAGGTCGTGTTGCGGGTGCGAGCCGCGCAGGAACCGCATGGTCAGCGCCGGGGGCGGACCGGGCGCGGACGCCTTCCGGAGGGCCCTCGGTGCGGGCGCGCCCCGCCGAGACCTCGATCGGACCGTCGCTCGTCCACCACGGCCACTGCGTAGAGGCGTTCGAGAGCGGCGGTGAACTGCGGAGCCGGCCCAGCGACCACGCACGCGACGGTCAACGCCGCGAGCGCCACGCCCCGCCGCAAGGGTGTTCCGGACATGCGAGCTCCTGGCATCGGCTATCCGCCCCGAGGACGGTACCGACACGCACGTAGTCTCCTCGCCGTCGGGTGAACGAGGGAGGCGGCATCGTGCGCCTGCGTGGCGTGGTCGTCGGCGGTCGCTCCGAGCCGTGGGCGCGGCTCGGCTTCGAGATCGACGGCGACCGGTTCGCTGTCGGCGCTGTGACGTTCGCGTTCACGGGGCGCGAACCAGGCGGCATCCGTGCCTGGGACGTCGGCCTCGACGGCGATGTCGAGGGCCTGGCGCACGAGTCGGTCGATCCCGTCGCGGAGGTTGCGCATGCGAACGGGGTGGTCGCGGTCGACCATCTCGTGGCGACGACACCCGACCTCGACCGCACCACGGCGGCGCTCGGCCGCCTGGGCATCCAGCCGCATCGCACGGTCGAGGCGATACCGGGCCGGGAAGGCCGGCGGTTCCGGTTCTTTCTCCTCGGAACGGCTGTGCTCGAACTGATCGGACCCACCGCGCCCCGAGGCGAGCGACCCGCGCGGTTCGCGGGGGTGGCGTTCGCGACGGAGCGTCTCGGGGCGCTGGCCGATTCACTGGGGGACCTCCTGGGGGAGGTGCACGATGCGGTCCAGCCGGGCAGACGGATCGCCAGTGTCCGGGAGGAGGCGGCCGGGCTCGGCGTGCCGGTCGCGTTCATGACCCCGCGGGGGTGAGGGTCAGGCCAGCCGGTCGGCCCAGCTCTGGTGGATGTCTTCCATCGCGGTTTCGTAGCTACGCGTGGGTTCCCACCCGAGGTCGTTGCGGATCCGTTCGGTGGAGAACTCACCCCGCCATCCGGGCTCGGCGTCCGGTGGGAAGGGGCTCGGGAGGTCGTCGTCGGACCAGCTCCGGATGTCGTCGACGTAGCGCTGCCACGTCGTGTGGCCCCCCACCACGTTGTAGGTGTTGCCGACCGCCTCGTCGCGGTCCAGGGCCAGTACCACGGCGTCGGCGAGGTCCTCGACGTGCACCCACGCCAGGGTCGTCTCGCCACTTCGTTCTGTCGTCAGTTCTCCGTCGAGCACCATGCCAGGCACTCGAGTGCCCCAGGTCGACGTCGGACCGGGGCCGAGGACCGCCGGGGGTCGCAGGATGACGGTGGGTAGCCCGTCTTCGTGGGCGTTGTGCACGACCTCCTCCGCCTCGGCCTTGGTCACGGCGTAGGGGGAGCCTTCGGTGACCATCGGGGTGTCCTCCTCCACGACCTCGCGCCCGCCGCGGTCGTAGACCGCTCCCGTGGAGATGTGCACGAACCGATCGACCCCTTCGTCCAGTGCGGCGTTGGCGACGGCCTGGGTGCCGTGCGCATTGATGTGGCGCACGTGCTCGATGTCGTCCCCGACGGTCGCCGCGCAGTGCACGACCGCGTCGGCCCCGGGGATGGCGCGCTTGGCGTCGGTGGCGTCGAAGAACTCTCCCTCGCCCTCCTCGATGCCGGGGTGCTGCAGGGCGGGGGTCTCGCCCTTCCGGCGGACGAGGGCGCGGACGTGCATGCCCCGCTCGGCCAGCCGGCGGCAGACATGGGTGCCGACGAACCCGTTCGCGCCGGTCACGAGCACGATGTTGCTGGCCACGTCGCCTCCGATCGGTCCGGTCTACACGACCGTAGCTTTGGCCGCCGTAGTCTCCGGACGGTGTCCGTGGCCGACCGACGGAGGCGATGTGGCCTGGGATCCCGAGCAGTACCTCCGCTTCGCCGACCGGCGGACGCGCCCCGCCCTGGAACTGCTGGCGCGGGTCGAGGCGGAGGAGCCCGGCTCGGTCGTGGACCTCGGGTGCGGTCCCGGGCACCTGACCGTGAGGTTGCGGGAGCGTTGGCCCGACGCCCGGATCGTCGCCGTCGACTCCTCGGTCGAGATGCTCGCTCGCGCCCGGGAGGAGCACGACGATCTCGAGGTCGAGTGGGTCGAGGCGGACGCGGCCGTATGGGAGCCCGACGAGCCCCCCGACGTCATCTACTCCAACGCCGTCCTCCACTGGCTCGACGACCACGAGGAGCTGTTCCCGCGCCTGGTATCGCTGTTGTCGCCCGGCGGGGTACTCGCGGTCGGCATGCCGCGGAACCACCCCGAGCCGTCGCACACGACCGCTGTGGAGGTCGCCCGGGCGGGGGAGTGGCGCGAGGTACTGGAGCCGGTGCTGCGGCCCCGGCCCGTTGCTGAGCCGCACCACTACTACGACCTGCTGGTACCGCACACGGCGTCGCTCGACATCTGGGAGACCGTCTATCTCCACGTGTTCCCGACTGCCGACCACATCGCCGACTGGACCGGCGGGTCGATGCTGCGACCCCTGGTCGCCGAGCTCGAACCCGACCAGGCAGAGCGGTTCGAGGAGCAGTACCGGGAGGGACTGCGCTCGGCCTATCCGCCCGGTCCGGACGGCCGTGTGGTGTTCCCCTTCCGGCGCCAGTTCATCGTCGCGAGGAGCTCGCAGTGAGTCGGATCCTCACCGTCAACGGTCACACCCCCGACCTGGCCGACTCCGCGTTCGTGGCCGAGACCGCCGTCCTGGCGGGGAGGGTGTCCCTCGCCGCTGGTGTCAGCGTGTGGTTCGGCACCGTCATCCGCTCCGAGCGTGATCGCATCGAGGTCGGTGAGGACACGAACGTGCAGGACCTCACCGTCATGCACTCCGACCCCGGTGCTCCGACGATCATCGGGGCGCGGGTCACCATCGGTCACCGCGCGGTTCTCCACGGCTGCACGGTCGAGGACGATGCCTTGATCGGCATGGGGGCGGTGGTCATGAACGGTGCGCTGGTCGGTGCGGGGGCCGTGGTGGCCGCCGGCGCCGTGGTCACCGAGGGCACCGAGATCCCTCCGCGCACGGTCGCTGCCGGGGTACCCGCCCGCGTCCTCGACGGGGTGGAGGTGCCGCCCGTGCCGCGGCACAACGTCGCGAGCTACCGCGAGCTCGCCGACTGGTACCGCGACGCCTGATCCGGGGGCGGGCGGAACGGGGCGACCACGCTGCGACGTCGCCTCGGGGCGCCCGGCAACGCTCCGTTGTCGCGTCCTGGGACCACCGGGGTGTCAACGTTCTGGGTCTTTCGGGATAGTCACTTCGAGCGGGGACAGTTCTGAACGGCCGTGCTTCGGGTAGCTGGATGTGCGATTTCGGCAACTCGCGGTGTCAACCCCGAAACCACTCGGTCTATCTATCCATCAGGGCGCGGCGGGGCGCCGATTCAGATGGTGCGCAGAAAGCGCTCACATGACCGCTCCACGTCACCCAGGGGAGAATGCAAGATGAAGACACTCACCAAGCCAACCAACGTCCGGCTGATCGCCGCGGTGGCCTCACTGGTCCTCGTATCAGCACTGATCGTCCGCACCACCCAGGCCGCGTTCTCCGCGACCACCGACAACCCCGGCAACGACTTCGCATCCGGTGAAGTGTCGCTGACGGACAACTTCGCCGTCCCGATGTTCGATGTCACTGCGACCACTCCGTCCGTCGAGGCCGGCAACCTGGCTCCCGGAGACACCAAGACGAACTGCATCGAGGTCACCTACACCGGCACCATCGACCCAAGTGTGCCGATCGCGATCACGACAGCGAACACAGGTGGCAGTATCGCGGGCGACCTCAACGTCACCGTGGTCATGGGCGACAAGGGCGTGACCTGCGCCGGGACCACCCTCAGTGGAGGTGGCGCAACGGTGACGGCCGGAACCGAGACTGTCGCCGCGTTCGGGTCGGTGAGCACGTGGACGCCGAACCCCGAGGGAGCCAACGACGACCTCACCCGTGCCTTCCAGTTCACGGTGGAGTTCGATTCGGCTAGCACGACACAGAACGGGTCGGCAGACGCCGACTTCGTCTGGACCGCGAAGAGCTGATCACGACCGGGGCGTTCGAACGACTGAGCAGAGGACTCTGGTGACATGAGCGGCGAAGCGCTCGCAGCGCCCCGGCGAGGGGGAGCCGACAAGTGGCTCCCCCTCGCCAGCTTCGCCACGTGCACCTTCTACGTGTTCCTGCTCGCCTTCCTCACTGTCTGGGTGATCGTCCCGACCGTGATCCTGCGCTGGGACCCCATGGTCGTCTCCTCGGGCTCCATGAGCCCGCTCATCCGGGTCGGCGACATCGTCCTCGTCGACGGACACGACGGGCACGACCTCGACGCCGGCACCGTCATCACCTACCGCGACGCTTCGCGTGATGGGGCGCTCGTGACCCACAGGATCGCGGCCGCCAACGACGACGGCACCTACACCACCAAGGGCGACGCGAACCGCACCAACGACTCCACCCCTGTCCATCCCGACGACATCGAGGGCGTGGGACGGCTGCTGGTCCCGATGATCGGGATCCCGCTGACCTGGCTCTCCTCGAACCAACTCGTCACGTTCCTGATCTGGACCGTCATGACCCTGCTGGCGGTCGTCATCGCCGCGAAGACCCCCGAGGACGAAGATCCCGGCCACGATCTCGACATCGGGGAGCTCGTCTCGGCCAGCGGATTCAAGCGGGCGCTCCAGCTCGCCAACCTCCCGGCGCTGCTGAAGGCCGCGGTCGCCCCGCTCGCCACGCACATCGGCCGACACCTCGGTCCGGTCGCGCTGCCCTCACCGATCCGTACCTGGACCCCGCTGGTGCTGACCGTCGCGGGCACCGCCACGATGGGCGGCACCCTGGGCACGCTCGCCGGTGCGACCACCCTGATCGCGGTCCTGGGGCTCGACCCGAAGGGACCCGAGATCCCGGTCGGCCGTTTCTGGCGTGCAGTCCGCCGTGGCATGGTTGCGACGCGACAAGCCGTGTTCGGCGACCGCCTCCGGGGTGCACTCCGCTGGGGCCCCGCCCTCGCCGGCATCGGGATCGTGGCGATCCTCGCGGTCTCGCTCGTGCCACGGACCGAGGCGGCGTTCGCGGCCTCGACATCCAACACCGGAAACACGTGGGAGGCCGGCACCTGGGCGACGGTTCCGCCGGCCAACATGCACATCCCCGACTGCCGCCGGACCGGCAGCAACATCCAGGTGGATCTGCAGTGGGATCCGGTCGTCCCCCGACCGGACGGCTACCGCCTGGAGATAGCCAGTCCGGACCGAACCGCAACCTGGAACCCGGTGACCGACACCGCCGCCACTCTCCACACGATGCCCGGACTCGCCAACAACGTCTGGTACTACTTCCGCGTTCGCTCCGTGGTTGGTGAGACCACCTCCGATCCGTCCAACGTGGTCGGCGTTCGCATCATCGGGATGACCTGCGAGTACTACCCAGCCCCGTGAACTGCGCCGCCGGCGTGCTCGGCGACGAAGTCTTCGAGGCGGGTGATCTCCCCAGGGGTCAGACCGATCTCGGATCGGGGTGACAGCGCCAGTACCGGCACGTCGCGGTCCCGGAGCCATGGTCCCACGTCGCGTTTGCGCCGCTCCAGCTCATCGTCGATCCAGGCGAACGGGCGAGGGTCGGACTCGATCCGCTCTGCCAGCGCCTCGAACTTCCACCACTGCCCGGTGCTGTCCTTCCGCTCGAGCACCTCGTGGGGTTCCCAGCCGAGGTAGTCCGCAACCACGGCGTTCGCATCGTGTTCCCAGGTCGTGAGCCAGATGATCTCGGCGCCGAGATCGGCGATGCGTGCCGCCATCTGGCGAGACAGCACGAGGTGGAAGGGGATGCCCTCGATGCGCTCCCAGTCGTCCCAGTGGTCGTTTCGAGGTGGGGCGACTGGCGAGAGCACGCCGTCGACGTCGAGGAAGACCGTGACCTCACTCACTCCTGACCCTCCGACACCGCATCGATCTCCATGGGATAGACCGCGAACAGCCCGCCGTAGCGCTCGGCCCCCGGCCCTTCGTCACGCTCGAGTCCGAACTCCTCGATCAGGCCATGGAGCCGCCGGATGAACTCGCGACGGCGCTCCGGCTCGAGATCGAACACGTTGCGCGACAGCAGAACGCGCTGCTTGCGTTCCGGGCCGGTCGGCAGCGTCTCCGAGGCCACCTCGAGCTCGGCCCGGGTCGCGTCGAAGACCGCCTTCACGACCTTGCCGAACGCCTCGCTGCCGGGTTGGAGCAGGCCCTCCTGGAGTCGGTAGGACAGCGCCGTTGCCCGGTACTGCTTCTCGGTGATCCCCCGCACCTGCCGCGTGGCGACGACCTTGACCCCGCCCAGATCCTCGAGGAGGTTGAGGTGGTAGTAGAGGCGCGTCAGGGGCACGCCGAGCTGCTCGGCGAGATCTTTCGCGGTCACCGGACCATTCATGGCTTCGAGCAGCAGCCGGATACGCAGGGGCTGCGAGATCGCGACCAGCAGGTCTGGGTCGTCGGTAGCGAGCTCGTCCATCGGCTCGGGCGCCACGCCCTCCACCGGCTGGAAGCCCTCGCTGTCGGTCGTCACCGTGTCTCCTTCGGGGCGCCGAGCGTAGGCACAGCGGGCTCGGACGACACGGACATTCACCATTCGTTCATCCAGTATTTGACATTCAAACTAATATGAACAATACTCGGGCCATCGAGTGAGGAACGCCCCGTGGCCATCAGAACGCGCACCCTTGCGCTGCTCGTCTCCAGCCAGATCGGCTCCGCCGTGGGCTCGTCGATCTCGGCGTTCGGAGCTTCGATCTGGGTGTTCCAGGAGACCGGTTCGACCACGCTGTTGGCTCTCGTCTTCCTGGCTTCGCTCGCCCCGGGAGCACTGATCGGGACCGTTGCCGGCGCGGCCGTCGACCGGCACGACCGGCGCCGCGTGATGCTCGTCGCCGACTCGGTCGCCGGCCTCGCCACGCTCGTCGCGGTCGTGCTGCTCGGGCTCGGAGTGCTCGCGTGGTGGCACCTCGCCCTCGTTGCCGCAGCGATATCGGTCACGAGCGCGTACCAAGAGCCCGCCTACAGCGCTGCGCTGCCGGAGCTCGCCAGCCGCGAGAACCTCTCGCGGGTGAACGGTGCGGTCCAGATCGGGCCCGCACTCGCGCTGATCGTCGGACCTGCCGTGGGCGGGGCGCTCGTCGCCACCGTGGGACTCGGCGCCGCGTTCGCGGTCGACCTCGTCACGTTCGTCGTCGCGGTGGCGGTCCTAAGTCGTGTCAAGTTCGACTTCACGGCCGACGCATCCGCGCCATCGGAACAGGCATCCCCATCGGAACAGGCATCCCCATCGGTCGAGGGTGGGACCGGCACCCAGATCCGTGAGGGCTGGCAGGAACTGCGCCGCCGCCCCGGACTGCTCCTGCTGACCGCTCTCGCCGGCGGCATCAACTTCCTCTTCGGGTTCGTCAACGTGCTGCTGCTTCCGCTGCTGCTCGGCTTCACCGACGAAGCGAGCGCGGGGCTGGCCTTCGGGGCCGCCGGCGTCGGCATGCTGGCCGGGAGCTTGGCGATGGCGACGTGGCGAGGCCCGCGGAGCCACGTGACCGTGATCGCACTCGGGATCACGGCGCTCGGGATCGCGACCACGGTCATGGCCCTGCGGCCGTCGGTCGTGCTGATCGCCGTCGGGCTCGCGTTCGTCATGGCGTCGGTCCCGGTGGTGAGCACCGCCAGCAAGACGCTCGCGCAACTCGCCGTCAACGACCGCGTCCGTGGGCGTGTCTTCGGGATCCGACGCGCTATCGCGACCGCGGCGATGCCGGTCTCCTACCTCCTCGCCGGCCCGCTGGCCGAGGGCGTGTTCGAACCGTCGATGAGCTCCGGAGGCTGGCTCGCCACCGTGCTCGGGCCGGTCGTCGGCATCGGCTCCGGACGCGGAATCGCCGCGCTCTTCCTCCTGTGCGGCGCGGGGGTCGCCGCGGTCGGGCTGCTGATCGGCCGCAGTCGCTCACTGCGCCGCCTCGAAGTGGAACTCGACGCGGAGCCCGTCCCGGAACCGGCTCGCGCCCCGCTCCCTGCCTGACCGGCCACGAACGCGGTCACCCGCCAGAGGCCCCAACCGCGACCTGACTACGGTCGGGGGCCATGGAGATCCTCCTCGCGTTCGCGGTCGTGCTGCTCGTTGCGGTGCTCGTGTCCGAGTTCGCCGAGCGCAGTGTCCTGTCCGGGGCCGTGCTCTTCCTGATCGCGGGGTTCGTGCTGGGGGAAGGCGTGACCGGAGTTCTCCCACTCGGCGAGGGGAGGTCCGAGGAGACGGTCTCCGCCCTGGCGGAGCTCGCGCTGTTCGCCGTCCTCTTCACCGACGGGATGCGCACCGGCGTCCGCCGACTCGCCTCGGCGTGGCGTCTCCCCGGCCGTGCGCTGCTCTTCGGGATGCCGTTGACGCTCGTGTTCACCGCCATGCTGGCGCACTACGTCGCCGGCCTGCCGTGGACGCAGTCGTTCCTACTGGGGGCGGTCCTGGCGCCCACCGACCCGGTCTTCGCGTCCGCGATCGTGGGTCGGGAGGAGGTGCCGGCACGGCTGCGTCACCTGTTGAACGTCGAGAGCGGCATCAACGACGGTCTCGCCCTGCCGATCGTGTTGATCCTGGCATCGTCCCTGGGCGGGAACGAGCAGGCGACCGCCGCCGCACTCACCGGCGAGCTCGCCGCCGGGGTCGCGATCGGGGTCGCCGTGCCGTGGATCGCGATCAAGCTCGAGGGCTCGCGCTGGCTGTCCGCCCACACGACCTACGAGCCGTTGTCCGGCGTCGCGATCGGGGTGCTCGTGTTCGCGCTGTCCAGCGTGCTCCACGCCAACGTGTTCCTGGCCGCCTTCGCCGCCGGGGTCACGATGGCGACGATGAGCGAGGGTCTGACCAACGCCTTCCACGGGTTCGGCGAGCTCGTCTCCGAGCTGCTCAAGCTCGCCGCGTTGCTCGTGTTCGGGGCGCTCCTGTCGCCGCAGTTCCTCACCGAGGTGTCGGTCAGCGGCTACCTCTTCGGGATCCTCGCGCTCTTCGCCGTCCGGCCCCTCGCCATCGAGATCGCTCTGCGAGGGAGCGAGCTCACGCGAGCGGAGCGGATCGCCACTGGCTGGTTCGGACCGAAGGGGTTCGCGTCGGTCGTCTACGCACTGATCGTGCTCGACGCAGGGATCGACCTTGCCAGCGACCTCTTCCACCTCGCCGGGATCGTGATCGCGGGATCGATGATCGCTCATTCCTCGACCGACATCCTCGTGGCGCGCTGGTTCGCCCGGGCACAGGCCGAGGACATGGCTCGTGCCACGCCGGAGGAACGCGAGGAGCTCGCCCGAGCGGAGGCCGAGGCCGCTGCTGCCGAGTACGAGCGGCCTCCCGACCGGTAGCCGGTTCCCCGTCCTTCCGAGCGGACGGTGTGTGCGCTGCCATCACACCGCAGCGAACCAGTACGGTCACCCGAGACCCGAGGAGGCGCTTGATGTCCGACGCGACGCACCGCATCTCGATCGAGTTCTGCGTTCCCTGAAACTACATCCCCCGTGCCGTCGGTCTGGCGGACGAACTCCTCGACGGGTGGGCACCTGTCATCGAACGGCTCGACCTCGTTCCCAGCGACCAGGGCCGGTTCGAGGTCACCCTGGACGACGAGCTGATCTACTCCAAGGCGGAACTCGGCCGACACGCCGAGGATGGCGAGGTCGCCGGCTTGGTCCGTGATCGGCTCGGCCCCGAGGTCCGCGACGAGTGACCCACCCCCTCCGTTCGTACAGGGGGCGCTGCCCGTTCGGGTAGGTCGTGCCCCCTTCGGACGTGGTGCTCCGTCCGCCCCCATGAGGACAATCACCCCAACACTGTCGGGCCGCCCGGCCCACGCGACCACACAAGGGACCCACGATGGCATCTCAGGATCAGCAGCAGCCCGGCGACAACGGCGGCAACGGCAAGGCCCGTCGCGTCGTCCCGGCGCCCACCCTCCGGTTCACCTCCGAGCCGGTGGAAGGCTTGGCCCTGCGACTCGAGCACGACGACGGCACGTTGGGTCGGCGCGAGGACAATGCCTACGTCGTCGCCGCCCCTCACGTCTCCCGGGTCCACGCCCGCCTCGAACGCCGCGCCGGCTCGATCGTCGTCACCGACCTCGGCTCCAGCGGTGGTACCAAGGTCAACGACGAGGAGATCTCCGGCCCGCACGTCGTGACGCACGGGGACACCATCGAGTTCGGTGGTGTCTCGGCCCGGCTCGAGGATCCGGCCACGGCCGCCAAGGGCGAGCAGCAGACCGTCGTGATGGAGGTGCCGGAGGTCGAGCTCGGCCCCTCGCTGTCGCCCCGGCAGCAGGAGGTCATCGAGCTGATCGCCGAGGGCATGACCAATGCCGAGATCGGTGACCAGCTCGGCATCAGCGAGCGGACGGTCAAGGCCTACGCCCAGGAGCTCTACGACAAGCTGGGCGTTCGCAACCGCGCTGGCGCTGTCGCTGAAGCCGTCAAGCACGGCCTGTTGTAGGAGATCAGCTCGAGGAGATCAGCGCGGGGAGCGGGGGCGCGGGCGGTGGCTCGTCACGACCAGGTTGGGATCCACCACGTCCGGAGCGAGCCAGGCGACCTCGGTGCCAAGGGAGGCAGCCACGTCAGCCAAGGCAAGCACGTGGCTGCTCGCGCGGTCGAGACAGCCACCGCACAGCGGCCGCAGCGGTGACCACTCCTGGAGCATGCGGACGCTGGCATGGAGCCGCTCCTGGAGGATGAGCGCTCCCGGTCCCCAGTCGCTGAGACGGAGCGCCGGCTCGCCGTCCGACGCGAGCGCGACCGCCTGGACCAGGTTGCCGGCCGCGGCGCAGTCCGCGCACCATGGCAGGAGCCAGAGGCCGAGCACCTGTTGCAGCTCCGCACGTGCGCCGTGCTCGTGCTCGATCACGGTGCCGCGGAACTCCACCTCGAGCAGTGCTCGGACGACGACGTCGCCGTCGAAGCCACAGCGTCGGCCCAACAGCTCGAGTGCCCGAGCCCGGTCCTCGAAGGCGTAGAAGCCGCACTCGCACTCCAGCGCCGGTGGAGCATGCCGGCGCTTGCGGACACACACCGCGGCATCGACGGCTTGGTAGCTCCCGCCGATCGAGATCCCCGACAGGCGGACCTCGTCACGGTCAGGCGACAGCAGGAGCTGGGCACACTTCCACCCGCGGGGCGCCTCGTGTGACGGCACGTCCTCGACCGGCAGCGCCCCGATCCTCCCAGGCAGCAGACCGCGCCAGACCAGCGCCCGCGCGCGGCGCCTCGCCGCTAGGAGGACGCCGAGCAGCACCAGGACGCCGATCCACACCGCCGTCCCGAGTGCCAGCCCGACGGCCCCGGTCACTTCTGTGGTGACGGCTCGTCGGGGCGGGGCGTGGGCTTCTTGGGATCGCGTCTCGCCGGTTCACGCTCGGGGGGAACGCGCCACTCGTCCGGGGAGGGCGAGGGGGCCACACGCTTGATGCGCTTCGGGCGACCTATCCGTGCCATGGTGACGTCTCCAACCGCCGGTCCCGCCATCGTGGCGCGTCGGGACGGCTCTGTGTGGTCTCCCGGACATGACTGTTCAGTGCACGCACAGCGGCGCGCGGATTCCGACCGCGAGCCCGGTCCCCGCCTGTCTCCGGTCTCTCCGGGGCCCGGCTGGGTCCCTGCGTGGTCACGCAGAGTGGTCGGCTGACCTGGCCGTCCGTCCGGACATGGTCGGTCGGACACTCCACACTGGGTCGCGGAAGAAAGGGGGGGCCGTGTCTGCCAACACGCTGAACACGATGATGGTGCGCGTGGGGAACGGTGAGAAAGGTCACCTGTTCCGCTCGTCGCCCGGCTCCAATGCGAAAGAGATGACGCTCCGTGATGGCGGCGTCGCTTACGACTACGTCCTGTGCGGTGCCAGCGGTGCGCTGTCGCTCGCCGACGGGCTCGAACTGTGCCGCACGTGCGAGGCCGTCCGCGAGCGCGACCAGGGCTGACAGCCGCTGATCGCACTGCCACGGGGGAGCTACGGCTGTGTCGAGACCCGGTCTGGCCGGGGTAGCTCGTCCTGCGCTCGTCGCCACGCCGGCGTCACCGAGATCAGCGCCCACGCTGCGCCGAGGGTCGCGGCGAAGACCACGTCGGTGAGCCAGTGGGCTCCGAGGTAGATCCGTGACAGGGCCACCATCACCACGATGATCCCGCTTCCGGCCAACAGCCACACCTTGACGACCCAACGGATGCCGAGCGTGGCCAACAGCAGCGCCATGGCGACGTAGAAGGCGGTCGAGCCCGTCACGTGGCCGGACGGGAAGGCGAGGCCAGGCACCTCGAACAGTGCCAGATCGAGTCCGGGCCGAGCGCGGGCGACGAGCCGCTTGGCGAGGGTGTACAGCGCGAAGGCGCCGACGAAGCTCGTCGCCAGGACTGCCAGTCCGTCCCAGCCACCGCGCTGCCGGCGCCAGATGACACCCGTAACGATCCCGACGACGACGATCGTGATGGTGTCCCCGACGTCGGACGCCAGACGCATCACGGCCGTCATCGTCTCGTTGCGCTCCGCGATCATGTACTGCGTGACGGCGCGATCGACGGTCCCGGGGCCGGATCCCACCCTCGTGACCACCCACCCGACCCCGACCGTGATCGTCAGGAGGGCGCCGTATGCACCGGCGAGCCAGACTGCGGTGCCGAGCGTCTCGCCGAAGCGTCGGTGCATCCAGCCGAGGAGGGCGCTCATCGCGTCGCGGATCCGTCGGGCCCGACGGCGAACATCACGCCGTGTGGGGCGCGAGGCAGCGACCGCGATCAGCCCGACCGCGGCGATCAGCCCGACGACGAGGAGGACGAGCGGCACGTCAGACGTGCACCTCGCCGGGCCCGCTGCCGCGGGGGTGACGACGCGCCGCGCTGTTGGCGGCGTTGCTGCCTCGCGAGCTGCGGCGGGCGCTCATCCGTGGTCCACCTCGATCTCGCGGTACTTGGATTCGGCGAACGAGAAGACCGCGAAGCCGAGCAGGCCGATCGCGATGGCCGCGAGCAGCCCGGGACCGTACGCCGTCTGTTTCAGCGAGGAGAGGGCACCGTCGAGACCGACGGCCTTGTCCGGGGCGTAGTTCACCGCCGCCTCGATGAAGAAGTACCCGATCATCCCGAACACGACCATCCGGGCCAGGTAGCCGACCATCGCCGCCGGCACCACGACTCGCTCGACCTCGCGGGACATGCGGTGCATCTCGAGCTCGTCCTCGAACCGCTTGGCGAGCGATCGGTAGCCCTGCCAGAGCCCGTAGCCGACGATGGCGAGCCCCACCGCTCCCACGATCCATCGTCCCCCGGGCAGCTCGAGGGCTCGCTTCGTCAGGGTCTGGCGGCTGTTGCCCCCACCACCCCCCGAGCCCATCAGGAGCCGGACGGCCGACCAGCAGAGCACCCCGTACAAGATCGCGCGGACGCCGTAGTAGCCCCGCATCCAGGTCGTCTTCAGGAAGCTGTCATCGTCATTGCCCCCTGCCACGGCCTGGAGCAGCCGCCAGATCGCGTACGCCCCCAGGCCAAGGGCGAGGACCGCGACGAGGATCGTGCCGTACGACTGCTGCGACAGTTTCTGCAGCGCTCCGGTGCTCCCCGTGGTGTCGCCCCCATCGCCGAGGGCCACGCTCAGGGCCGTGATGGCGATGACGGTGTAGAGCAGCCCGCGTGCCGCGTACCCGAGCCCCACGGCACGCTCGAACCAGTCGCGCTGCGCGATGCGTTGCGGGGCGCGTGGGAACGAAGACGAGGGCACACCGGCTCCGGTCGTTGTGTCACTGTGACCGTACGCAGCGTGACCCCCCCTGATCCCGGCCCGCTAGCGACGGACGGCCGGGTCGCATCGGGGCGTTCGACGGGTGGACGAACGTGTTGGAGAACACCTCGAGCGACGCCACCGTGGTTGGTGAGAGGCGGCCGTCGACGACCGACGGCCACCGAGACCTTCGACACGCCATCCGCAGGAGACCCCTCCATGGTCACCCCCCTCCGACGGAGCACGCCCGTGATCGCCGCGACGATCGTCGCGTTGCTGGCGACCGCATGCAGTGGTGGCGACGAGGCTGCCCAGCCCGACGCCACCGACACCGGTCGCGAGACGCCCACCGAGACGGTCACCGCGACCGAGACCGAGACGGTCACGCAGACCGAGACAGAGACCGAGACAGCGACCGAGACGGAGACCGAGACAGCGACCGAGACCGGCGAGGCCGGCGGGGACGAGCAGGCCGCGTCGGATCCCGCCCAGGACTTCGTGGTGTCCCCTCAGGAGCCGATCACCACGTCGCCCAGCGACCCGCACGATCAGGGTGGCGACGGGGTGGCTCAGTTCACCGTCGCGGCCACCTACGACGGCGAGATACCGGCGGGCTTCACGCTCGGGTTCGTCCCGTGCCGATCGGTGCTCGGGAGCGACGGGCCCGGGGTCGCGTTCCAGGGGCTGCCAGAGGCGATGGGCCACACCGACGAGGACCACGCGTTCGTCTACTCGATCGAAGGGGAGCGTGCCGAGCCCGGTCCGGCATCGAGTTGGCCACGGTTCGTCGCCGGCGACGACGATGGCGAGCTGACGTTCTCGCTGAACGCCGAGCGGCCCGATTGCGCTGCCCCGATCGTGTGGGTCGACAGCGACGACGACGGCCAGCTCGACCTCAACGACAGTGGCCAGCCGACCGAGCGCTACGGCTACGGCAAGGTGACGTGGGAGAGCTGAGACCTGGCTGGCGACACTGAGGCTGACATCACCCGCGAGCTCCACGGACAGCCGGTGGATGTCACCAGCCGAGGCGGTCCAGGCGGCGCTCCACCTGCCCCACGTAGCTGCTGCCGAAGAGCTCGACGTGCACGAGCAGGTGGTAGAGCTGGAGCGCCGGCCGCCTCCGCTCCCACCCGTCGTCGAGTGGCCACGCGTCCTCGTAGGCGGCCCAGAACGTCGCGGGGATGCCCCCGAACAGGTCGGCGAACGCCAGCTCGAACTCGCGGTCCGCGTAGTGCACCGCGGGGTCGATCAGGTAGCGCCCGTCGACCACGTTGCCGGACCACAGGTCCCCATGGACGAGGCTCGGTGTCGGCTCGTGATCGAGGAGGCGTTGCATCGGCCCTTCGCACGCGGCGCTGAGCCGGTCCCGGGGTTCGTCGGCGAGGGCGTCGAGCCAGGGGCGGATGCGGTTCTCGACGAAGAAACTGGCCCATTCCTCGTCGCGGGTGTTGATCTGCGGCAAGGGGCCGATCACGTTGTCGCGGTGCCAACCGAACAGATCGTTGCTGGTGCGGTGGACGGTGGCGAGCTGCGCCCCGAGTTCAGCCCAGTCCGGCGACCCACTGACGAACTCGAGTACCAGGACGTCCTCCTCCGCCGCCAGGACGGCCGGAACGGGGGCGCCCGCCGCCTCCAGCGCTGCGAGCCCCTCGCCCTCGAGGCGCGCGTCGTAGCGGGGCGCCTTGACCACGACGTCGGTGCCGTCGACCAGGGATACCCGCCAGACGTCTGCGATCATCCCGCCGGACAGCGGGCGTGCGTCGCGAACCTCGCCCACCGAGGCCGGCAGATCAGGGAGCTCGGTCATCGCTGTCGCAGCTCGTCGACCAGCCCCTTCGCCGCGGACCGAACGATGCGAACCACCTCGTGGAACCCGTCCTCGCCCCCGTAGTAGGGGTCGGGTACGTCTGGAGCGTCCGCGTCCGGCTGGTACTCCCGGAACAACCGGATCTTGTCGGCCGCCTCCGCATCCGGGGCCAGCCGCTGCAGATCGCGACGGTTCTCGCGGTCCATCGCCACCAGCAGGTCGTAACGCTCGAAGTCCGCCGGCTCGACCTGTCGTGCGCGTCCCCGGAGCTCGAGCCCGTCCTCGAGGGCAGCGCTCTGCATGCGGCGGTCGGGCGGCTCGCCGATGTGCCAGTCGCCGGTCCCGGCGCTGTCGACCTCGACGTCGAGACCGGCGTCGTCGGCAGCCTCACGGAAGGCGGCTTCTGCCGTCGGCGAGCGGCAGATGTTCCCAAGACAGACGAAGAGGATTCGCATAGACGCGACGATAGTCCCCGCCACCGCTCGTTAGTCTGCCGTGCGGTCGACCCGACGGAGGGATCCACATGCCCGGCACGTACGCCGTCATCGGCGCCGGCCCGTCGGGGCTGGCGGCCGGACGGGCGCTGAGGCGTGACGGCATCCCGTTCGTCATCTACGAGCGTCATGACGGCATCGGCGGTATGTGGGACATCAGCAACCCCGGGACCCCGATCTATGAGTCGGCTCACTTCATCTCGTCCCGCACGCTCTCGGCACTCGACGGGCTCCCGTTCCCGGAGGACTACCCCGACTACCCGCGCCACGATCAGCTCCTCGCGTACCTCCACGAGTTCGCTCGCCGCTTCCGTCTCGAGCCTCACGTGCGTCTGTCGACGGGGGTGGAACGGATCCGCCGGCGGGCGGGCGGCGGCTGGTCGGTCGTGCTGGACACCGGAGAGGAGGTGGAACACGCCGGGGTCATCATGGCGTCCGGCAGCCAGTGGTCACCGAACCTCCCCGACTACCCCGGTCAGTGGGATGGGGAGGCCTACCACTCCAAGCACTACCGCTCGCGCGACCAGCTCCACGGCCGGCGGGTGTTGGTCGTCGGGGCGGGCAACTCCGGCTGTGACATCGCCTGCCAGGCAGCCACTACGGCGGACGCTGCCGCGATCAGCACCAGGCGGGCGTACTGGATCGTCCCGAAGCACATCTTCGGCCAGCCGACCGACGTCTTCGCTCGCTCCACTCCGGGCTTCGTGCCGGGGCGGGTCGAGCAACGCTTCTTCGCTCTGCTGCTCCGGACCGTCGTCGGCGATCTCACGAGGTACGGCTGGCCGGAACCCGACCACCTGCCGCTCGCGACCCATCCGATCCTGAACTCCGAGATCCTGCTCCACCTGGCGCATCGCGACCTCGTGCACCGCCCCGACCTCGAGCGGCTCGAGGGCGACCGGGTCCGGTTCGTCGACGGGAGCGTCGAGCCGTACGACCTCATCATCTGGGCCACGGGCTACCGGCTGTCGTGGCCCTACCTCGACCGGGACGAGCTGCGCTGGCCACGGCCCAACGACCCCGGGCTGTTCCTGAACGTGTTCAGCCGTGACCACGACGACCTGTTCGCGCTGGGGTTCGTCGAGACCGACGCGGGAGCGTGGCCCCACATCAGCCTGCAGGCCGACCTGATCAGCCAGATCATCCTCGACCAGCACGAACGCCCCGCCCAGGCCGCCCGGTGGCGGTCGTTCAAGCAGCGCCACGTGGACCTCGAAGGCGGGATCGAGCACGCCGACAGTCCCCGTCACGAGTACTACGTCTCCGACGCGCACTATCGGCGGTACGCCGCCGAGCTGCTCCGTGCACTCCAGCGCGGTGACCTGGCCCAGTTCGCCGCATCCGGTGGCGCTGGCCTCGTCGAGCGCATCCGGACGCGCCTCGTCGGCTGACGGGTCCACTCCGGTCGATCGTCTGGCCCGATGGGGGCGAGCCAGGTACCCGAACGGAGGCAGGAACTGGGAGGGGGCGTGTCGAAGCACGCAACAGAGGGCACGGGGAGGTGCAGGTGCAAGACGGGGCGTGGGACCTCTGGACCGACGAGGTGTTCGAGACCGGTCTCCGAGCGAGCTGGCTCGCGGCAGCGGGGTTGCTGATCGCGGCGGCCGTGCCGGGGTGGGCCGGCCACGATGTCGGCTTCGTGATCGCCGTCCTCGTCGGCGCGATCCCCGCGATCCTCCTGGCCCCGCAAGCCATCCGGCATGGGCTCATCCGCCGTTTCGGCTCGGCGGTCCCGGTGCTGTGGTCCGTCGTGGTCGTGCTGGCGGTCACCGGGGCCGTCGCCGCCACGGGTGGGCCCACCAGCCCGGTGGTGCTGGGTTACGCGCTGCCGATCGTGTACTTCTCCACGCTCTACCCGGGCCGGACGCAGCTGGGGCTGCTCCTCTTCCTCGCCGGGTGTTACGCGGGGCTCGTCGTGTGGTCGGGCGAAGCAGCGAACGCCGGCCAGGTGGGGTGGTACGGCATCGTGCTGGGGGTCCTGGCGTACCTCGTGAAGCGGTTGTCGGAGCAGATCCGAGCGCGTCACGACCGTGAGGCCGAGGCGGAGGCCCTGGCTGTCCGCCGTGCGGAGCTGATCCACATCGTGGCGCGCACGGGCGATCAGGCAGGGCTGGACACCGACGAGATCCTCGAGGAGCTCGCCGAAGCTGCGCGTGACCTCGGCATGGAGTGCGTCGCGTTGTTCGAGATCGATTACGGCACCGTGAGCTACAGCGCGCGGTGCGCCCGGGGCTTCACCGACGACCTCACGGTGCCGCGACCACTCGACGACGGCGTGGTGACCGAGGTGGTCCGGACCGGTGGCACCGTCTGCGTCGAGGCTGGGGACGGTCCGCTCGCGGCCGACCCGCTCGTGCGCTCTCACGGACTGACGTGCCTCGTCGCCGTTCCGATCCAGCTGACCGACCGTGTGTCGGGAGTCCTCGTGGCCGGGACCCGCAACGGCGGCGCGGTGCGCGCCGAGCTCCTGGAGGCCTTCGAGCTGCTGGCGATGCGGGCCGAGAACGTGCTGGGACACGCGAAACGGCACCGCACCCAGTCACAGATGCTCGAGCGGCAGCGGGAGATCGACCGCATGAAGGACGACTTCATCGCCACGGCCTCCCACGAGCTCCGCACGCCGGTCACGATCGTCAAGGCGGCCAGCGAGCTGCTGCGCACCCACTGGCCATCCCTGGACGAGGAGCGGCGGATGCAGCTCGTCGATCGCCTGAACCACCACGTCGAGCGGCTGGACCGCGTCGTCCACTCCTTGACCACCTTCCGCCAGCTCAAGTTCGGCGACCGCGAGGTCGAGTTGCGCCCCGTTCCGCTCGGCTCCCAGCTCGTGGCGGTCGTCGACCGGTGGCTCGATCCGGAAGGGCCGGTGGTCAAGTGGAAGATGGACGACGAGGTCGATGTCCTCGCCGATCCACAGCTGCTCCAGATCGGGCTGGGTGAGCTGGTGGAGAACGTGGCCACCCACACCGACTCGGCGGTCACCGTGACCGCACGAGCAGGTGACGATCACGCCATGATCGTGATCAGCGACGACGGGCCCGGGCTGCCCGACAACGTCCTCGACGACCTCCGCGTCAGCTTCCGGCGTGGCGGCGTGGCTGACCGCAGCGCGACCGGTGGGCTCGGGCTCGGACTCGCGACTGCGATGACCGCCTTCGAGCTCCTCGGGGTGGAGGTCGGGATCGACTCTCGGCCGGGAGGCGGTACCAGATGGATGTTGCGGCTGGACCGCCCGCAGGCGATCCCGGAGATCGACGAGGTCAGCTCTCGGCGAGATCAGTTCCGAGGATGAGCGTCACGGCCTGGACCTCCGAGGACTCCTGAACCTCTGGCTCGACCCCGGACTGCGCCCCGAACTGCCGGGCGAGGAAAGCGGCCTCTGCTTCCCGTCCCGCGGGGTGCAGCACCAGGGTGCGCTCGGCCGGGTCGGCGTTGCCGATGCCGACGACGTCGAAGCCGGCCGTGCGGAGTGCGTCGGCCGTTCGGCCCGCCAGGCCCGAGACCCCGGCTCCGTTCAACACCCGGACGGAAACGTCTGCGGGGGTGAGGTCGCTGGCGCCGGCACGTCCCATGATCGACCCGTCCCGGAACGCGGCGAACAGTGCGTCGGCCTCGCCCTCCTTGGGGAACAGCACCGCCGCGCCGCCTCGGTTGCCGGTGGTCACCGGGACCGTCTCGAACACCGCCTCGCCCGCCGCCAGGCCCTGCAGGCCCCAGCCGACCCGGCCGAGGTCGATCATCCCGAGTCCTTCGTCCGCGACCAGAGCGGACCCGACCTGTCCCGCGGTGCTCCAGAGCTTGAGCGGGTTCAGCAGCGTCGCGGGGGAGAGGATCTCGTCGGCGAGGTTGCCCAGGAACTGTTGTTGCCGCTTGATGCGCTCGAGGTCCGAGTCGATCTTGCGGACCCGGACGTAGCCGAGGGCTTGGCGGCCGTCGAGCACCTGGCAGCCGGCGGGGAGGTCGATACCCGCGTCGTCGTCCTGGATCGCCCGGTCGAGGCACATCTCGACCCCCCCGACCGCGTTGACGATGTCCCGGAACCCGAGGAACTGCACCTCGAGGTAGTCGTCGATGGGGATGCCGGACAGTCGGCTGACGGTCTCGACGAGGCAACCGGGTCCGCCGATCGCCATGGCGGCGTTGATCCGCCCCTGTGAGCCGTCGCAGCGCTCGACGTACAGGTCGCGTGGGAACGCGAGCAGCGCGACGTCCCCGCCGGAGATCTGCATGACGAAGATGGTGTCGGTGCGCTGTCCCGGAGCGGAGCCCGTGCTCAGCTCGTTGCGCTCCTCGGGGGAGAGGTTCTCGCGGCTGTCCGAGCCCACCACGAGGAGGTTGAGGGGACCCCCGCCGCGCAGCAGGCCGTCGACATCGACCCGCTCGATCTGGGACGAGGCGTAGGCCGCGGTCGCGATGCCGTAGATCACCAGCGCGGCGAGCAGGATCCCGACCCACTTCAGGGTGGTCCGAACGGGGCGCCGCTCGTGACCCCCGGTCTGGGTGGGACCCCAGCGAGGCTCGGAGGTGGTGTCGGTCTGGGTCATGTCGTCAGTCTGTCATGGTCTGTCGTGAGCGTGGTGCCCGGGGTGACGCGTTCTCACTCCGAGGCCGGCCCGGTGAAGTCCGGAGGCCGCCGCTCACGGATGGCGCGAGCACCTTCGCGGACGTCCGGCCCGGAGAAGCCGAGGAACTCGAACGCGAGCGACGCGTCGAAGGTTGGGCCGAACATCCGCAGCCAGTTGTTGAGCGTGTACTTGGTCCAGCGGATCGCCGACTGGCTGCCCCGGGCGAGCTGTTCGGCCACCTCGAGGGCACGGGCGTGGACCTCGTCGTCATCGACACACAGCGAGACGAGCCCGATCCGTTCTGCTTCCTCGCCGGAGAGCGGCTCGCACGTCAGCAGGTGGTACTTCGCCTTCGCCATACCGATTAGCAGCGGCCACACGATGGCAGCGTGATCCCCGGCCGCCACACCGAGCTTGGTGTGGCCGTCGATGATGCGCGCCGATCTGGCGGCGATCGACACGTCGGCGAGCAGGCCCGCGACCAGTCCCGCCCCGACCGCCGGGCCCTCCATCGCCGAGACGATCGGCTTGGAGCAGTCGATCACGTTGTAGACGAGGTCCCGTGCCTCCCGTAGCACGCGGATCCGCGTTTCGAAGTCCTCGGCCATGTCCATGACCAGGTCGAGGTCGCCGCCGGACGAGAACGCCCCGCCCGCTCCAGCGATGATCGCGACCCGGGTGTCGGGATCGCGATCGATGACGGTCCACACCTCGGCGAGCTCCCGATGCATCTCGTGCCCAGCCGCGTTCAGACGCCCCGGCGTGTCCATCACCACCTTGAGCACGTGCTCTGCGGGGCGTTCGAAGCGCAGGCTCTCGAAGTCGCTGTAGGGGTCGGACATCTGGCCTTCCTCGCTCGCGGCCGGCCCGACCCTACCGCCCCTCACGCACGGTGACGGCGAGCGATGAGCGAGCACCGGATGCGGCAAGCGCACGTTCTGGCGGCTCTCGGGGGGCAGATGCCGATGACTGTCAACGAAGCGGGGCGCTCGCTGGTTTATCAAGTAGCGGCGCGACTACGGAGAGTGATGGCCAGTGCGAACAGAGCGACGGGAGGCGCGGTGAAGAGCTTCGAGCAGGCGTACGCCCGGCTGTACCCCGACGTGGTCCGGTCCGCGTGGTCGATCTGTCGAGACCGGGCACGCGCCGAGGAGCTCGCGCAGGAGGCGTTCGTGCGCGCCTACCGGCGGTGGAGCAAGCTCGAGCGGGGCGGGTACGCAGATGCGTGGCTGCACCGCGCGGTGATGAACCTCGCGCTGACCCACGTCCAGCGTGCGAAGCGCGGTCGGGTGCTCGAGGCGTTCGGCTTCACGCCCCGCCACAACGAGCTCACACCGGAGTTCGAGGACTGGCTCGTCGACCTCCTGGCGCGGCTGCCGCGTCGACAACGCGAGGCGGTGTTCCTGCGAGTGGTGACCGATCTGTCCGAGCGAGAGGTCGCCGCGCTGATGGGTTGTTCCACCGGCAGCGTGAAGGTCCACAAGAAGCGGGGGCTCGACCGCCTCCGGGAACTCCTCGAGGGGAGGGATGACGATGCTCGAGCAACAGCTCAAGCAGCGAGCAGCTGACGCACCCCCGGTGGATCCGGGCGATTCGCTCGCCCAGGTTGTTCGCCGTGGGCGGCGCCGTCTGCTGGCGGTCCGCGCGTTTTCGACCCTGGCCACCGTGGCTGCGGTCGCCGTGGCGGCCGTCGTGCTGCCGTCCACGCTCGACGGCCCACCGGTCCCGGAGGTGGTCCACGCGCCCATCGACGACGGGGGGAGCGGGGACAAGACCGTCGACGAGGCGACCGGCAGCGAGCCGCACGCGGAGAAGGGTGACGACGGGGATGTTGGCGTAGCCCCGGTGAAGGACGTCGCGTTCGACGTCGAGATCACCATCCTCCATCCCGCCACCGGCACGGTGACCGAGGCGGAGGAGATCGCGGTCGAGGGGGTCGCCGACGAGGCTGCGGAGGTGACGGTCAACGGCCTGCCGGCCAGCCGAGACGGTGCCGCGTTCCGCGCGGTGGTTCCACTGGACGCTGGCAAGAACCTCGTCAAGGCGGTGGCGAGCCTCGGTGACGATCGCTGGGGCTACGACAAGGTCGTCGTGACACGCGAGGTGCCCGAACCTGATCCGAAGCCGAAGGCCACGTCCGAGCCCAAGGAGCAGCCGAAGGATCCGGAGAAGAGCGAGCCGAAGCCGGAGCCGGAACCGGCGCCCGAGGTGACGTTCACCGCGATCCAGGTCCACGACAAGGTCGAGTACGACCCGCCCTACTCGGTGTACGAGGGCACCGCGCCCGCCGGTGCGCTGGTCAAGGTCTACTCCGACTACGGCTCGGCGAAGACCCAGGCGGGCGAGGACGGAGCCTGGCGGGTGAAGGTCTGGTTCGAGTCCGCCCCGTACGGCACGCACACCTGGACGGTGACCGCCTGGCTGTACGACACCGACCACAAGCACCAGTTCGAGTTCACGGGCACGCGCCCAGAGCCCGAGTCCGAGGTGGCGTTCACCGCGAACCAGAAGTACGGCTCGTCGGACGCCGCGACCCCCTCGGATGTGTTCTGGGGCACGGCCCAGCCCGGGACCGTCGTCTGGGTCTACTCCGAGTACGGCGAGGCGGAGGTGACGGCCAACGACAACGGTGACTGGGAGGTCGAGGTCGTGTTCACGAACCCACCGCCGAACAAGCCGTTCCCGGTCAAGGTCAAGAGCCTCCACACCGGCGAGAAGGTCCTGTTCGAGTTCGAGTGGATCCAGTGACCTGAGAGGTCGCCTCCGGCATCGCGGGGCGCGGTGGGCACTGGCTCGCCGCGCCCCGTCGTCGTACCGTGGCCGCGACCGGGCGGGAGCAACCTCCGTGGGCAGCGGGACAGCACGTGGTGACGGGACGGGCGGCCGCACCGCTGGCGACGAGCTCCTGGGGCTGATCCGCGAGGCCGTGATCGGTGAGGACGAGGTCGTGCTGGGGCCTTACGGGCCGCGGCGCGTCACCTACGCCGACTACACCGCGTCGGGGCGGTCGCTCGCCTTCATCGAGGACTTCATCCGCGAGCAGGTGCTGCCACTCTACGCCAACACCCACACCGAGTCCTCGGGGACGGGTCTGCAGACCACCCGCTTCCGTGAGGACGCCCGCGCGATCATCCGTGACGCCCTGGGTGCCACCGAGGACGAGCACGCGGTCGTGTTCTGCGGCTCGGGTTCCACCGGCGCGATCGACAAGCTGATCGCGGTCCTGAACCTCCGCATCCCTGCTGACCTCGACCGCCGCCATGGACTGTCCGAACGCATCCCCGAGGACGAGCGTCCGGTGGTGCTGATCGGCCCCTACGAGCACCACAGCAACGAGTTGCCGTGGCGGGAGTCGATCGCGGAGGTCGTGGCGATCCCCGAGGACGCCGATGGCCACATCGACCAGGGATCTCTCGAGGCGGCTCTGCAGCGCTACGAGGACCGGCCGCTCGTGATCGGCAGCTTCTCGGCGGCGTCGAACGTCACCGGGATCCTGTCCGACACGCACGGCATCTCGGCCCTGCTGCACCGCTACGGGGCACTCAGCTTCTGGGATTTCGCGGCTGCCGCGCCCTACGTCGACATCGCGATGGGATCCGCTGACGATCCCGAGGGCGCCTACAAGGATGCGATCTTCGTCTCAGCCCACAAGCTCATCGGTGGTCCGGGGACGCCCGGGATCCTCGTGGCGCGACGCGAGCTGTTCACCAATTCCGTCCCGTCGGTCCCGGGCGGCGGCACGGTGGCGTACGTCAACCCCGACGAGCATCGCTACCTCGACGACATCGAGCACCGCGAGGAAGGTGGCACCCCGGCGATCGTCGAGTCGATCCGGGCCGGACTCGTCTTCCAGCTCAAGGAGGTGGTCGGCCCCGACACCATCCGTGAGCGCGAGGAGTCGTTCATCCGCCGAGCGATCGCGTCGTGGGACGACAACCCCAACCTCGAGATCCTCGGCAGCCACGATGCAGACCGTCTCTCGATCGTGTCGTTCGTCGTCCGGTGCGACGGGCACGAGGTGCGCCACGACGGTCAGGCCGACGTGCCGCACGCCCGCTACCTCCACCACAACTACGTGGTCGCGCTCCTGAACGACCTGTTCGGGATCCAGTCGCGGGGCGGCTGCTCGTGCGCCGGTCCGTACGGCCACCGATTGCTCGGGATCGACCTCGACACGAGCCACGAGTTCGAACGCGAGATCCTCGGCGGCTGCGAAGGCATCAAGCCGGGATGGGTCCGCGTCAACTTCAACTACTTCATCAGCGAGGCCGTCTTCGAGTTCATCCTCGCGGCGGTCCACCTGATCGCTGACGAGGGCTGGCGGCTCCTCGATGACTACACGTTCGATGCCGACTCCGGCTTGTGGCGTCACCGCGACGGCTTGCCCGAGCCGCCGCTGAGCCTCCACGACGTCAGCTACGAGCACGGGGAGATGTCGTACCCGCGGCGTCGTCGGACCGCTCCGGACTCAGATCTGGACCGCTACCTGGATGACGCCAAGGCGATCCTGACCGCGCCCCGTGACCGGCCGGTGCCGTCACCCCCCGCCGCCCACAGCGCCGACTTCGAGAGCCTGCGGTGGTTCCCCCTGCCCGGCGAGCTGGTGGGTCAGGCGGTCAGCGGGAACAGTGCCCCGTCACAGGCCGGACACGACACCGGATCGGGCACCGCGCCGTAGCCGTCACACGTGTCGCAGTCCTCGAGCCCCGCCCCGAGGCACGCCGGGCACCAGGTCAGTGGCGGCGAGCCGTCGTAGGCCTCCCAGGCGTCCGCCCACCCGGTGTCGAGACAGAGCGGACATGGCTCGGTCTCCGCGGGTTGGCCGCCGTGGGTCGGGGCTGGGGTGGTGCGCTTCTCAGGGGTCAGGGTCGCAGTCATGTCGGGTCCTTTCGCCGTTGTGAACACTGTGCCGGGTGGGTGTGACATGTCCGCGGAGGAGCTGTCGGGGCGGTGTACGTACGCGGCTGTGGCAACTCAGTACTTCGGCTGGATCCGCTCGTGGTCTGTGGTGTGACGGGGCGGGCGTGGGTGCGTGCGGTGGCACGGACCGCTGTGGTTGGCGGGCCCGCCGGTCACGTTTCGCTGTCCAGTTGTCAAAGAGCTCCCGTCCGGTCCGGTGCTGCTGGTCCGGTTGGGTCTTGCAGGTCTGGG
>JAWVZB010000004.1:0-60416 GCA_033722375.1 Nitriliruptorales bacterium | reverse complement strand
CGGGAGGGACGCCCCGTTCCTCGAGCCAGCGTGCCGGCCCCGTCAGCAGCGCCGCCAGGAAGATCGCCACGCTGAGCGGGGCGACGACGATCCGGATGTAGCCGAGTCCACGCCACAGCAGGACGAACGCGATCGCGAAGCCGACGAACGCCCACGCGTAGGCGCCCCACCGGATCGCGGGATGGTCCGAGCGCCATGCAGAGCGGTCCGCCACCGTTGCCTCCTCGGGTCTGGGTCGAGGATGCGTGATGTGAGCAGCGCGCGACGCTCTGCATCCTGCCCGTCCGGTCGACCGCTCGGTTGACCACCCTCCGGGGCGGCCGTACCCTCGCGCAGCGGCGTCGTGCGACGTCCACCTCTCCGTCCTCGATGGACACCCAGCGTCAGTGAGCCACGCGCCAGGCAGGAGTCCGAACGTGTACGCGGTCATCGCCACCGGCGGCAAGCAGTACCGGGTCGAGCCCGGTCAGGAACTCGTGGTCGAGAAGCTAGATGGCGACGTTGGCGCCACGGTCGAGCTTCGGCCGGTCATGCTCGTCGGCGACGACGGCGACGTGACCGTCGGCGACGACCTGGATGATCAGTCGATCCCGGCCACGATCACCAGCCACGGCCGTGGAGAGAAGATCCGCGTCTTCACCTACAAGAACAAGAGCCGCCAGCACAAGCGTCGCGGTCACCGGCAGCACCAGACGACCATCAAGGTCGGCGACTTCTAGGAGTTCCCAATGGCACACAAGAAGGGCGGCGGCTCCTCCAACAACGGCCGCGACAGCAACGCGAAGCGTCTCGGCGTCAAGAAGTACGGCGGCGAGGTGGTCCGTGCCGGCAACATCATCGTCCGGCAGCGCGGCACCAAGATCCACCCCGGCGACAACGTCGGGCGTGGTGGCGACGACACCCTGTACGCACTGATCGATGGGGCCGTGCGGTTCCGCAAGAGCCGTGGCCGCACCTACGCCACCGTCGATCCTGCGGACGCCTGATCCACCCAGCAGCGACCAGAGGGCGGCAGCTTGCCGCCCTCTTCTCGTGCGAGCCAGCCGACTGAGGAGACGACGTGGAGGCCGTCGAGTTCGTCGACGAATGCACCGTCCACGTCACCGGCGGTGACGGTGGCAACGGCGCCGTCTCGTTCCGCCGCGAGGCCCACGTTCCTCGTGGGGGCCCGGATGGCGGGAACGGTGGCAACGGTGGGGACGTGGTCCTCCTCGCTGATCCCTCGACGACCTCGCTGCTCGATCTTCACCGCTCACCGCACCGGCGTGCCCCCTCCGGCCAGCACGGCGAGGGCAACGACCGGACCGGCGCAGATGGCGACGACCTCGAGGTCCGCGTACCGGTCGGCACCGTCGTGCGGGACCGCGACACCGCGGAGGTGTACGCCGACCTCGTTGAGCCCGGACAACGGTTCGTCGCTGCGGAAGGTGGGCGGGGCGGGCGTGGCAACGCGGCCTTCGCGAACCGCCACCGCCGGCTACCGCGCTTCGCCGAGTACGGCGAGAAGGTCGAGGAACGGAGTCTCCGTCTCGAACTCAAGCTCATCGCTGACGTGGGGCTCGTCGGGTTCCCTTCAGCGGGCAAGTCCTCATTGGTCGCTCGACTCTCCGCCGCACGGCCACGGGTCGAAGCCTGGCCGTTCACCACGCTGACTCCCCACCTCGGGGTCATGCGCGGGGGGGAGGGGCCGGACGGACTCCCCATCGACGTCGTGCTCGCCGACGTCCCCGGGCTGATCGAGGGAGCCAGCGAAGGCAAGGGTCTCGGCCACCAGTTCCTCCGTCACATCGAGCGCTGCCTCGCGCTGTTGCACGTCGTGGACTGCGCCCCGTTCGACCCAGACCGCGACCCCGTGGTCGACCTCGAGACCATCACGGCCGAGCTCCAACGCCATGACCCCGGCCTGCTCGATCGACCGCAGGTCGTCGCGCTCAACAAGGTCGACCTCCCGGACGGCCGGGCGATGGCGGAACTGGCTCGGCCCGAGCTCGAGGCACGCGGCTACGAGGTGTTCGAGGTGAGCGGCATCTCCGGGGAGGGCCTCGATGCGCTCCGCTACCGGCTCGGCGAGCTCGTCGGACGGCAACGTGACGAGGTCGGTGTCCGCACCGAGCTCGAGACCGAGCCCGACGAGCTCGTGATCCGCCTCGAGCGGACCGGACCGGACTTCGAGATCTCGCGGCACCCGACCGGCGCGTTCCAAGTGACCGGCAAACGCATCGAGCGGTGGGTACAGATGACCCCACTCGACAACCTCGAAGCCACGCGCTACCTCCAGGGACGGCTGCGCCGGGCCGGGGTCGAGAAGGCGCTCGTCCAGGCAGGCGCTCGCGCCGGCGACGAGGTGGTCATCGGCGACGTCGTGTTCGACTTCGAACCCGACCTGTCGGACCTGCCCGAGGAGGAGCGCGCAGCGGTCCTCGCCGGCGAGCTCGAGGAGGACGACTGGTGAGTCCGAGATGAGGTTCGAGCGCCCCGCTCTCGCGGTCGTCAAGGTGGGCTCGTCGAGTCTCCGTCGTGCGGACGGTCAGCTCGACCGCGAGCGCATCGCGGTCCTGTCGGCGCAGATCGCCGCCGCCCGCGACGCAGGCACCAGGATGGTCGTCGTGTCGTCCGGGGCGGTGGCGGCGGGGATGGGTCGGCTCGGCATCGAGCAGCGACCCACGGACCTGCCGACCCTCCAGGCGTGCGCTGCGGTCGGGCAGGGCGACCTGATCCACGAGTACCAGGCCCGGCTCGACGACCACGGGGCCAGTGGGGCCCAGATCCTGCTCTCGCAGGACGACTTCGTGCGGCGCCACCGCTACCTCAACGCACGCACCACCATGCGACGCCTGCTCCAGCTCGGAACCGTGCCGGTCATCAACGAGAACGACGCGGTCGCAACCGAAGAGCTGGCCTACGGCGACAACGACCACCTCGCTGCGCTGGTCGCGTCCATGCTCGAAGCGGACCTGCTCCTGCTGCTGTCCGACGTCGACGGCCTGTACGACAAGGATCCCCGCCAGCACCCTGACGCGGAGCTCGTCGCCCACGTGGCGCGGATCGACGACCTCGATCTCGACCGGATCGGTGGCACCGGCTCGTTCGTCGGCAGCGGAGGCATGCGAACCAAGGTCGAATCTGCACGCGTCGCCGTGGCTTCCGCGGCCCACGCGGTCGTCGCCAACGCCGGGCATCCCGATGTCGTGACCGAAGTCATGGCGGGGCGTGAGGTCGGGACGTGGTTCCAGGCGCAGCAACGTCGTCTGGAAGCCCGCCGGTTGTGGATCGGGTTCGCGCTGAACCCCCACGGCACCGTGGCGATCGACGACGGTGCCGCCCGTGCGATCCTGGAGCGCGGCACGTCACTGCTCGCCGTCGGCGTCACCTCCGTCGACGGTTCGTTCGAAGCCGGCGACGCGGTCGAGGTGGTGGACGGCACCGGAGCCACGATCGCACGCGGCCTCGTCAACTACGACGTGAGCGACCTCCGACGCATCGCGGGCCTCACGACCGAACAGGCGGCCGAGCAGCTCGGGCCCGCCTACGCCCGCGAAGTCATCCACCGCGACGACCTGGCGTTGCTCGCGGGATCGGGGGATGGCGGCAACTAGCCTGGCGTTCACGACGGCTATTGGGGCAGTGTGGGTTGGATCCTGGGAGGCATCGCGATCGCGGGGATCGCGTGGCTGATCGTGGTCTACAACCGGTTGGTCGCCCGTCGGAACCGGGTCGAGGAGGCCTGGGCTGGGATCGACGTGCAGCTCCAACGTCGTGCCGACCTGGTCCCCAACCTGGTCGAGACGGTGAAGGGCTACGCGGGACACGAGCGGCGGACCCTCGAGGACGTCACCGAGGCGCGGACCCGGCTGGTCCAGGCCGACAACCCGGAGGACGCCGAACAGGCGGATGCTGCCCTCGACGCAGCCCTCGGGCGGCTCTTCGCGCTCGCGGAGGACTACCCCGAGCTGCGAGCGAGTGAGAACTTCCTCGCCCTCCAACGCGAGCTCGCCGAGATCGAGGAGGAGTTGTCGTTCGCCCGCCGCTACTACAACTCGGTCGTGGAGAACCACAACACGGGGATCGAGCAGTTCCCGACGCTGCTCGTCGCGCGGCCCTTCGGCTTCGAACGGCGCCCCTACTTCCGGGCGGGTGAGGACGAACGCGTCGCCCCGCAGGTGGATCTCGAGCGATGAAGCGGGTGCTGGTCGCGGTCGTCGCCGCGGGGCTCGCGCTGCTCGTGTCGCCCGCTCACGCGCAGTCGGGCTGGACCATCCGCTCGTTCGACGTGGGGATCGAGGTCCAGGAGGACGCCACCTTCGTCGTCCGCGAGGTCATCGCGGTGGACTTCGGGAACCTGACTCGGCACGGCATCTTCCGCGACATCCCCGTCCGCTACGAACTCCCTCCCGACCCGCCCTACGCACTCCCTGATCCCGACCTCACGCCCGAGGACTACCTCCGCGCCATCGACATCGACGAGATCCGGGTCAGTTCCCGCTCTGCGCCGGACGATGTCGAGATCACCCGCCCCGGCCCCACGGGTGGGGAGTGGTTGCGCATCCGCATCGGCGACCCGGACACCACGATCACGGGTCGCCACACCTACACCATCCGCTACCGCGTCCGAGGTGCGTTCGACCGCTTCGCGACGGGCCCAGAGCTCTTCTGGGACGTGACCGGCAACGACTGGGACGCCCCGATCGAGCGGGCCTCCGCGGTCGTGACCGGACCCCCGGTCGAGCAGGGCGGCTGCTTCCGCGGTGTCTACGGGGCGACGGACACGTGTGACACCAGGCTCGAGGACGATCGGCTGGTCGCCACGGCACGGGATCTGCGGCCCGGTGAAGGGATGACGATCGCCGTTGTCTACGGCGACGAGGCGATCGACCTGCCACCTCCGATCCTCGAGGAGAAGTGGACCCCGGCGCGGGCGTTCGCCGGCTCCGTCTGGGCGATCCCGCTCGGCCTGCTCACCACGGTGCTGGCGTTCGGGGCGGTGGGGATGTTGCTCTACCGGCAAGGGCGCGACCGGGTGGCCCGAGGCACCGTGACCGTCGACGGGCGCGTCGACGAAGCCGACGCCGAGGACCGCAGACGCGGGTTGCTCGAGCCGCGTGTCGTCCCGGTTCGGTTCCGTCCCCCCGAGCAGCTCCGCCCCGGCCAGCTCGGTGTGATCGTCGACGAGCGTGTCGATGCGGTCGACGTCTCTGCCACGATCGTCGACCTGGCCGTTCGCGGCTACCTGCGGATCGAGGAGTTCGACGAGGACATCCTGTGGTTCTCGAGGACCGACTGGCGGCTGGTCCGGACCGATCCTGCTGAGCGTGACGACGTGCCGGCGGACACCGCCGATCTGGAGCTGTGGCACTACGAGGAGCTGCTGCTCGACAAGCTCTTCGGTGGCGCGGACAGCGTGCGGATCTCCGACCTCAAGGGTGAGTTCCACGAGGACTACGGCAAGATCGAGCGGGCGATGTACGAGGACGCACGGCTGCGGCGCTGGTTCGCCAAGCGCCCCGACAAGGTGCGCAGCCGCTGGCTCGGGATCGGTGTGGTCGCCATCATGTTGTCTGTCGGGCTGCTGATGGCGGCGTTCCTGTTCACCCGGGTTGCTGTCGCCGCCGTGCCGTTGGTCGTGGCAGCGTTGACGCTCACGATCGGGCATCGGTGGATGCCCCACCGCACCGCCAAGGGGAGTGCGTTGCTGCGCGAGACGCTCGGCTTCCGGGAGTTCATCGCGACCGCCGAGAACGAGCGCCTGCAGTTCGCCGAAGCCGAGAGCCTGTTCCTGCCGTACCTGCCCTACGCGGTGGTGTTCGGCGAGACGGAACGCTGGGCCAGGGCCTTCGCCGACCTCGGCGTGACGCCCGAGACGACGACGGGCTGGTACGTCGGTCCGGGACCGTTCCATGCGGGACGGTTCTCCGCTGGCCTGTCGGACTTCTCGTCGAACGTCGGCAAGTCGTTGTCCACCGTGCCGGCCAGCAGCGGCAGTGGCGGGTTCAGCGGCGGTGGGGGGTTCTCCGGCGGTGGGTTCGGTGGCGGCGGCGGAGGGTCGTGGTGAGTCAGCCGAGGACGTAGCCGAGCAGCCGCAGGTCGGTGAGGATCCCGGCGATCGCGTAGTCCACGGCGGGGTGGTCGATGAGCTCCATGGTGTCGTCTCCCTGTGGTCTCATCCAGACCAACGCGCAGGGGGTGGTCCGGTTACGCAGCGTCAGATGGACGAACGGACGGTGCTGGGCTCCGACCTGGCGGGGTCGGGTACGGTCCCGAGCGTCTCCCCGGTCCCACGCTCGTGAAAGAGGTTCCCTCGTGGCTACCGAGTTCTCCGGCGTCGCGGACGTCGAGAAGCGGCTCCAGGACGTCGGCTATCTGACGGACGAGGCGATCGAGACCGTCGTCTACCTGGCAGAACGGCTCCGCAAGCCCATCCTCGTCGAGGGTCCGGCCGGCGTTGGCAAGACCGAGCTCGCCAAGGCGGTCGCCGCGGCGCGGAACGCCGACCTGGTCCGTCTCCAGTGCTACGAGGGCCTCGACGAGGCCAAGGCGCTGTACGAGTGGAACTACAAGAAGCAGCTCCTCCGGATCCAGGTGTCCGACGAGGAAGGCTGGGAGTCCGTTCACGACGACATCTTCGGTGAGGAGTACCTGCTGGAGCGGCCGTTGCTCCGCGCTCTGCGACACACCGGCGACGCGGTCCTGCTGATCGACGAGGTCGACAAGGTCGACTTCGAGTTCGAGGCGCTGCTGCTCGAGATCCTGTCCGACTTCCAGGTCACGATCCCCGAGCTCGGGACGGTGCGGGGTACGCGACACCCCTACGTGGTGCTGACGTCGAACAACACCCGCGAGCTGTCCGAAGCCCTGAAGCGCCGGTGCCTCTACCTCTACCTCGACTACCCCGACGTCGAGCGTGAGAAGGAGATCGTGCTGACCCACGTTCCCGACGCCCCCGAGCAGCTCGCCGACCAGCTCGTCCGGATCGTCAGGAGCCTGCGCCAGCTCGAGCTCAAGAAACCCCCGAGCATCTCCGAGACGCTCGACTGGGCTCGCACCCTCTTGGAGCTCGGCTTCGACACGATCGACGAGGACGTCGCGCGCGGCACGATGAACGTCCTACTCAAGTACCAGCAGGACGTCGAGAAGGCGGCGGGACACCTGAACCTGCCGTCACGACCCGAGATGAACTGACCGCTGCGACTCCCGCGAGCGCACCCGTCGCAGTGGGGGGATCAGCGCAGCGGCCGCCAGCGCTGCTGCGGCACCGACCAGCAGTGCCGGGACCCGTGAGCCCAGGAGTCCGACGGCCACGCCGCCGAGCGCTGGCCCAAGGGCAGCACCGAGGCCCCGCACGAGGGAGAACGCCCCGAGCAGCGTTCCGAGCTGCTCGGTGTGGAGGTCGCCGCCGTAGATCCCCTCGAGCGCTGCCATGGCCCCTGTCGCGACGCCGGCGACCGCCACGAACGCGAACGCCACCGCGAGGTTGCCCGAGCCGAGCAGCAGCACGATCGAGATGGCGACCAGCACGAAGGAGCCGCGGAGGGAGCGGTCCGAGCCGATCCGGCGCACGACCGGGGGGAGCGGGAGGCGGCCAGCGAGCTGCACGAGTCCACGCGCCCCGGCGAGCGTCGACGCGAGGGTGAGGGCCAAGCCGGCGTCGACCATGACCGGGACCTGGTAGAGGAACAGCAGGGATGTGGCGACCCCTGCCGCACCACCGGCGAGGACGAAGCGCCGCAGATCCTGCTGCCGCCAGACGTGGCGCAAGGCGGTCACGAACGGGACCCGGGAGGCGTCTCGCCCGGTGCCGGAGGGGGTGGCGATCGCTGCCCAGGCGAACGACAGTGCCACGACGCCGGACAGCAACCGCAGGGTCGGCCGCCACCCGACTGTGCTCACGAGCCAGCCGATGACCGGCAGGAACACCGGACTCGCGAAGGCACCGAAGAGCGTGATCCCCGTGATGGCCTTCGTGCGGGAGCGGGGCGCGGCGTGGGTGATGGCAGCCTGGGTGGCGGGGTAGTAGCCGCCGGCGCCGATGGCCCCTCCGGCCACGGTCACCAGAGCAGCGAAG
The DNA here is from genome assembly GCA_033722375.1 of Nitriliruptorales bacterium. GTDB lineage: Bacteria > Actinomycetota > Nitriliruptoria > Nitriliruptorales > Nitriliruptoraceae > JAWVZB01. Next base: position 52,357 of record JAWVZB010000004.1, on the reverse strand, counting down.
GCCAGCGGTGAGGCCACGAACGAGGCGAGCGCCAGCGTCATGCTCGCGACGACCGCGGCCGCGGCGAACACCCGCCGCGCGTGGCCGTGGTCGACCGCGCGTCCGACGGCGACCGCCCCGACGCCGGTGAGGAGGAGCGACAGCCCGTAGGTCGTGGTGAGCAGGGCCTCGGGCCAGCCGGTGTCCTGTCGGATCGGTTCCAACAGCACGCCGTAGCCGTAGAACCAGACCCCGAAGGCGACGAGGCTGAGGGTGCCGAGCGCTGCCAGCAGATGCAGCGGCGGTCGCTCGTGGCTCACGGGGCTCCTGTTGAACGGGATCGTCTGTCTGGCGCCACGGTCAACCTAGATGCCTGGTGATGTCGTACCGTCGCCCGAGAGGAGGAGTATGAGCGAACGTGTCAGCGAGATCCTCGCCGAGGGTCCGCCCCCGGTCAACGGATTGCTCCAGCGCGTCTTCGACTTCGTGCAGGCTCTCCGCCGTGCGGGTGTGGGGACCGCGGTCTCGGAGGACATCGAAGCCATCCGCTCACTCCGCCACCTCGACCTCCTCGATCGTTCCCAGCTCCGAGAGGCGCTGGCAGCGTTGACCGTCAAGCAGCACACGCACCGCCGGGCCTTCGACGACCTGTTCGAGCTCTACTTCCCGGCCCGCCCCACCGCTCCGGACGACACCCCAGATGTGTCGGACCAGCCGGTCGAGCAGACCGAGCCCGACGAGTTCGTCCGCCAGCTCCTCGACGAGCTGATGGATGGGGATCTCCAGCGCATCCGGGAGATGGCGCTCGACGCCGTGGAGCGTTTCGGTCGCGTCGAGGGACGCGACGGTGGGGTGAGCTACTTCCAGTACCGGGTGTTCCGGGCCGTGGACATCCAGCAGCTCCTCCGTGACCTGCTGGCTCGCCAGGCCGAGGACGAGCAGGAGCTGACGCCGCTTCAGGAGCGGCTGTGGCGGGACGAGTTCGAAGCTCGGTTGCGGGAGTTCCAGCAGGAGGTGGAGGCCGAGATCCGCCGTCGGGCCGCGGCCCAACGCGGGATCGAGCAGGTGGCCGAGCGCATGGCACGGCCGGCGATCGAGGAGGTCGACTTCTTCCGGTTGAACGCCGAGGAGCAGGCGCAGATGCGGCGGCAGATCCGCCCGTTGGCGCGCAAGCTCGCGACCCGGGTGTCGGTGAAGCGGCGGCACGGTCGGGACGGTCGCCTGGACGTCCGGCGCACGGTGCGGAAGAGCCTGTCGACCGGGGGGGTGCCGTTCGATCCGAGCTTCAAGCCTCGCAAGCCCCACAAGCCGGAGCTCTTCCTCATCTGCGACGTGTCCGGATCCGTGGCGTCCTTCGCTCGGTTCACGCTGATGCTGGTCCACACCCTGCAGGAGCAGTTCAGCAAGGTGCGGTCCTTCGCGTTCATCGACACGCTCGACGAGGTCACGGCCCTCTTCGAGCAGGGTGACTTCGCGGCCGCGATGCGCCGGATGATGCAGGAGGCCGAGCTCGTGTGGCTCGACGGGCACAGCGACTACGGACACAGCCTCGAGCGGTTCCACGCCGAGCACGCTCGGGAGGTCTCCCCGCGCAGCACGGTGCTCATCCTCGGTGATGCTCGGAACAACTACCGCCAGGCGAACGCTTGGGTGCTACAGGATCTCCAGAAGCGTGCGCGGCGGGTCTTCTGGTTGAACCCCGAACCGATCCAGTTCTGGGACACGGGCGATTCGATCGCGTCGAGCTACGGACGCTTCGTCGACGACATGGTCGAGGTGCGGAACCTCAAGCAACTCGCGAGGTTCGTCGAGCGCATCGCGTAGCGAGAGCACGCTGGAAGATGAGAGCGCATCGCGTAGCGAGAGCACGCTGGAAGATGAGAGCGCATCGCGTTCCGAGAGAGGATCCCGGGAAGGTCAGCCGAGCAGGATCAGCACCACGGCGAGGCCGACCAGGGCGCCGATGAGCCCGGCGGCGATCTCGAGGCGCCAGGAGCGGGGGCCCCCGAGTGAACTCCTCGCCCCGCTGTTGGCGGGGTGGTCATCGATGATCGTCGACACGGTCACTGCTCCCAACGCTGCCACTTGGATGGTCGGCGATCTGGGTCGCCATCTCCAGTAGCCGGGCTCGTCCGTTCGGCCAGAGCCGATGGGGCGGTTCCGCTGCGTTTGCGCTGACTGCTGGGTCACGGGGATGCCTCTGGATAGCATCCGGGCGTGTCTTCCGATCCTCGTGCGCGTGTCGGTCTGCTGGGCGGGACCTTCGATCCGCCTCATGTCGGACATCTGATCGTCGCGGAGGAGGCTCGTGTCGAGCTCGGCTTGGACGAGGTCAGGTTCCTCGTCGCGGGTGATCCGTGGATGAAGGAGCAGGCCGCGAGTGCAACGCAGCGGGTAGAGATGACGCAGCTCGCGGTGGATGGGCATGCAGGACTGTCGGTCGATGCGCGGGAGACCGAGCGATCGGGGCCGACCTACACCGCCGACACCCTCGACGAGCTCTCGGAGGAGGAACCCGGGTGCGATTGGGTGTTCCTGGTGGGGGCGGACGCCGTCGCTGACATCCCCGAGTGGGAGCGGGCGCAGGATGCGCTGGCGATGGCGGAGTTCGTGGCGATGACCCGCTCCGGCTACGACCTCGATCTGGACCATCCGATGACGACCGCGCTCGGGCGGCTCGAGGTGCCCGACGTCTCGGTGTCGTCGACCGATCTGCGTGACCGCTTCGCAGCGGGGAGGGCGGTGCGCTTCCAGCTGCCCCGCGCGGTGGAGCGCTACGTGCGCGAGCACGGCTTGTACGGTGCCGCGCATGAGTGACGAAGGGACGCTCGAGGACGTCCGGACCGACACCGAGGAGCGCCCGAGGCGGTCTTCGCCCCGGCGTGGTCGGCGCTCACGCGGCCGTCGTGCCCGCAAGCGCCGTGCCCATCGGCGGCGTGCCGCTCTCCGGTTCCTGGGATGGGCGGTCGTGCTCGGGCTGCTCGGTATCGGGATCGTGGTCGGGGTGACCTACCTCGATCTCGGTGGTGAGGATGTCGCCGACGGGGATGCTCCTGCGGAGACCGATCAGCCCTCCGAGCCGGCCCCCTCGGACCCCCAGCTCGCCGTCGCGTTCGCGACCTTCGATGAGTCGGCCCCGTCGGCCGGCGCCTCCCACGTCGCGATCCTCGCCCACGAGCCTGCCACCGGCCGGGGCACGGTGCTCTTGGTGCCGCCGGGGACGGTCGCGGACGTCCCCGGGCACGGCCTGTTGCCGGTCGGCCGTGCGTACGGCTTCGGGCAGGCACCGTTGTTGGACGCGACGCTCGACAACCTCCTCGGGATCGATCTCGACGGCGCAGTGGGCGTGAGCCGCCAGGGCTGGTCCGCGCTGTTCACCCGGGTGGGTGGGTTCACGGTGGACGTTCGCGAGCGACTGGACGAACGCCTGGACGACGGTTCGAGTCGCGTGCGGTTCCAGGCTGGCTCCCAGTTCCTGGATGGGCCTCGGCTCGCCGAGCTCCTGACCTTCGCGGAGAGCGGCGAGTCCCAGCTCGAGCAACTCGCCCGGGTGCAGCTCGTGCTGACCGGTCTTCTCGAGCAGGTCGCGTCTGACCCCGCGATCCTCGATGCGGTGTTCGTCGACTCTGCGCCGATGCTGGACGGCACCGTTCCGCCTGCCGAGATCCGCTCACTCTTCGAGGCCTTGGCGGCGTCGTTGGCCGCGGACCAGCTCGAGGTGCGGACGCTGCCGGTGTCGCCCATGAGCAGCGGTGAGGGAGAGACGTACCGGCTCGACGAGGCCCGCGCGTCCGCCATCATCGATGACCGCTTCGCTGCGTCGGTGCCGACGGGCGGGGAGGGGGGCGGTCGAGCGCTGCAGATCCTCAACGGCAACGGCACGCCCGGTATCGGCCAGCAGGTGGCCCAGATCCTGCTTCCGGAGGGCTTCCGGGTGGTCAAGACCGGCAACGCCGACCGTTTCGACCATCGCGAGACCCGCATCATCGTCTACTCCGATGACGTCGACCAGCTCCGTGCCGCGGAACGGATCCAGGAGCTCTTGGGCGTGGGTCGGATCGAACGCAGCCGACAGCCGCTGTCGGTCGCCGACATCACCGTCGTCGTCGGACTGGACTTCCTCGAGCAGCGCGAAGGAGGCGGCTAGCGGCTCCTGTCTGGTGCCGTGGTGGTCCGTGCAGCCTCGTCGCTGAGCGGTCGGGCGCGGGTTGTGGTTCCCTCGTGGTTGGAAGACGTCCCGGATCTCGAAAGGTGCCGGTGCCCGCACAACCTGACGCGATCGAGGCCGCATGCGCGGCTGTCCAGGCAGCGGAGGAGAAGAAGGCAGCGAACCCGGTCATCCTCGAGGTTGCGGACGTGCTCGCGGTCGTCGACCTCTTCGCCATCGTCAGCGTCGGCAACGAGCGCCAGCTGAAGGCGGTGGCCGACGAGGTCGAGCGTGTGCTGCGGGAGGACCTCGACCGTCGGCCGTTGCGCCGCGAGGGGGCACCCGCATCCGGATGGGTGCTCCTCGACTACGGCGATGTCGTCTGCCACCTCTTCGTGACCGACCGCCGCGACTTCTACGCGCTCGAGCGCCTGTGGGCGGACGTGCCGCGGCGGGATCCCGCGTCTGGTGAGCTGCTGGAGCCGCTGACCACCGTCCGCGAGACCGCTGACGCCCCCTGATGCGCGAAGTCGTGCTGGTCCGCCACGGCGTGACCGCCTGGAACGTCGAGGGTCGTATCCAAGGCCAGGGAGGTGAAGGCCTCTCCGACGACGGTCATGAGCAGGCCCGGCTGACGGCAGCCTGGTTGGCTGAGACGTTCCCGGATGCGACGTACTTCAGCTCCGATCTCCAACGCTGCCGCGAGACGGTTGCGCCGGTCGTCGACGAGCTGGGGGTCGAGGTCCAGTACCGGGAGGAGCTCCGTGAGCGGCACTTCGGGGAGTGGACCTCACACACCCATCCCGAGGTCGCCGACGGTTGGCCGGAGTTGTGGGCCCGATGGCGGCAGGGGGAGGACGTGACCGCCGAGGTGGGCGGGGAGAGCACCGACGATCTCACGACCCGCATGGTCGATTTCGTGGGAGAGGTGGTGGACAGCCTCCGCGATGGGGAGGCGGCGGTCCTCGTGACCCACGGAGGGACGATCTGGAACGGTGTCCACGCGCTCGTGGAGCTACCGCTCGGCAGCCTGGGTGGGGTCGGCAACGCCTCGGTGACGGTGCTCCACCAGTCCCACCACACCGCCCAGCTGGCGCTGTGGAACCAGGTGGGTCATCTCCCGCCCCGCCTGCGGAGCTGGTTCCGTGCGGGCCGGCCCAGCTCGGACGGGTGACCTTCAGTCTCGGCTCTTCGGCGCCAGCTCCTGGAAGTCACCCAAGGATTCCGGGTTGGCGAGCGCGCCTTCGCTGGCGACGTCCTCGAGGTCGGAGCCGGCGAACAGCTTCTTCACCGGAACTTCGAGTTTCTTGCCCGACAACGTGCGGGGCACATCACCGACGGCGTGCATCTCGTCGGGGACGTGGCGTGGGGACAGCTGCTCCCGCAGCTGCGCGGCGATGCGGGACCGCAGGTCGTCGTCGAGATCGTGGCCCTGCGCGGTGCTGACGAAGAGCACGAGGCGTCCAGCCTCGCCGCCCTGATCCTCGAGGTGGATCACGAGGCTGTCCTTGACCTCGTCGAAGTCCTCGACCACGCGGTAGAACTCGCTCGTCCCCATCCGCACGCCGCCCCGGTTGAGGGTCGCGTCGGACCGGCCGGTGATGACGCAGGAGCCACGCTCGGTGATGCGGATCCAGTCGCCGTGTCGCCACACCCCGGGGAAGTGCTCGAAGTAGGCGCTGCGGTAGCGGCTGCCGTCGTCGTCACCCCAGAAGCCCACCGGCATCGACGGCATCGGTGCGGTGACGACGAGCTCGCCCCGCTCGCCGATCACCGGCTGGCCGTTCTCGTCGTAGGCCTCGACCTTGGCGCCGAGGCAGCGGCACGAGATCTCGCCGGCCCACACCGGAACGAGCGGGGCGGCACCGACGAAGGCCGTGCACATGTCCGTGCCTCCAGATACGGAGGCGGTCTGGATGTCTGCCCCGACCTCGTCGTGGATCCAGTGGAAGCCTTCGGGCGGGAGCGGGGCGCCGGTGGAGCCGACCTGGCGGAGTGCCGACAAGTCGTGGTCGTCACCAGGCGAGAGCTCTGCCTTGCGGCAGTTCATGATGAAGGGCGCGGACACGCCGAAGACCGTGACGCGGGTGTCCTCGGCGAGCTGCCACAGCGTGTCGAGGTCCGGGTGTCCGGGGTCGCCGTCGAAGAGCACGAGCGTGGCGTCGGCGAACAGGCCCGACACCAGGTAGTTCCACATCATCCAGCCGGTCGTGGTGAACCAGAAGAAGCGGTCCTCGGGACCCATGTCGTGGTGGAGCAGCATCATCTTCGCGTGCTCGAGCGTGATGCCGCCGTGGCCGTGCACGATGGCCTTGGGGACGCCGGTCGTGCCCGACGAGAACAGCACGTAGAGGGGGTGGTCGAAGGGCACGGGCTCGAAGGTCAACGCTGCTTCGCCGGCGAGCACCTCGTCCCAGCGCACGGTGTCGGGGAACCGGTCGTCATCGGGATCCGCCGAGAGGTACGGCAGCAGCACGGTGGCTTGGAGCCCCGGGAGCGCGGCACGGATCTCGGCCACCTCGGTGGCGCGGTCGATCTCCTTCGCGCCGTAGCGGTACCCATCGATCGTGAGCAGCACCTTCGGCTCGATCTGGGTCAGCCGGTCGACGACGGCCTGCGTACCGAACTCCGGTGCACACGACGACCAGATGGCCCCGATACTGGCAGTGGCCAGGAAGGCGACGATCGCTTCGGGAACGTTGGGCAGGTAGGCGGCCACGCGATCGCCCCGCTCCACCCCGATCGCCCGAAGACCGGCGGCGAAGCGACCGACCTGCTCGCGCAGCTCGGCGTAGGTGACCTCGCCGTCCCCGCGTGTCTGTGACCGGACCAGCATCGCCGGGTGGTCGTCGTCCCGCGTCAGCAGGTGCTCGGCGTAGTTGAGCGTCGCGCCAGGGAACCACGACGCTCCCGGCATCTTGGCGTCCGCCAACGCCTCCGACGGTTGATCGTGGAAGCGGACACCGGCGACGTCGGCCACCTCCCACCAGAAGTCCCCGAGTTCATCGACCGACCAGTTCCACAGGTCGTCGTATCTGTCGAGATCGACGCCGTGGTTCCTGCTGACCTGCTGCAGGAAGCGACCCAGCTGGGTCGTGTCGAGCGCATCTGGCGGGGGCTCCCACAGGACGTCGCTGCGGGAGGTCGTCGACGCGTTGGTCATCCTCTGTCTCCCGTCGATTCGTTGCATCCGACGCTAGTGGCCGCGGGGGAGCGGTCGGAGTGTCCGGCTACCCCAGCTCGGCCACGCCGATGGGTGCGAAGACGCGACCTGCGCCTACTGCTGATCCGGCCCAGGAAGGGTGACCGTCACCTTCCCGCCGGGACCGGGGAAGGCACGGATCTCCCCACCGTGTGCGTCGACCAGGCCGTGGGCGATCGCGAGGCCCAGGCCGGACCCGGCACCGTCGCGCACCCGTGCCTCGTCCGCCCGGGTGAAGCTCTCGAAAGCGACCTCCAGGAAGTCCTCGCTGAAGCCGGGACCGTCGTCGCGGATGGTCACGCTGGGTCCGCCCTCGCCCTCGAGCTGCACGCGGACCTCGGATCCGGGCGGGGCGTGGCGGACGGCGTTGTCCAGGAGGTTGCGGAGCACGCGGCTCAGCTCCCGGGGACTGCCGACCACGGGTACCGGTCCGGGAGCGTCGAGGACCACGGTGACGTTCGCTGCATCGGCGGCGGGGCGCACCGCCTCGATCACGCCGTCGGCCAGTTCGGCGAGATCGATGGGCTGCCGGTCGAGCTCGAGGACGCCCGACTCGATCCGGGCCAGGAGGAACAGGTCCTCCACCAGTGACGACAGGAGTGCGACGTCCGTTCGCATCGCCGCCAGGTAGCGGTCGGGGTCGTCGACCAGCCCGTCCTGGAGCGCCTCGATCGCGCTCCGGAGCGAGGTCAAGGGGGTGCGGAGGTCATGGCCGATGCTCGCGAGGAACCGCCGCCGCGCTGCGTCGACCTCGCGCCGCTCCTCGTCGGCGTGGCGGAGACGCACGATGGCGTCGTCGAGTGTGGCTGCGAGCGCCCCGATCTCGTCCCGACGCTCGACGCCGGTGGTGACGGATCGGTCGCCGGCCGCCACCCGCTTGGCGGCGCGTCCGATGGCGGTGAGGTCGGCGAGGAGGTCCCGCGTGAGCGTGAGTGCCACGATCGACCCGAGCCCGAGCCCAAGGCCGAGCGCCACGAGGACGAGCTTGAGATCGTGGGCGGAGATGAACATCGATGTGGCGGAGCCCACCACCGCGACAGCGGCGACACCGATGGCAGCGAACGTGATCGCGAGGACCGTCGTGCGGAGTGACCTCGGTGACCAGCGCCGCAATGCGACCGCGACGCCCGCGGCGAGCACGGCCACCCCACCGAACAGCGCGAGCAGAGCGAGGCGCTCCTCGCCAGAAGGCTGCATGGCCGCCTCGCTGATCAGCAGCGCCGCAGTGACGCCGACGACGATCGCGGCGAGGAACCTCATGGCTCGAACCGGTAGCCGACGCCCCAGACGGTCACGATCCACCGGGGCTCGTCCGGGTCGGGCTCGATCTTGGACCGCAGCCGCCGGACGTGGACCGTGACGGTGGACGGGTCCTGCCAGTCGGGCGAGGAGTCCCATACCGACTGCAGGAGGTGCGCCCGAGAGAACACCTGGCGGGGATGAGAAGCGAGGTGGAACAGCAGGTCGAACTCACGACGCGTGAGCTCCACCTGCTCGCCACCGGCACGCACCTCGCGGGTCGCCGGGTTGATCGACAGGCCGTCGAACTCGAGCGGTTCTGCGGGCGTGGGATCCCCGGTGCGCCGTAGAACGGAACGGACCCTGGCGACCAGCTCCCGGGGGGAGAACGGCTTGACGACGTAGTCGTCGGCGCCGATGTCGAGGCCTTGGATCCGGTCGACCTCATCGCTCCTCGCGGTCAGCAGGATGACGGGCACGTCCACCGATCTGCTGCGTAGTTGACGGAGGAGAGACAGGCCGTCCTGGCCGGGCAGCATGACGTCGAGCACGACCAGGTCCGGTGGCGACGACGCGAGGGTGCGGCGTGCGCTGTCACCGTCGCTGAGCGTCTCGACCTCGTAGCCGGCGTCCGTGAGGTAGCGCGACACGACCTCACGAACCATGGCCTCGTCGTCGACGACGAGGATGCGCTGGGTGTCGTCCATCACGTCCATGCTATTCCTGTGGCCGCATCGGATGCGGCTCCGGTCGAACCGCGGGGCGCGGGTCGTGGGTGGCCGCGCCCCGCCGGAGGGGATGGCGTCAGTTGAGGGGTGCGACCGGACACAGGAAGTAGCGGGCGTTGGTGTGCACCACCGTCAGGTCGCCACTCGCCAACGCGGCGTCGACGGCCTCGTCGTCGGTGAGCAGAGGCGCGTCGCCACTCCCGTTCCACTCGAGAACCTGGACGGCCCAGCGACCGCCGTTGAAGTCGCGCTCGCCGGGTGCCGCCTCCGCGACGGGGAGCTGGTCGGCGTGGCCACCCTGGATGACGTAGATGTCGTCGAACGAGTGGGCGTTGTTGCCGCTGGGGGGCGGAAGGTCCGTCGCGTCCTTGGTGCGGAACTGCTCGCCGTCGGCGTACAAGGCCGCGCCGTCGCTGATTCCCTGGTTCGCCAGGGCGGGAGCGGCGAAGGCCGTGAGCGCGGCCGCCGCCAGGATCAGGGTGGTGATGCGCTTCATGGGGACTCCTCTTCGGTTGGTCTGTCCCGGTGACAGCCACATGGAAAAGGGGGCGTCTGAAGCGTTCCGTTCCTGGTCCTTACATCTCGGTGAACCCCGCCGCAACTGGCCGGCGTCGCAGCCCCAGAGCGGATCTCAGTCGGTCAAGACACCGATCCACACCGCTCGTGGCCCGTGGACGCCGACCGTGAGGACCCCCTCGATATCGGCCGACTTGCTGGGGCCGGTGACGAGGACGACCTGTGACGGCAGTCGACCGTCGAAGCGGTCGGGCAGCGTGCGCCAGACCTCGGCGGGTGTCTCGACGATGTCAGATGCGGCGACCAGCACGAGGTGGACCTCGGGGAGCAGTGACGGGCTGCGTCCTGCCGATCCGTCGACGACGACCGTGCCGGTCCGTGCGATGCCGGCCATCGCTCCGGTGATGCCGAGGTCGGCCGCCGCGCTGCTGGGTCCGTCGAACTCCCTCAGCTCGACGCCACGTTGGACCAGAACGCCCGCCAGCTCCTCGATGACGGGCTCTGTGGTCGCGACCACGGTGCTGATCCCGTGCTCGTCGATCACGTCGCTCGCGAACTGCGCCAGCTCGTCACGCGACCGGATCACCCGCGCGCCGCCGCCGTGTTCCGCGACGGCCGACAGGAACTGATCCACCGGTGGGCGGTCGTCCTCGGGCCAGCGGACAGCAGGCACACCCGTTCCCGAGGGAAGGGGGTGCGCGCTGGGTGTCGAGGGAGCCGATGCGAGCTTGCGTCGGAGGTTTTCGAGGAAGACGTCTCGCTCCACGTCAGGCCCCCTCGCGTCGCAACCGGGCCCGGAACCCCCCGCCCGGGTCTGGGCGGGGAACCGCGCGGCTATCGGTCCAACCGTCCGGCAACAGACCGGGTGGAACGAATCGGCCGAGCCTCGCGGCCGCGGACGTGGTCGCGCGGTAGGTGGCGGGGCGGCTCCACGCCGCCGCCCACGCCCGCCAGGCGGCAGCTTCCGACGGCGGGGCCTGTCGCTCGGTCTCGCGGCGACGCAATCCCAACAGCAGGTCCTGGAGGGGGATGCCTACGGGACAGGCGTCGTGGCACGCCCCGCACAGCGAGCTGGCCTGGGGGAGCTCCCGTGCTTCCGGGGCGGCGTGGAGGAGCGGGGCGAGCACGGCGCCCATCGGGCCCGAGTAGGACCACCCGTAGCCGTGACCGCCGATCTGACGGTAGACGGGGCAGGTGTTGAGGCAGGCACCGCAGCGGATGCAGTGCAGCATCTCCCGGAACTCCGACCCGAGCATGTCGGAGCGTCCGTTGTCGACGATGACCAGGTGGCTCTGCTCTGGGCCGTCCATCTCGCCGGTGTCCCTGGGGCCCGTCAGGTGGTTCACGTAGACGGTGATGTCCTGCCCGGTGGCGGCGCGGGGGAGCAGGTGCAGCAGCAGGTCGAGCTGCTGCCAGTCGGCCACGATCCGTTCCATCCCCATCACGGCGACGTGGACCGGCGGGAGCGTCGTCACCATGCGGCCGTTGCCCTCGTTCATCACGAGGGTGACGGTGCCGGTCTCGGCGACCGCGAAGTTGCAGCCGGTGATACCGAGGTCGGCTTGCAGGAAGCGGCGCCGCAGTTCGCGCCGTGCGAAGGCCGCCAGCTCTTCCGGCGCGTCCGACAGATCGGCCCCGCGGTCGTCCACGTTGCGGAAGAGCTCCTGGATGTCGTCGCGTTGGAGGTGCACCGCGGGAGTGAGGATGTGAGACGGTGGCTGTCCGGCGAGTTGGACGATCCATTCCCCCAGATCGGTCTCGACCACGTCGATGCCGGCCGCCTCCAGGGCATCGTTGAGCGCGATCTCCTCGGTCAGCATCGACTTCGATTTGACCGCGTGCTCGACCCCGCGCTCGAGGGCGACGTCGACGACGTACGCGTTCGCCTCGTGGGCGTCGGCGGCGAAGAACACCTGACCGCCCCGCTCCTCCCACTTGTCCGCGAGCTGTTCCAGGAGCGCCGGAAGCTGGGCGATGTTGTCGGCCCGGATGCGGCGGGCTGCGGCGACCAGCTCGTCGTGGTTGCGGAGCACGCTTTCGGCCTGCTGCCGGAGCCCGTCCCGGTAGCTCGTCGTCTTGCGCAGCACGCGGGTCAGTGAGCTGTCGCCCAGGGCTCGCGCCGCGCGGCTGCGGAGGGTGGTTCCGGTGAGGAGGTCGGGGGTCACGTGGGGTCCAGGACCTCGGCGAGGTGGCGGAACCGCAGTTGCATGCCGCGCCGCTCCGCGCGTCCCCGCAGGTGCAGCAGGCACGAGGTGTCGCACCCGACCACCTGTTCGACCTCGAGCTCCTCGAGGGCCTCGAGCTTCTCGTCCGCCATCGCCGTCGACAGCTCGGGCTGTTTGACGGCGAAGGTCCCTCCGAACCCGCAACACTGGCGTTCGCCATCCCACTCCACGGGCTCGATCCCGGCCGCCTGGAGAGCCTGCTCGGGCTGCGTCTCGATGCCGAGCTCGCGGAGCATGTGGCAGGAGTGGTGGTAGGCGGTCGCCGCCACCGCGGCTGTCGGTCCGGGCGTGGTTCCGGTGGCCTGGTCGTCTTCCGGCAACATCGCCTTGTCGTCTTCCGACAACAGCTCTGAGAACTCCCGTACACGGTCGCGGAGCCCTTCGGCGGCAACGGCCGACTCCTCGTCGTTCACCAACCGGAACAGGACCGGCCAGTACACCCGGATCATGGTCGCGCAGCTCCCGGCGGGAACGCAGATGGTGTCTTCGGTGGTCGTCGCAAGCGCCCCCAGCGTCTGCTTCGCGACGGCGGCAGCCTCGTCGACGTGGCCGGCGTTCCAGCCCGGCTGACCACAACAGGTGGCGTCGTCAGGCACGTCCACGTCGTGGCCCCGACTCCGCAGGACGCGCACCACGGCCATCCCGACGTCGCCAGCCACCGTGTCGATGACACAGGTCGGGAACAGGGCCGTCCGCCGCAAGGGGTAACTCCGAATGAGAGGTGACGGTGGAACCCTACGTGACCCAGGAACAGCAGAGTGGCCTCTGATCCCCCGCTCCGGATCGCAACAGCCGCCTTCACGCAGGCCGTGGTCGGCCAGCACGACCCGGGTGCGCTCGCTGCGCTCGCTGGTGGCGAGGCAGACGTTCTGCGACAAGCAACGGACCATCTCGACCGCATCGCGCTCGGGGACCGGGAGGCACGGCGTACCGCCCATCTGCTCCTCGAGCTCGCCGTGGCCGACACGGTCGACGGTGACGTGGGAAACCATCCCGGTCAGGCGCTCGATGACCCGGGTCGCCTCACTGCCCTGGGACGATCCGGGTTGCTCGAGGAGACCCACGAGGAGGCGTTCGACCGGGCCACGCGGCTGGCGAGCCGAGCACTCGGCACGCCGGTGGCGCTGGTGTCCGTCGTCGACCGGGACCGGCAGTTCTTCAAGAGCGAGACCGGCCTTCCCGAGCCGTGGGCCAGCCGACGGCAGACGCCGCTCACGCATTCGTTCTGTCGGTACGTCGTGGAATCGGGCCAGGCGCTCGCAGTGTCGGATGCCCGGCAGCATCCCTTGGTTGCGGACAACGCGGCCGTCGACGACCTCGACGTGACCGCGTACCTCGGTCTTCCCATTGGCGATGACGACGGCAACGTCCTCGGCTCGTTCTGCGTGATCAGCCACGAGCCGAGACAGTGGACGGCTGACGACCGTCGGTTGCTCGCGGACGTGGCTGCCGGTGTGGTGAGGGAACTCCGGCTGCGTCGATCGGCCGCGGACCTCCACGCCCAGGTCGAGTCAGCGAACGCCAGCATGGCGATGCTGGCCCACGACCTGCGTGCACCGCTGTCGGTCATCCAGCAGAGCATCGAAACGGTCGGACGCCTCGCGTCCTCCGACCTCCCCGTCGAGGACGTGATCGAGGTGGCCAACCGACAGGTCCGTCGCCTCGCCGGCCTCGCCCAGGCGCTGCTCCAGTCGCAGGGAAGCGAGCTGCCGGTCGAAACCGTGGCGCTCCGCGAGATGGTCGACCAACTCGTGTCCGACGGGTTGCTCGGAGACGTCCGCGACGGACGCCTGCGGATCGAGATCCCGCCGCAGCTGGAGGTACTCGCTCCATCTGTGCTCGTCGAGCAGATCGTGCTCAACCTGGTCGTCAACGCGCTGAAACACACCGACGGCGCGGTGACCGTCGGAGCCACCGAGGACGACGGGGAGGTCGTCATCACCGTTGCCGATGAGGGCGCTGGGATCCGGCACGAGCTCGCCGAGCTGTTGCGTCCGTACCGGCGGGGCCAGACCTCGGAGGACGGGCACGGTCTCGGGCTTTCGCTCGTGAGCCACTTCGTCGAGCGGCTTGCCGGTCGCCTCGATGTCGACGCAGCCGACGGCACCGTCTTCCGGGTCGCCATCCCGGCAACCGCGAGCTGATCGGACGCCGATCAGGCGGGGGTTCTTGCGTTCTCCGGGTGGTCGCCCTTGACTGTCCAATCGGACGGGGGCCGGCATCACCGACGCCCGTGGGGGTCACCGATGAAGCGTCTCCTGTCCGTGGTGGGGTTGAGCGTCCTGATCGCGCTGTTCGTGTCGGCCGGCGCGTTCGGCCAAGAGGAGGACGACTCGTTCGACCTCGATGGTGACGGGATCCCCGACATCCCCCCGGAGGGCTTCCCAGGGGACCTCGACGTAGAAACGGGGGGGTCGATCAGTGCCCAGCTCCAGGATCAGGTCGAGCGTGCTGGCGAGCTCCGGTCGGCGGACACCGGTGCGTTCCTCGCCGGGCGATGTGGCGGCCTCGCGATCTCCTACGACGAGGCAGGCGAACCGGTCGACCGTATCTTCCGCAGCCGGTTCGGAGGACCGATCGTCGACTGGAGCGAGAGTGAAGAGGACGGGGTCCTCGTTCCCGGGATGACTGCGGAGAACCCGTTCGTGGTCGACAGCGAGGGGTTCGTCCTCTATTACGGCGAGCTCGAGAACGCGGGCGGCGACGGGCCACGCAACCATGAGTGGGCGATCGTCACCGGCGGCATCAGCCTCGATGCGGGTGGGGACGACAACCCCGACGGGAACAACCGCAACGCCGGGAAGGTCGACCTGGGCGCGAACCTGCCCACGCCCATCTCCGGCACGGTGAAGATCGCCGGAACGCTCACCTCCGAGAACGGGGCCGACTGCGAAGGTGCCGGGTTCGTGCAGTTCACTGCCTCGAACCCGCTCGCGACCCCAGCTGGAGCCGCGGGCATCCTGTTGGCCTTCGGAGGCTTCATCGGGCTGTTGTTCAACTCCCGTCCTGCGATCACCTGGAGGGCATGATGGTGACCCGCGAGATCAAGAAACGACCGGTCCGCGGCGGTATCTGGGGGCTGCTCTTCGGGCTGGGAGTGGCGCTCCTGCTGATCGCGTTCAACGTCATCGCCTTCGGGACGATGCCGCCCTACGTCGTGGCTGTCCTGGGGGTGGTTGCCGGTGTCTTGTGGGGGATCTACGGGCCGGCGAAGGGCAGCGACGAGCCCCCAGCGGACGCCGAGGTCACCTAGCTCCGACCGTCGTCACGGGGACTCGAGTCGTGGCTACACATCACGAGGGCCGTTCGTCAGCGAAGCCGTGCTCGCCGACGAGCCGCACGAACCGGGCGCCGACCACGTCCCGGACGCGGCTGATCTGCTCGCCGTCCCGCCGGAACAGGGCGACCTCCTCCATCCCGCCGGCACCGATCGGTTGGATGAGCCGCCCGCCGTCGCTGAGCTGCTCTGCGAGCGGGGCGGGGACCTCGGGGAACGCCGCGGCGACGATGATGGCGTCGTAGGGGGCGTTCTCCGGCCACCCTTTCGTGCCGTCACCGACGACCACCTGCACGTTGTCGCTGTCGGCTGCAGCGAGGTTGTCTCGAGCGGCGGCAGCGAGCTCCGGGAACCGTTCGACGCTCGTCACGGTCGCGGCCAGCCGGCTCAGCACCGCTGCCTGGTAGCCGAGCCCGGTACCGACCTCGAGAACGTTCTCGGTCCCCGTGAGCTCGAGGGCGTCCACCATCGTGGCGATCAGGCTCGGCTGCGACGTGGTCTGGCCGTGGGGGATGGGGATGGGACGATCCTGATCGGCGGCGTCGGTCTCGCCCTGTGGGACGAAGAGTCTCCGATCGACCTCGGCGATCGCCGACAGCACGCGTTCGTCACGCACCCCCATGCGACGGGTTGCGCGAACGAGCGGGTCGGTGGACACGGCTGACGTCGCGATCAGAAGTGGGGCGCGTCAGCGAGGTCGCCGTCCTCGAGGCATCCCGAGGCCAGCAGGTCGATCCCTCCGTTGACGCAGGTCCTGACCGTGACGGGACCGGTCGTGTGATCTTCCATCAGATCCTCCACCTGCAGCGCAGCTCCACCGTATGGGGGGACGATCCGGGGCTCGCGGCCGATCGTGTGTCAGCAGCCTGTGTGGTTCAGGACCTCGAGTTCTCCTCGAGCCAGACATCGACCCACGCGTCAAGGTCGGGGGAGCCCGGTTCGACGATGGTGGGGACCTCGCCTCTCGCGACGGCGCGGAGCAGGGCGGTGGCGGTGGTCGGGAGGATGTCCGAACCACCATCGGGGAGCTCGTCGGGCAGGTCGATCTCGACCCGTTCCACCCCGCCGCCCATCGAGTCCCGTCGACAGCCGATCCGGTCGAGCAGAGTCAGGACGTCCGCGTTCTCGGCGAGCACGTAGTTCCGGAGCGTTCGCACTCCCTGTTCGTGAGCCAGGACCGCGAGGATGGTCATGAGTCCGGTACCGAGGCCACGGCCCTGGTACTCGTCGATGACGACCACGGCTGCCTCGGCGATCGTCGGTTCGTGCGTGTCGACGTCGAAGCGCGCGACTCCGACGCCAGGAAGGTCGGGGCGGGCCGGATCCTCCGCGCCGATCGCCTCGCGGGTGACGTGATCGACGTCGGCGAGCCACCTCGCCTGCTTCTCGGGGAGTTCGTCCATGGCGGTGTGGAAGCGCAGGTAGCGGCTCTGTGGTGAGAGCAGCTTCATCCCGGTGCGGAGCCGGTCGGCGTCCTCCTTCTCGATGCGTCGAACGACGACCCGGGTGCCGTCTCGGAGGGTGAGCTCGCGGGGAAGCTCGGGGAACGGAGGGTTCGAACGGGTCACGTGGTCACCTCCTTGAAGGCCGCGCACAACGGTTGCTGCGGCCAGCGAACCACCTTCGGCGGGTGGCACGACAGGGCCGACCGTCCCATCGGCCCGTCCCGAGGTCCCGTCGCGGCCATCGGTGTCCACAACGCCGGCTACGCCGCGTACGGCCCGCTCGAGTTCATGCCGATGGACGTGCTCCGCCGCCAGATGGACGTCAACATCATGGGGCTGCTCGAGGTCACCCAGGCGGTGCTGCCAGGCATGCGCCAGCAGCGGACGTCGAGGACTACCTGCCGCTCGTGAAGATGCTCGGCGAGGCGCTGTCATCCGACGACTCCAACGCGACGGGCACCATGCAGCCGGAGGACTGCGCCGCGGTCATCTGGGAAGCCGTCACCCACCCCCGCTCGGTGACCCGCGAAGGCGCCCAGGTGGAAGCCAACCGACGGAAACCGTCGCACCCAAGGGCTTCTGGCGCGAGACCGCGGTGGGGGGCGATCACGGTCCTCGCGGGACGACCAGCACCGCCGCATCCGACGGTTTCTCTCGTTCGCAGCCGCGACTGCCGTAGGCGTCGGCTCCTGTCACGGCGCGAAATGCCGTATGAACGGGGGCGTCACCGCGGGTGTGTGCTATCGCTGTGGTGGCGTGCCGCCCAATCGATCAGCGATCTCTTCGACGTCGAGGCGGCCCCCGGCAACGTCGATGACGAGCTCGTACGCCTCGTCGTCATCGAGTTCGACCAGCTGGCCGTTGAGGTCGAGGAACACGACGGTCGACAGCCAGCCCAGTCGCTTGTTGCCGTCCACCAGGGCGTGGGTGCGGACGATCGAGTGCAGCAGCGCTGCTGCCTTGAGCTCGATCGTTGGGTAGGCGTCGGCTCCGAACGCCGACGAGGCGGGGCGAGCAACCGCCGCATCCAGCAGACCCAGATCCCGGACCGGACCGACTCCCAGCCGCCGGACCAGTTCGACTAGATCTTCGAGTTCGAGGTACTCGACCTCGCTCACGTTGACGCGAGTCGGTCCAGCACGTCACCCCAGCGTTCGATCATCCGATCGGTGCTGTCGCTGACTCGCTCGGCATGACCGGCTCGCTCGTAGCGCTCGAGGACCGCGCGCCGGATGATCTCCTGCCGTGAGAGACCTTCAGACTCAGCGAGAGCGTCGAGCGCCCGCTCGAGTTCGTCGTCGGTTCGCAGTGTCAGCGCCATACCCCCATGATACCATAGTGGTATCTACAGGGGCCGAGCGCTTCCGCAGAAGCGCGTCACCACGGCAGTCCGCGCCGGCCGTGGAAACGGGCGCCGTAGCGATCGATCGGCCGAAGCAGTTCTTGGCGTTGCCTGCCGTCGGAGCGCCCGCACGAAGCCACGATGACGTGGCTACCTGACCGGGACCATCCGCCGGGCATCAGGTCCGCGAGTATCCGCATGCTTACGCGTCGGAAGCACGGACGTCGATGGCCACGGCAAACGCGAACCTCGCCCACCGCGGATGGCTTCGACCTCTCCTGATGGAGCCATGCGCCGGTCCGCGTGAGGCTCCGTGGCCGCCGTATGTGGGACGTTGAGGCCCGGACCGTCGCCGTTTGTGTGCGATTGCCGTGTGAGATAGCCCATTGGGGACCGGCCGGTCCGGAAGAGACGATCTAGCAGATAAGTGCCCATTACGGGCGAAAAACTGGACGTTCGTGGTGGTGGACCCGATCGGATTTGAACCGACGACTTCTGCCATGCCATGGCAGCGCTCTGCCAACTGAGCTACGGGCCCGGACGATTGGGGAGGGGAATGCCCCGTTCCGGCGCGGAGGGTAGCGATGAGCGGTTCGACACGCAGTACGGCCCCGGTCATCCCTCGGACGCGGCCGGGACGCGGATCCGGAACCGACTCCCCAGGCCGGAGCTCATCGCGGTGAGCTCGCCCCCTTGTGCTTCGGCGAGCGCCCGACTGATGTAGAGGCCGAGCCCGGTCCCACGGGTGCCGGTCGCCGCGTTGCCACGATGGAACTTCTCGAAGATCTCGTCGATCTCCTGGCGGGTGAGGCCCGGGCCTTCGTCGACCACGTCGATCAGGATGTCGTCGTCGGGCCGCCGAGCCACGACACGGATCGGCCCCTCGGAGTACTTGACCGCGTTCGACACGAGGTTGATGAGGATCTGTTCGAGCCGCTCCTTGTCGGCGCGGGCAGGGGGCAGCACCTCCTCGGCCCCGACCACGATCTCCCGCTGGGGGGTGAAGAGCGGCACGACGTGATCGATCACCTCCACGACGTCGATGTCCTGGAGGTCGACACTCAGGGGGCGATCCGCCTCGATACGCGAGAAATCCAAGAACTGGTTCACGAGTGAGCGAAGTCGGCGGGCCTGCCGGGCCACGGTCTCGTAGATCGCGAGTCGCTCGTTCTCCGGTAGGTCCGGCTCCTCTGTCAAGGCGTCGGCGATGCCGACGATGACGGACAACGGCGTGTGCATGTCGTGCGACATCCCAGCGAGGAGCTCGTCGCGGAAGCGTCTGGCGTCGTCGCCCACGGTGGCCGGGATCCTGGCCGGTCGGCGGCACGCGAGACCCGCAACGCACGCGAGCTGTTCCAGCATGGAGACGTCGATGTCTTCGAACGGCCGGCTGCCACCCGGGCGCGCGGCGAA
This sequence comes from Nitriliruptorales bacterium, assembly GCA_033722375.1. Classification (GTDB taxonomy): domain Bacteria; phylum Actinomycetota; class Nitriliruptoria; order Nitriliruptorales; family Nitriliruptoraceae; genus JAWVZB01. Next base: position 32,844 of record JAWVZB010000004.1, on the reverse strand, counting down.
CACGACCCCGATGTCGTCGGCGCTGCCGGTGGTCACGGCTGCTGCGATGACGGGCCCGAAGACTCCGTCGTGATCGTCGGCCGCGAGACGGACCGTCCGCTTGCCATGGACGAGCTCTGCTTCCAGCCCGCGGAAGAATCGGAAGAGGTCCAGATCCAGATGGTCGTCTGTCCTGGTCGAGGTGGTGATGTCGTCGCCGATGCGGCAACTCACGATGGTCGCATCCACGAGCTCCGCGACCTGGGTCACGAGTTGCTTGACCGCGGTATCGCCGGGTGCGGATGAGATCGCGATGGTGGCATCTCGCAACTGGCGGACGACCTCGGTCGGGCTCGCGGTGCGGTGGCCCGCCTGTCTTGCCGTCACCCCAACCTCCGTCTCCCGGCGATTCTACGAGCCCCTCGGCCGTTCGTCGTCCTGGGCCGGCGAGAGCCGAAAGCGGTCTGTTAGCATGCGAAGCCGTCCCGAGGACGTGCCAGTGGTCGCTCGCGTGCGGTTGCTCCGACCTACGGTCGGGAGGCAGTCCGGGCAGGTGGCCTGCAAGGTGTAGGTGCGCCGGAAGGTTCGAGTTGGTCGACGAGCAGCGTGCAGAGCGGGAGGGGGGTCCGCTGACCCGCCTCGTCGCGCCCATCGTCGCGATGGTTCGTGGCGAGCGCTCGTCGAGCGACACGGAGTCCGCCAGTGACGACGAGGACACCGTTCCCACGGCGACGGTGCTGATCGTGGACGATGAGTCCGACGTCCGGCTCACGCTGCGGACCGTCCTCCGAAGTTCCGAGCAGCTCGAGGTCGTGGGTGAGGCGGCCGACGGCCACGAGGCGATCGACATGACGCGCGAGCTCGAGCCCGACATCGTGCTGCTCGACCTTATGATGCCCGAGATGGATGGGCGGGAGGCCGCCCCGATCATCTTCCGGGAGCACCCGCGCACGATGATCGTCATCTTGTCCGCTCTCTCTGCGACTGACGAGGCCGAGACGATGATCGCGAGCGGAGCCTTCGCCTACGTCGAGAAGAGCGAGATGGGCCCCCAGCTCCGTGATGGGGTTGAGACCTTGTGGCGCCGGTTCCGGCGCGCGCTCGAGGGTGAAGAGGTCTGGGCGCCCCGCTCGGCGACCGACGCCCAGAGGCCGTAGTCCCGAGGCAGGTACGCTCCGTCTGTTCCCGCCCGTCTTCGCGACCAGGCTGACACGTCCCCATGACCGATGCCGACCGTTACGACCCGCTCTCGATCGAGCCGCCGATCGCCGAACGGTGGCACGACGAACGCACGTACTCGTTCGATCCCGATGCCTCGGGGGAACGGTTGTACGCACTGACGATGTTCCCCTATCCCTCCGGCGACCTCCACATGGGGCACGGGGAGATCTTCTCCATCCACGATGCGTTCGCCCGTTATCAGCGCATGCAGGGCAAGCACGTCCTCAACCCCATCGGGTGGGACTCGTTCGGGCTCCCCGCCGAGAACGCCGCCAGGAACCGAGGCGCCGATCCGCGGGAGTGGACGTACGCGAACATCGACGAGCAGCGCCGGTCGATGGTGCGCCTCGGCTACTCGTTCGATTGGGACACCGTCCTCCACACCAGTGATCCCGACTACTACCGCTGGACCCAGTGGATCTTCCTCGAGCTCTTCAGTGCGGGCCTCGCCTACCGCAAGGAGGCGAACGTCAACTGGTGTCCGTCCTGCCAGACGGTGCTCGCGAACGAGCAGGTGATCGACGGCCACTGCGAGCGCTGCGACACCGAGGTGGTCAAGAAACCGCTGACGCAGTGGTTCTTCAAGATCACCGACTACGCGGACCAGCTCATCGAAGACCTCGACAAGGTCGAGTGGCCCGAACGCGTCAAGCTCATGCAGCGCAACTGGATCGGTCGCTCCGAGGGCGCCAACGTCACCTTCGAGGTGGCCGACACCGGCGAGGAGGTGGTGGTCTACACGACCCGCCCCGACACGCTCTACGGCGCCACGTACTTCGTGTTCGCGCCGGAGCATCCGCTGGTCCAGCAGAAGATGGCGGACGACGATGATTTCGAGGCGTTCGTCGAGGACGTGTCGAAGCGGTCCGAGATCGAACGCCTCTCGACCGACGCCTCGAGCAAGCGCGGCCACCGTCTGTCCTTCGACATGGTGAACCCGGTCAACGGCGAGACCATCCCCGCCTACGCCGCGGACTACGTGCTGATGGACTACGGCACCGGCGCGATCATGGCGGTCCCCGCCCACGACCAGCGCGACTTCGACTTCGCGCGCCAGCAGGATCTCCCCATCCGGGTCGTGGTTCAGCCCGAGGATGCCGATGCGCTCGACGCAGAGACGATGGACGAGGCCCATGCGGGGGAGGGGCGCACGGTGAACTCCGGCCCCTACGACGGGCTGCCGTGGCAGGAGACCAAGCAGCGCATCACCGCCGACCTGGCAGACAAGGGGCTCGGGGAGGCAGCGGTGAACTACCGGCTCCGGGATTGGACTGTCTCGCGCCAGCGGTCCTGGGGCCCGCCGGTGCCGATGATCCACTGCCCCTCCTGCGGTCCGGTCGCGGTCCCCGACGACGAGCTCCCCGTCGAGTTGCCCGAGGACCTCGACTTCGCGGTGGACGGGTCACCGCTTGCTCTCCACCCGACCTTCTCGACGGACGTCGTCTGCCCCGAGTGCGGGAACGAGGACGCAACTCGTGACACCGACACCCTGGACACGTTCGTCGATTCGTCCTGGTACTTCCTGCGTTACCTGTCGCCGAACGACGACGAGCAGCCGTGGCCCAAGCAGGAGGCGGACCGGTGGATCCCGGTCGATCTGTACTCCGGCGGTGTGGAGCACGCGGTCCTGCACCTGCTCTACGCTCGGTTCGTCGTCAAGGCGTTGCGTGACCTCGGCCACCTGGACGCCGACGAGCCGTTCCAGCGGCTCATCAACCAGGGCCAGGTGATCCTCGACGGCGCTGCCATGAGCAAGTCCAAGGGCAACCTCGTCGAGCCGCCCGAGGTCTACAACGAGTACGGGGCCGACACGCTGCGGGGGACGATGCTGTTCGCCTCGCCACCCGAGGACGACATCGACTGGGCCGACGTCTCGCCGTCCGGGATGCACCGATGGCTGTCCCGGGTGTGGCGGCTGACGATCGAGTTCCTCGACGACCCAGACGGTGAGACCGACGGCCAGGCCGCCGAGGCGCTGGAGAAGGCGATCCACGTCGCGGTCGACGGTGCCACGGCGGACTTCGACGCCTTCAAGTACAACACCGCCATCGCCAAGATGATGACCCTGACCAACGAGCTCCAGGAGGCGCGCCGGTCGGGGGTTGGCGGCCGGGTCGTCGAGGACGCCATCGCCACGCTCCTGCAGTTGCTCGCCCCGATCTGCCCGTTCATCACCGAGGAGCTGTGGACCCGGCTCGGGAGGGACGGCTCTGTCCACGAGACGCGGTGGCCCCAGGCCGACCCGGAGATGCTGGTCGAAGAGAACGTCGAACTGGTGGTACAGGTCAACGGCAAGGTGCGGGGCACCGTCACCGTGGCGGCCGGTGCGGACGCCGCGGCGATGGAGGCGGCGGCGCGCAGCGAGGACAACGTGGCGCGCTACCTCGACGATGCCGAGGTCGCGAAGGTCGTCACCGTTCCGGATCGGCTCGTGAACTTCGTCGTGCGCGACTGAGCGGCCATGGCTCGCTTCGTCCGCGCGAACCGGCTCCGGTTCGCCTACCGCTCCTGGGGGCCGACCGACGGCCCGCTGGCCCTCTGCCTCCACGGGTTCCCCGACCACGCACCGACCTGGCGCCACCTCGGTCCAGCGCTCGCGGACGCCGGATGGCGGGTCGTCGCGCCGTGGATGCGGGGCTACGCCCCGACCGAGGTGCCTCCCGACGGGGACTACGGCCTGGACACCCTGGCGGCCGACACCAACGCCCTGCACCGGGCGCTCGGCGGGGACGAGCGTGCCGTCGTCGTCGGCCACGACTGGGGCGCGTCGGCGGCGTACCGCGCGACGGCGGCAGCCCCGGGACGGTGGCGCGCGGCGGTCACCATGGCGGTGCCGCCCGAGCCCGCGCTCGCGGGCGCCCGCCGTGACCCCGCGCAGCTACGCCGCTCGTGGTACATGCTGCCGCTGGCGCTCCCTGGTGGCGCGCGCTTCCTGGCTCGTGACGACTTCGCGCTCGTCGACCGGCTGTGGCGCGAGTGGTCACCCGCCTACGTACGTGAGCCGGAGGACCGGCAGCCGCTGCGGGCGACGCTCGAGAGTCCGGGCACGGCCGACGCTGCTGCCGGCTACTACCGCGCGATCCGTGGCCAGCTGGTCCGTGGCGGGGGGGTCGCCCGTCAACGTGCCCTCCCGCGGGTCCCGACCCTCTACCTGCACGGTGGGGACGACGGCTGCATCGGGGTCGAGTACGCACGTCGTGGCGAGCCCCATCTTCCCGCGGGGTCACGCGTCGAGATCATCGCGGACGCAGGTCACTTCCTCCACCTCGAACGCCCCGACGCGGTGGCCGATCGGGTGATCGATTTCCTCCGGGCCATCGGTGCCAGCCAACTACCCTGAAGGGCCAGCGGAGGAGCTACGTGGGCGGGATCGCGGTCGTCACCGACTCCACGGCGGATCTTCCGTTGGAGCTGGCAGAGGATCTCGGGCTGCGGGTGGTTCCGCTCACGGTGTCGTTCGGTGACGAGGAGTACATCTCCCGGATCACGATCACCGACGAGGAGTTCTACGACCGGCTCCAGCGCTCCGATGCGTTGCCGACGACGTCACAGCCAGCGCCCGCCTGGTTCGAGGAGGCCTACCAGGACTGCGCTGACGAGGGGCTCGATGCGGTCGTGTCCGTCCACCTCTCCTCCGAGCTGTCCGGCACGTGCGACGTGGCACGACAGATCGCTCGCACTGCGCCGTTGCCGGTCCATGTCGTGGACAGCCGTCAGGTCAGCGGCGGTCTCGCGTTCGCGGCGCTCGCGGCCCAGCGTCGGGCCGACGGAGGAGCCGATGTCGAGGAGATCGTGGCCGCCGCGCGGGGTGCGGCAGACCGGACGAGGACCTTCGTCGTCGTCGACACGCTCGACTACCTGCGGCGGGGCGGCCGCCTCTCCGGCACGCAGGCCTTCGTCGGGTCGATGCTCCGTGTCAAGCCGCTCCTGGCTGTCAACGACGGGAAGGTGGAGCTCGAGGAGCGCAGCCGCACGTGGGGCCGCGCGCTCGACCGGCTCACCGAACGTGTCCGTGACCACGCGGATGGACGGGCCGTAGACGTCATCGTCGCGAACGCGTTCGCAGAGGACCGCGCCGGTGAGCTGTGGTCCTCTCTCGAGGCTGCGATCGACATCGGAAGTCGGCTCGACGTGGTCGTGGGTCCGGTGGTGGGTACCCACACCGGGCCCGGATCGGTAGGTGTGGCGGTACTACCGGAGGACTGACTCGGCCTCGACAGGGTCTTCCACAGGCGCGGCCCCGTCGATCGTCACCTTCGCGGCCAGGTGGGGGACAGTGGACGCGTGTCCCTGCTCCAACCCAGCCAGCGCGATCCTGGGCGCGTGCTCGCTCGCGTCCGGGAGTGGAGTGGTGCCTCGACCAGCGAGCTCGCCGGCCTGGCCATCCTGCTGGTGGGTGCGCTCGTCGCCAGTGGCCTGATCCTGTTCCGCAGCGGACCGGCGGTCCCGGCGGCTCCCGCCAGCCCCGGGATCGACGCGGTCCCAACCGGAGCGGCGCGCATCCTGGTCCACGTGACCGGTGCGGTGGTGAGCCCGGGACTCGTCGAGCTGTCCGAGGGCGCCAGGGTCTCCGACGCCGTCGAGGCAGCCGGCGGCTTCTCCCTGGGAGCAGCCACAGATGCGCTCAACCTGGCTCGCCAGGTCAGTGACGGGGAGCAGCTCGTCGTGCCCGGCCCCGGGGCGAAACCGGCGCGGAGCGCGAGGTCTGGGGTCGTTGACGCAGAGGGACGTCTGGATCTCAACCGCGCGACCGCCGAGGATCTCGAGGAACTCCCCGGCATCGGCCCGGTCCTCGCCTCCCGCATCGTCTCGTGGCGCGACGAGCACGGACCCTTCACCGACCCGGGACAACTGCGCGAGGTGCCGGGCATCGGGGAACGCACCTTCCAGACGCTCGCCGACCTCGTCCGCGTGTGAGACGCCCCGACCCTGTCGTGGTCTGGGCGGTCGCGTTGGCGGCCGGAGCCCTGGGTGGCCGGCTGCTCGAGGTTCCCGTACCACCCGTGGCCGGTGTCGCCGCCATCGGGGGACCGGGAGCGCTCGTGCTCTGGCTCGCCGGACACCCCCGCGCCTGCCAGATCGCCGTGGGGATCACCGTCGTGCTCGTCGGCCTGACACTCAGTGCCCTCCGGATCGCGGCGCTGGACCGAGGACCACTGGCGGCGGTTGCGCACAGCGGGGGTGCGGTCGACGTCACCGCGCGGGTGGCCACGGAGCCGCGGATCGGGGACCGGGGCTGGTGGGCGGTCGTTCGCGTCGTCGAGGTGGACGGTGCCGACACCCGTGAGCGGGCGCTGCTCCGCGGGACGGGGGACCCTCCGGCGCTCGGTTCCGGGTGGGTCGGTCGGGTCACGGCTCGTCCGCTCGAGGACGCCGGGTTCGAGGGCTACCTCCGCTCGCTCCACGCCGCCACCGAGATCGACCCCCGCACCTGGAGGAAGGTCGCCGAGCCGTCGTGGCTGTACCGGACCACCGAGGACGTGCGCGACACGATCCGTCAGGCGTTCCGCGAGGGACTCCCGCCGGATTCTGCGGGGCTGGCCGTGGGGCTGGTGACCGGTGACACCAGGCTGTTGCCAGCCGACGACGAACTCGCGATGCGCGAGACCGGTCTGACGCACCTCGTCGCCGTCAGCGGGTCGAACGTCGCGGTCGTGGCGGCCGGGACCGTGCTCGTCGCCTCCATCCTCGGCGTCGGCGCGCGCGGCCGGCGCCGGCTGATCGCTGCTGCGGTTCTCTGGTTCGCCGTTCTCACACGCTTCGAGCCCAGTGTCATGCGTGCCTCCGTGATGGCCGCGGTGGTCCTGCTCGCCGCCCGCCGGGGGGTGCGCGCCGACCCGGTGCGGTCGTTGGCCGCCACCGTCCTTCTCCTGCTTCTGCTCGACCCGTTCCTGGCCGCCTCGCTCGGGCTCGTGCTGTCGGCCGTGGCGACGGCCGGCGTGCTCGTGATCGCGCCACTCGTCCGTCGGCGACTGAGGTACCTGCCCGGGCGGCTGCGCGACGCCGCGGCGGTGACGCTCGGGGCCCAGGTCGCGGTCGCGCCGGTACTGCTCGCCACCCAGGGAGCGGTTCCGCTGTCGTCGGTTCCCGCCAACCTCGTCGCCGTGCCGGCGGCAGCCGTCGCTTCGGTGCTGGCCGGTACCGCGGCGGCCGTCGCCCAGGTCTCGTCGACCGCCGCTGCCCAACTGGTCCGGGTCGCCGACCCCCCACTGCGGCTCATCCTGTGGGTCGCCCACCAGTGGCGGGGCGAGTTCGGCATGGTCTCGCTGGCACGGCCGGCCATGCTGTCGATCGCTGCCGCCGTGGTGGTGTGGCTGGTGTCGTTGCCGCACACGCGACCGGCACGGGGAGCCGCTGCCGTCGCGCTGGCAGGCATCGTCGCGGTGTCCCTCCCGGCGGTCCGGGGCCCCGTCACGACGCTGACGGTCACCGCCATCGACGTCGGGCAGGGCGACGCCGTGCTCGTCGAGAGCCCGGGTGCGACCGTCCTCGTCGACGCGGGCGTCGATGATCGAGCGGCGCGATGGTTGCAACGGACGGGGAAAGACCGACTCGACCTCGTGATCGTCTCCCACGCACATGCGGATCATGCAGGCGGCTTGCCGGCGGTGCTCCGTGCTCTCGAGGTCGGTGCGATCTGGCACCGTGCCGTGCCGGGTTCTGAATCGCCTTCCCTCGACGACGCTCTCGTCCTCGCACGGGAACGAGCAGTCCCCGTCCACGCGCCCGTCACGGGGCAGGTGGCAACCGTCGGCGACCTCCAGGTGGAGGTTCTGAGTCCACCGCCCGGGAGGCCGTTCGCTGCCAGCGAGAGCGAGCCGAACGACACGTCGATCGTGGCCCGGGTCCGCTGGGGTGGCCGCAGCGTGCTGCTCACCGGTGACGCCGAGGAACCCGCACAGCGGGAGATGTTGCGTCGAGCGCTGGATCTGCGGGCCGGGGTGCTCAAGGTCCCCCACCACGGCGCGGGCACGACCGACCCGCGTTTCCTCCGCCGGGTCGGGGCACGGATCGCACTGATCTCGGTGGGTGCCGACAACCGGTACGGGCATCCCCATCCTCAACTGCTGACAGCGCTCGGGTCGCTCGGCACCGATGTCCGTCGGACGGATCTCGAAGGCACGGTCCGGGTCGACGTGCCCCTGACCAACGCCGTCGTGTCGGGGCCCGAGAGGCGTCTCCCGGCGGCGCTAGCCTCGCCGCATGCTCCCCGTGTACCTCGTGACCGGCAGCGACGAGCTGCTCGTCCGCCGCTCCGTCGACGCGCTCCTGGCCCAGCTCCGCGACGAGCAGGACGACCTCGACGTCGAGATCGCCGACGTCCCAGAAACCGAGCGCCTCCCCGAGCTGCGCACCGCCTCGTTGTTCGGCGGCCGCAAGGTCGTGGTGCTGCGGGGCGCAGAAGGGCTCGCCGGCACCCTCAAGACCGAGGTGGAGGGGTACCTCGAGGATCCCTCTGACGAGGCGGTCCTCGTCCTCGCGGCCACGGGGACGGGACGCATCAAGAAGATCGCGCGGCTCGCGGACGAGCACGGCGAGCGGAGCAAGGTCTCGACTCCGGCGGACTGGGACGACCGTGGGTGGGATCGCCTGGTAGGGGAGGAGTTCCGCCTGCTGGGTCGCTCGGCGGACGCGTCCGCGATCGCGGCGATCCGGTCCCGGGCCGGCAACGATGCTGCCGCCATCGCCTCCAAGGTCGCCCAGGTCGTTGCGGCCACCCCCGAAGGCGCGTCCGTCTCTGCTGATGACGTCGAGGCGGTCGTCGAGGGGCACGGAAGACAGTCCGCCTTCGCGATCGCGGATGCCGTGACGGACAGAGACCCGGCGACTGCGCTGGTGGCCTTGCGGGGCGCCCTGGAAGGCGGCGAGGCACCACTGGCGATCGTCGGTGCGCTGACCTACCGGTTCCGCCAGCTCCTTCAGGCTCGCGCGGGTGCTACCGCCAAGGAGGTCGGCACGTCGCCGAACAACCACCGTCGCCTCCGCGGGATCGCGACCTCCAACTTCGGACCGGGTGAGCTGGCCTGGTGCCATGACCTGATCGCTCGGACCGACGTCGACCTCAAGGGTTCGGAGCTTCCGGACGAGCTCGTCCTCGAACGCGCGGTCATCGAGCTGGCGACCCGTCGGGATCTCGGCCCCCCGTGGAACCCGACGGGGTGATCAGCGGCGCACGGCGTCGCGGATCGCACGGGTCGCCACCGCGACGGCATCGAGTCGGTCCGTGTCCTCGGATCCCACGTCGCGTACCAGATCTCGGACGTGCGCGACCGCGTCGGTCCGCCGGGACAGGAACCGGTCGATGGCTTCTGGGCCGGGCAGGTCCGGCTCCTCTTCCAACGCGCGGCGGACGGCGTCCGCGCGGATGCTGCGCAGATCGGCGGCGAGTCCCCCGTGTTGCCAGCGCGACCATCGTGGGTCGGGGTCGAAGGACGAGAGATGGCGACCGAGCTTGTCGATCGCGAGCTCACTGGACAGTCGCAGGAAGGCGTCCGCCACCGTGGCCGCATCCTGGCTCCCGACCGCGTCGATCGACCGGAGCACGCCAGCGATGTCGGGGACCATGGTGAGATCCCGTGTGCAGGCCAGGTAGCGGGCCATGTCCTCGTCGACGAGATCATCGATGAGTCGCTGGCCACGTTCGAGCCGGTGGCTGCGCTGGTGCTCGGTGCCGATGTCCATGAGCTCGGTGGAGAGGCTGTCGAACACCGGGCGGTCACGTTCGACGATGCGCCCGATGTCGGGGAGTTCGTCATCGACCAGGTACTGGCGGGTGAGTTCCTTGACGAGCCGGTCGATCTCGCGCTTCAGCTCCATCGCCCGCTCGGGGCCCAGTAGCGACTCGAGCGCCTTGACCTCCTGCCACCGTCGTCCGGCAGCGGCGATCTCGCGCGCGGCCCAGTACGCGGCCAGGACGTGCTCGAGCGGGGCGCCCCGCTCCTCCTGCAACCGGAACACCGTCGTGATGCCGAGCTGGTCGACGACGTCGTTCGCGACCACGGTCGCGATGAGCTGCCGACGCAGCCGGTGGCCCGCCAGCAGATCCGGGAACCGCTCGACGAGCTGTGGGGGGAAGTAGTCGGCCAGGGTGTCCTGGAGTGCCTCCTGGTCGGGGAGGGGCGTGTCGAGCAGCTCCGCCGCGACCGTGCGCTTGGCGTAGCCGAGCAGGGTGGCGAGTTCGGGGCGGGTCAACCCCGCTCCGGCCTCCGCACGCTCGTTGATCTCGTCGGTCGTCGGCAGCGCCTCGACGGCACGGTCGAGGGGCCCGCGCTCCTCGAGCCGGACCATGAGCTGTTCGTAGGCGTCCAGCCGACGCGGGCTGTCGGCGAGCTCGAGGCTCAGGCGCCACGTCTGGAGGTCGACGTCTCTGAGCACGTGGGCGACCACCTCGTCGGTGATCTCGGCCAGGAGCTCGTTCCGGGCATCGTCGTCTATGCGGTCGGACGTCACCGCTTGGTCGAGCAGGATCTTGACGTTGACCTCGTGGTCGGAGATGTCCACGCCACCGGCGTTGTCGATCGCGTCCTGGTTGATGCGGCCACCGCGACGGGCGTACTCGATCCGGCCGCGCTGGGTGACCGCGAGGTTGGCGCCCTCGCCGATCACGCGTGCACGGACCCGGTTGGCGTCCACCCGAACGTCGTCGTTCACCCGGTCGCCGACGTCGAGATCGTCCTCGGCCGACCCCTTGATGTAGGTGCCGATACCACCCGCGAAGAGCAGGTCGACGGGGGCGCACAGGATCGCCTGGATCAGCTCGTCGGGCGGGAGCGCCTCGGCATCGACGCGGAGCATGTCGGCTACCGCCGGCGACAGCTCGATGCTCTTGGTCGTGCGGGGGAACACCCCACCACCGGCGCTGATCAGGTCGCGGTCGTAGTCCTGCCAGGACGACCCGGGCCGCTCGAACAGGCGTTGCCGCTCCTCGAACGCCGCCTCGGGATCCGGGCGGGGATCGAGGAAGATGTCGCGGTGGTCGAACGCCGCCACGAGCCGGATCGAGCGCGAGCGGAGCATCCCGTTGCCGAACACGTCGCCGGACATGTCCCCGATGCCCACCACGCTGACCGGGTCGGTCTGTGGGTCCACGCCGAGCTCGTGGAAGTGGCGCTCCACCGCCACCCACGCCCCGCGGGCGGTGATCCCGAGCGCCTTGTGGTCATAGCCGCGAGAGCCACCCGACGCGAAGGCGTCTCCCAGCCAGAAGCCGTACTCGTCAGCGATCTCGTTGGCGGTGTCGGAGAAGGTCGCGGTGCCCTTGTCCGCGGCGACCACGAGGTAGGGATCGTCGCCATCGTGGCGAACCACCCGCTCGGGGGGTTCGGGGTGCCCGTCCACGATGTTGTCCGTGACATCGAGCAGCGCCCGGACGAAGGTGACGTACTGCGCCTCGACTTCCTCCATCAGCGCAGCGTGCTCCTCGGGCGGTTGCTTGAGGACGAACCCACCTTTCGCCCCGGTGGGGACGATCAGGGCGTTCTTGAGCATCTGGGCCTTCATGAGCCCCAGCACCTCGGTGCGCACGTCATCCTGGCGGTCCGACCACCGCACCCCGCCACGGGCCACCGCGCCCCCGCGGAGATGGATCCCCTCGAGGAGCGGCGAGTAGACGAAGATCTCGCGGAAGGGAACGGGTTTGGGCAGGTCTGGGATCTGCCCGGAGTCGAACTTCAGCGACAGGTAGGGGATCGCGTGCCCGTCCGGGCGGGGGGTGACCGCCTCCGGACGGTAGGCGTTGGTGCGAACGGTGGCCTGCACGAGGGCCAGGAAGTGACGGAGGATGCGGTCGTGGTCGAGGCGCTCGACGCTGTCGCACGCGGCGATGACTGCCGCGTACAGGTCCCGTAGCTCGTCGGGCGTGGCGTCACCGTGGGGTTCGAACCTGGCTTCGAACAGTTCGATCAGCCCGCGCACGACCTCGGGGTGGGCCACCAGCGTGTCGTTGATGTAGCTCGTCGTGTAGGCGGTTCCGACCTGACGGCGATAGCGGCGGTAGGCGCGGAGGACGTTGACCTGGCGCCAGGAGAGCCCAGCGCTCAACACCAGTCGGTTCAGGGACTCCGTCTCGAACTGCCCGTGCCACGCCGCCAGCGTCGCTTCGGCGATCCGGTCACCGTCCGCCCCGACGTCGATGGGCTGACCGGTCCGATGGCGGATCCCGAAGTCGTGCAGGTGCAGTTGCGGGGAGGTGCCCTCGAGCCGGTGGGGGATCTCCTCGGCGACCACGAGTCCCAGGCTCTCGAGGATCGGGATGAAGCTCGAGAGTTCGAGGGGCGTTCCGGCCCGGAACGCCTGGAGCCGGACCCCCTCGTCGGTGCCGTGCAACACGACCGACAGGTCGCGCTCGGCGGCGAGCATGCGATCGAAGGCGACCGCGTCTGCCAGTGCCTGTTTCGGTGGTGTGCGGGTCCTGTACGACGGAGGGGTGCGGGCGACGAAGGCGCGCAACAGTCGTGCGCCTTCGGATTGTCCCCGGGCCTCGAGGAGCAGCTCCTCGACCTCGTCCAGCCAGCTCTTCGCGAGCTCCCGGATGTCGTGCTGGAGCTGCTCGACGGACACGTCGGGGATCTCGCCGTCGGCCACGTGGACGTTGAACCGTGCCAGGGCTTCCGCACGCTCGCCGATCGACAGGTCGACGTCGACGTGGGTCCCACCGAACCGCTCCTTGAGCAGGTCGGTGATGTCGTGACGGAGGCTCGCGCTGTACCGGTCGCGGGGGACCGCCACCATCGCCGAGACGGTGCGGGTGAACCGGTCGATCCGGAGCGCGACGGTGGTGTCGCGCTGCTCCTCGGCTCGGAACAGCTCGATGATGGTCTCGTGCAGCGAGTCCACGCTGGCCTGGAAGAGCTCGTCCTTGGGGAGCGCCTGGAAGAGCGCGATCAGCGTGGCTTCGTCGTGGGAGCCGGGGACGACGTCCTCGCGCTCGAGGATGCGCTCGAGCTTCTTGCGAAGGATCGGTGTGGTTCGAGCCGGCTCGGCGTACCCCTTGCGCGTGAACAGCCCGAGCACGCGGAACTCGCCGGTGACCTCGCCCTCGTCCGAGTAGCGCTTGACCCCGATGTACTCCATGCGTGACCGACGGTGCACGGTCGAGAAGCGGTTGGTCCGGGACACGGTCAGCGGGTCGCCGCGGAGATAGCGCTGGCGCTGTTCGTCGGGCAGCGAGGCCAGTGGGGCCGGTCGAGCGAGGCGGGACGTCTCCTCCCGAGCCAAGATGCCGGCGCCCGATCCCGCCACGACCTGGGTCGCGCGGCGCTCCTCGTCCTCACTGTCCTCGAGTTCGATGATCTCGTACTCGCGTGTCCCGAGCAGCACGAGATTGTCGTCGAGCAGCCACTCGAGGAGTGCCGCTACCTCCTCGTTGTCGGCGTCCCCCGGTGGTGTGTGACGGCCGGCCCGCAGGCGTTTCGCCTCGTCGCGGATGCGTTCCTGCATGAGTTCGAAGTCGTCCGTGGCGGCGACGAGGTCCTGGAGGTGGCGGTCCAGCGTCTCGCGCAGGTCCTCGACCTGGTCGGCGTCGAGGGTGATGTCGAGCTCGAGGTGGAGGAACGCCTCGCGACGGCGCGCCTCGCGAGCGGCGACGAGCTCGGTGATCCGGCCGTCCGGACCGCGGTCGACCCCGAGGATGGGATGGAGGTTGCGCACCACCGTCAGGTCCCGGTGCTCGAGCTCCTCGGTGACCGTGGAGAGCAGGAACGGACGGTCCTCGGTGATGAGCTCGATGACGGTGCCGGGGGTGGACCACCCGTCGATCGCGATCTCGGGGGTGAAGACCCGCAGCGCCAACTCGTCGGGTTCGCAGCGATCGATGAACCGGAACGCCGACAGCAGTTGGCCGGCCGCCGCGGCCGGATCGGCCTTCTCGAGCTGTGCCTCCGGGATGCGTCGGAGGGTGACCTTGGCGAAGGCGGCCACGACCTGTTCGCGTCCGTCAGGGGCGTCCTCCGCCACCTGCGCCACGATCTGGTCGTGGGAGGTCGACTCTTCCTCGTCAGTCACGAGCGCCTCGGCTCCGACGTGGAGCGAGCCTACTGAGCGGCCCCTGCGTCATCCGAGAGGCGCTGCGTTCGACCGTCGGTCAGAGCGCCTCGAGCTTCTTGGCCATCTTCGACTTCTTGTTGGCCGCGTTGTTGGGGTGGATGACCCCCTTGGAGGCGGCCTTGTCGAAGACCCGGGTCGCGTGACGGAAGGCCTCTTCGGCGGCTTCGCGGTCCCCGGCTTCGACCGCCTCGAGGAACGCACGACGGGCCGACTTCAGCCGCGTACGCACCGCCTTGTTGCGTTCGTGACGCTTCTCGTTCTGGCGGTTGCGTTTGATCTGGCTCTTGATGTTGGCCACAGCAGGTCTCTTCGTTGTCGGGAAGCAGGTGTGGTTGGGGGCGCGGACGAGGGCGCCGCGGTCGCGCCAGACGGGGCGCAGGCCGCATTGGCTCGCAAGGGTACCAAGACCGCCCGTCGGTACGCTCGCCCTCCGGTCCTCGTCGCTTTCGAAGGTTCGCGTGACCTACCCCCTCGATCGCATCCGCAACTTCTGCATCGTGGCGCATGTCGACCACGGCAAATCGACGCTGGCCGACCGGATGCTGCAGGTCACCGAGCTCGTGGACCCGCGCAAGATGCGCGAGCAGTACCTCGACAAGATGGACCTCGAACGCGAGCGTGGCATCACGATCAAGGCCCAGACGGCGCGGTTGCCCTACCGACGCCCCGACGGGTCCGAGCACCTGCTGAACCTCATCGACACGCCCGGTCACGTGGACTTCTCCTACGAGGTGTCTCGGGCCCTCAACGCCTGTGAAGGGGCGATCCTGCTGGTCGACGCCGCCCAGGGCATGGAGGCGCAGACCATCGCGAACCTCTACCTCGCGTTGGAGGCAGACCTCGAGATCATCCCCGTGCTCAACAAGATCGATCTGTCCGCGGCCCGCCCCGACGAGGTCGCCCGCGAGATGGTCGCGATCATCGGCGGCGACGCCGATGACGTCTTGCGGATCTCGGCGAAGACGGGGGAGGGGGTCCCCGAGGTCCTCGACGCGATCGTCGAGCGGGTCCCGCCCCCGACCGGGGACGCGGACGCCGAGACCCGTGCGCTGATCTTCGACTCGGTCTACGACAACTACCGCGGGGTCCTCGTGCACTTCCGTGTGTTCGACGGTCGGCTGCGCCCCGGCGACGAGATCCGGATGATGGCCACCGGCTTCGAGAACGAGATCGACGACCTCGCCGTGCTCTCACCGGAGGAGACCCCGATCGACGAACTCGGGCCGGGTGAGGTCGGGATGCTGTCGGCAGCGATCAAGGAGGTCAGCGAGGCGAAGGTCGGCGACACCGTGACGCTGGCCGCCAAGGGCAAGCGGGCCGATCAGCCGCTCCCCGGGTACCGGGAGCCGCTGCCGATGGTGTTCAGCGGGCTCTACCCCGTGGACTCCGACGACTTCCCGCTGCTGCGGGACGCGCTCGACAAGCTGCGGCTCAACGACTCGTCGTTCACCTACGAGCCCGAGACCTCCGCGGCGCTCGGGTTCGGGTTCCGGTGCGGCTTCCTCGGGCTGCTGCACCTCGAGATCATCACCGAACGGCTCGACCGCGAGTTCGACATCCCGCTCGTCGCCTCGGCGCCGAGCGTCCGCTACCAGGTCGTGCTCGAGGAGGAGGACGAGGACGGCGACCAGGTCGTGATCGAGGTCTCCAACCCCCAGGATCTGCCCGAGCCCAACAAGATCGACCACATCGAAGAACCGACCGTCGTCGCCATGATCCTCACACCCTCCGAGTACGTCGGCCCGGTCATGCAGCTCTGCGAGGGGCGGCGGGGGGACATGGTCGCCATGGACTACCTCACCGAGGAGCGCGTCGAGCTGCGCTACCTCCTGCCCTTGGCGGAGATCATCACCGACTTCTTCGACCAGTTGAAGTCGATGACCCGCGGCTACGCCTCGCTCGACTACGAGCGCAGCGACTACCGGGAAGCCGACCTGGTCAAGGTCGACATCCTCCTGAACGGTGACCCCGTCGACGCGTTCAGCTCCATCGTTCACCGCGACGCGGCCTACGACTACGGCCGGACCATGGTCGAGCGGCTCAAGGAGCTCATCCCACGGCAGATGTTCGACATCCCGGTGCAGGCGGCGATCGGCGCCAAGATCATCGCGCGCGAGACGATCAAGGCCAAGCGCAAGGACGTGCTCGCCAAGTGCTACGGCGGGGACGTCTCCCGGAAGCGCAAGCTCCTCGAGCGGCAGAAGGAAGGCAAGAAGAAGATGAAGGCGCTGGGGCAGGTCGAGGTGCCCCAGGAGGCCTTCGTGGCGGCGCTCCGGTCCCAAGGCCCCAAGCAGCAGGACTGAACAGACGGCTCCCCGGACAGGAGCTGCCGGTGCACGCCACCTATCGTCGCGCCCCGATCCGGAGGTGGACGTGACCCAGAAGCGCTTGGCCCGGCGGCTCGGCGTCGGTGATGCCGTCGTCGTCGGGCTCGGGGCGATGCTCGGCGCGGGGGTCTTCGCCGCGGTCGGCCCGGCGGCCGAGGCGGCGGGCAGCTGGCTGCTCGCCGGGCTCGCTGCCGCGGCGTTCGTCGCCTACGCCAACGCCACCTCGTCGGCGCAACTGGCGGCGCTGTACCCAGAGTCGGGCGGAACCTACGTCTACGCGCGCAAGCGACTCGGGGACTACTGGGGGTTCCTCGCGGGGTGGTCCTTCGTCGTCGGCAAGACCGCGAGCCTCGCGGCGATGGCGTTGACGTTCGGGGCCTACGTCGCGCCCGATCTCGCCCGTCCGCTCGGGATCGGGGCGGTGGTCGCGCTCACCGTCGTCAACTACCTCGGGGTCGACAAGACCGCTCGCACCACCCGCGTCATCGTGGCGGTCACCTTGGCGGCGCTGGCCACGGTCGTGGCCGCCGTCCTCCTCGCCGGCGAGCCGACCGTCTCCCGGCTCTCGATCGACCTCCCCGGCGGGGTGGGTGGGATCCTCCGGGCCGGTGGGCTGCTGTTCTTCGCGTTCGCCGGCTACGCCCGGATCGCCACACTCGGGGAGGAGGTCACCGACCCCCAGCGGACCATCCCGCGGGCCATCCCCTTGGCACTCGGGATCGTGGTCGTGACCTACGCCCTGGTGATGGGCGCCGCGCTCCTCGCGGTCGGCCCGGAGCGGCTCGCGACCGCCCCCGCCCCCCTCGCCGAAGCGGTCTCTGCGGGCGCATGGTCCACGCTGACGCCGGTGGTGCGGGTCGGAGCGGCGGTGGCGTCGGCGGGCGTGCTGCTGTCGCTGCTCGCCGGTGTGAGCAGGACCTCGTTCTCGATGGCGCGCCGCCGCGAGCTCCCGGGCGTCCTCGACGCGGTGCACCAGCGCTACCGCACCCCCTACCGGGCCGAGCTCGCGGTCGCCGTGCTCGTGTGCGGCATCGTCGCGGTGGCCGATCTGCGCGGGGCGATCGGGTTCAGCTCCTTCGCCGTCCTGACCTACTACGGACTGGCGAACGCCTCCGCGGTGACGCTGTCGGACGACGAGCGGCGTTGGCCGCGGCCCCTCGCGGTCGCCGGCGTCCTCGGGTGTGCGGTGCTCGCGTTCAGCCTGCCCCTCGTGGCGGTCGTGGGCGGTGGGTTGCTGCTGGCCGTCGGCTCCGCGGTCTGGTGGGTGCGTCGGGGCAGTACCTGACCTCGCCGGATGGCCGTCGGTGGCGCTCGGGCCTCAGTCCGCGGAGCCCGTGTCCTCCTGCCCATCCGGATCCGGCTCGGCGAGCCGCTGACCGTCCGGATCGACCTCGATCGGCTGTGGCGGGACGGGCTGGGGGCTCCCCGGCGCGGGCGCGCCCCGCAGGATCGGGTCCGACGGGGCCTGCTCCCGTCGAGCCAGGAGCACGAACGGCAGCGCCAGGGCGGTCAGCGCGCCGGACACCACGTAGGACGCGCCGTACCCCGAGACGTCGGCGATGCGGCCCAAGGCCGGCTGCGCAACCACACCCCCGGCTGACCCCATCAGCGAGTCGAAGCTCAGGACCGTCGCGCGTTCCTCGGAGGCGATGAGGCCGTTGAGGTACGCCCGCCGCATCGGCAGTGCCGCCGCGAAGCTCATCGCCCAGACGACGAGCATCACGAGGGCCGGCCAGAACGTGTCCACGAGCCCCATCCCGACCAGCATCAGGACCGAGACGACGACCGTGCCGATGAAGACCGTGGTGCGGTAGCTGACCAGGCGGCGCAGGAGCGGTACCGCGAACCCGCCGACGATCTGCGACCCTGCCACGATCGCTGCGGCCAGGCCGGCGATGCCGAACGCGTCCGGGTCGCCGTACAGCTCGAGCAGGTAGGGCTGCATGGCGTAGAAGACGAAGATGCCGACGCCGGCGGTGAACGGTGCCTCGAGCATCATCCAACGGACCGGACGGTTGCCGAGTCCGCCGCGGATCGAGGCGCGAAAGACCGCGGCGACCTCGTCGCGTACCGCCCCGCTCCGCCGTCCCTCGAACCCGAGGTCGTGCATCGCCCACCAGGCCACGGCGAACGTCAAGCCCAGGAGCGCCGCCCGTGCCACGTAGGGGACGCCGAGGTTGGTGGCCTGGGCGATGAACCCGCCTGCCACCGATCCCGACAGCATGGCGATGCCCGTGACGACCTGCCCCTTGGCGAACATGGACTCGAGGCTCTGGTCGTAGCCGGTCGCGTCGAGGGCGTCGACCAGCCACGCTTCCGTGGCCCCCGAGAAGAAGGCGAAGCCCACCCCGATCAGGATCGACGCTCCGACCCACCCGAGCAGTGGGCCTTGGAGCTCCCACATCAGCAGGTACAGGAGCGTCGAGACGAGCAGTGTGGCCGCCCCGAGCAGGTACGAGGCCCGGCGGCCCCGGGTGTCGGCCACCACCCCCGTCGGGATCTCGAAGAGCAGCATCCCGGCGGTGAAGGCGGCGTTGGCTCCGAACGCCTCGGCGTTCGACAGCCCGGCGTCCAGCAGGAAGAGGGTGTTGATCCCCCAGATCAGCGACGCCGCGAGTGTCGAGAGCAGCGTGAGCGTCAGGTAGATCCACTGCACCCGGCGCCACGCGTCCATGTCGCTCCCTGTCCCGACCTGCCCCCGAGCCGGGCCACCGTACGCCGTGACGTCGGAGCCGTGCGGCACGGCGCGCAGATACCGTCGGGGACGAGATGTCCGACCCCGCCACCGACACGCGACGCTGGCTCGACGATCCCGTCGAGAGCGGCCCGGCGGCCGGTTTCGGTGTCTACCTCCACGTGCCGTTCTGCGCCCACCGCTGTGGCTACTGCGACTTCGCGACCTACGACGACCGGGACGGGTGGATCCCCCGCTACGTGGCCGCGCTCCATGAGGATCTCCGGCGCACCGCGGCCACACACGCGGAGACCACGCAACGACCGGTGACGTCGATCTTCGTCGGCGGTGGCACCCCGACCCTGCTGCCACCGGCGGACCTGGCCGGCATCGTGTCCGCCGTCAGGGACGAGTTCGAGGTCGCCGGTGATGCGGAGATCACGGTGGAGTGCAACCCCGAGACCGCCTCGCCCGAGCTGTTCGAGGCGCTCGCCCACGCCCGGGTGAACCGTCTGTCGATCGGGGCGCAGTCGTTCGCCCCGCATGTCCTGTCGACCCTCGAACGCCAGCATGGTCCCGAGGGCCCAGCGGTCGCGGTCACGCAGGCCCGGGAGGCGGGCATCGAGCGCCTCAACGTCGATCTGATCTACGGGACGCCGGGGGAGTCCGACGCCGACTGGCGCCGCTCGCTCGAGCAGGTTCTCGATCTCGGGGTGGACCACGTCAGCTGCTACGCCCTCACGATCCATCCGAACACGCCGTTCGGGCGGCGGGTGCGCACGGGTGCCATGGCGGCTCCGTCCGACGAGGTCCAGCGGCGTCGATTCGATCTGGCCCGCGACGTGCTCTCCGCGGCAGGCTTCGATCACTACGAGATCTCGAACTGGGCGCGGACCCCTCGGGAGCGGTCGGCGCACAACACCCTCTACTGGCGTCACGGCGACTATCTCGCGGTGGGGGTCGGGGCGCACGGGCACCTGGACGGAGCCCGCTGGTGGCGTACGAGGTCGGTCGAGGACTACGTCAACGCCGTCGAGGCTGGCCGATCCCCGGTGGCCGGTGAGGAGGAGCTCACGGTCGAGCAGCGTCGCGACGAGCGCCTCCTGCTCGGGCTCCGCCTGAAGGAGGGACTGCATCCGGTCGACCGCCCGCCCATCTCGCCGGATGCGCTCGCCGACGCGGTCGATCGGGGCCTCGTGCGCACGTCCTGTGGTCGGCTCCAGGCCACGGAAGCGGGCTGGTTCCTCCTGGACGACGCCGTCGCGCGTCTGGCCTGACGCGCAGTCGCCAGCGCCGGTCGCGCGTCAGTCGCCGCGCCGCGAGACGGCCCGTGCGACCGCCACCACCATCGCGGTCACCGCCGCCGCCAGCGCAGCGAGCGTGAGGGTCTGCCTGGCGTCGTCATCGAGCTCGACGGTGACGTCGGCCGTGGGTCCCTCCTGCACGAGGAACCGCCGCTCGGCGAGCACGTCGGCCAGGGCCTCGGCCTGGCGCTCGGCCTCCTTGTGTCGGCGTCGGTTCTCGAGCGCACGCTTCGAGGAGACGTACGCCACGGTCAGGCCGATCCCGGCCGCCGCCGCGATCGCCCCGGCGATCTTGGCTCGTCGCTCGAGCTCATCGGCCTCGGGCAGGCGCGCGGCGAGCAGGTCGATGTCCTGCTGGAGCCGCTGCCGGGAGGCTTCGATCTCGCTCAGCGTTTCAGTTGGGTTCTCGCCCACCTGGCGTTCTCCTCGATCGAGCGTTTGGTCTTCTCGGGTTGCAGCGGTACGGCGTTGGCGCGACTCCGCGCGACGAGCAGCGCGATCACGGTGATGAGCACGAACGCCCCGAACACGATGAGCCATGCCGCCCAGGGCTCGAGCCAGATCTCGAGCACCCTGGCGGCTGCTGCGGCGCCGAAGCCGAGCGCGAAGAGGCCCATGACAGCACCGACGAGCGCTGCCGCGAGCGCCTGTGCACGCACCGCGGCCGCCTCGGCGAGCTCCTGCTTGGCGAGCTCGATCTCCTTCCTCACGAGGACCTGCACCTCGGTGAGGATGTCGTTCACGATCTGGCCCGTCGAGCGCGGGTCGCCGGTCTGGGGGGAGGCGGCTGGGGGATGGGCGTGGTCGACGACATCCTGCTTCCCGGTGGACATCCCGCGACTCCTTCGGTCGGCGCTCCCAGGGTCTCGGTGGTCGCCCACCGATCTCCGACGTTGGTGTGTTCGAACGGACAGGAGCGGATGGTTAGCAGGCGGAGGACCAGAGTGCCAGCGTTGTACCATCCGGGGCAAGGAGGTGGCCGATGGCCGACGTCGACGACGCGACGCTCGAGATCCCCGAGCTGGATGAGCGCAAGGTCCGGATCCTGCGCGCGATCGTCACCGAGTACGTCGCCAACGGCGAGCCGGTCGGCTCTCGACGAGTGGTCGAGGCGGCCGGGCTCGACGTGTCCGCGGCGACGGTCCGCAACGAGATGGCTGCACTCGAGAAGCTCGGCTACATCGAACAGCCACACACCTCCGCGGGGCGCGTTCCCGCGGACCTCGGGTACCGCTACTTCGTCGACGAGCTGCGCCAGAACCCCGCCGTGCCGGAGCCCCGGCGCGAGGTGGTCGGCGAGCTCCTCGGCAACGCGCGCGATCTCGAGGACCTGTTGGCTCGCACGACCAACGTGCTGTCGCAGCTCACCCGGCTCGTCTCGCTGGTCATCGCGCCGGCGCTCGACACCTCACGGCTGAAGCTCATCGAGCTCGTGACCCTGACCCCGCAGTCGGCGCTCCTGCTGATGGTCGCTGACACCGGCCGGGTCGACAAGCGGCTGGTCGAGCTGCCGAGCCCCGTCAGTGACCGCGACGTCGAGCGGGTCCGCTCCGTCCTGAACGAGCACGTCCGCGGCAAGCGCATGAGCGACGTCAACGCTGCGGTCGAAGACCTGACCGACGAGGCGCCGAGCGAGCTCGTCGGGATCATCCAGGCGGTCGTCGACGCGACCGCCGAGGGGATCGTCGAGGATCCGATCCGCACGGTCTACGTCGGTGGGCAGGCCAGCCTCGCCGGTGAACGTTCCTTCGAGCGGGAGCAGCTCACCCGGCTCCTCGAGCTGCTCGAGGAGCGCAGCACCCTGGCGCGGCTGCTCGACGAGGCCACGACCACGGCTGACGAGCCCGCTGTGCGGATCGGCGACGAGGTCGATCTCGACGGCCTGTCGACCGCCTCGCTCGTGGCGCAGCGGTACCGGCTCGTGACGAGCGGCTCGCTCGGCGTGCTCGGCCCCACCCGGATGGACTACGCGTCGGTGCTGTCGACGGTGCGTGCGGTCGCGGACCAGCTCCAGCAGACGCTGAGCGACCTCTCCGAGTGAGCGACGTGCCCGACCTCTACGAGCTTCTCGGCGTGCCGCGGGACGCCTCCGCGGACGAGATCAAGCGTGCCTACCGGCGCCGTGCTCGCGAGTCCCATCCGGATGCGGGTGGTGACGAGGAGACCTTCAAGCAGGTCACCCACGCCTACCAGGTCTTGAGCGACCCGGAGCGCCGCGCCCGCTACGACCGGTTCGGTGACGACGGCACCCCCCAGACACGTGGGGCCGGTGCCGGCGACCCCTTCGGCTTCGGTGGTGGCTTCGGAGGCATCGGTGACGTCATCGACGCGTTCTTCGGGACCACGTTCGGGGCGGGGCGCAGCGCCGGACGGGAGCAGTCGGGGCGGGACGTACTCGTTCCGGTGGAGCTGAGCCTGGAGGAGGTCGCCAGCGGCACCCGTCGCCCCGTCGAGGTCGACGTCGCCGCGACCTGTGACTCGTGTGGTGGCACCGGGAGTCGCAGCGGCGAGTCGCCGGCGCGCTGCTCCACGTGTGGAGGCAGTGGCCAGCGGCAGCGGATCGTGCGGACGGCCTTCGGTCAGCTCGCGACCGCGGCCACCTGCGACGACTGCGGCGGTTCGGGGCGACGCCCCACCGATCCGTGCCCAGCGTGTGGCGGGGAGGGGCGCCGTCGACAGACACGAACGGTCACGGTCGAGATCCCGGCGGGGGTGGAGGCCGGTGACCGTCTCCGTGTGGCGGGTGCCGGGGAAGCGGGGCGCGCCGGGGCCGCGGCCGGCGACCTGTACGTCGAGGTCCGCGTCACCCCGCACGAGGTGTTCGAGCGGCACGGCCGGGACCTCCTGGCCGAGATCCGCGTCCCGCTGACGCAGGCCGTCCTCGGCTCGACACTCGAGGTCCCGACCATCACGGGGGAGACCGTGACCGTCGACCTCCCGGCCGGGAGCCAGCCCGGATCGACGCTCCGCGTGCGCCGGGCTGGGCTGCCGCCGAAGGGCGGGGGCAATCCCGGTGACCTCCATCTGAGCGTCGACGTCGAGATCCCGACCGACCTGGACGGGGAGCAACGTGAGCTCGTTGCGCGGCTCGCCGAGCTACGGGGCGAGGACACCGGCAGCCAGGGGCGAGGGTTGTTCACCCGGCTGCGCGAAGCCTTCCGGTGACCCCGTTCGTCACCCTCGAGGTGGGGTTGGCCGACCGGGGCCCTGGGGACGCAGTTCCTCTGCCTGAGGGGCAGGGGCACCATCTCCGCGACGTCCTCCGGATGACCCCCGGTGATGTGCTCGTCGTGTCCGACGGTCATGGGTGGTCGGCCTCTGCCGAGCTGACCGAGGGCGGGGCGAGGCTGACCGAGAGTCCAGTGGTGACCCCGGCGCCGGCACCTCCGATCGTCGTCGTCCATGCGCTGCCGAAGGGGCGGAAGCTCGACGAGGTCGTACGTCTGCTCTGTGAGCTCGGCGTCGACCGCATCGTGCCCGTCGGATCCGACCACTCGGTGGTCAGCCTCCGGGACGACAAGGCCGACAAGGCCACGCGGCGGTGGCGGGCCATCGCGGAGTCGGCGGTGAACCAGTCCCGCCGTCCGTGGCGGTGCCGGCTCGATCCGCCACGTCCCCTCGACGAGGTGGTCACCGAGTTCGCCGATGCGGTCGGCGTCGTGGCCGACGTCGCTGCGGACACGCCCGTTCGGCGGGCCCTCACAGACGTGGACGGAACCGCCGTGGTGCTCGCGGTGGGGCCGGAAGGCGGATGGAGCGAGGCGGAGATCGACCGCTTCCGGGGGGCTGGCTGGATCCCGGTGACGCTCGGCCCGACCGTCCTGCGCACCGAGCACGCTGCCGGTGTCCTCACCGCGATCGTGGCCCACATCCTGGGACGACTGGGCTAGCTAATCGGGGTGGTTCTAGGTGGAATCCACCGCGATGTGGGCAGCGCGTGTTCCCTCGACCACTCCCCGCTGTTACGGTCCAGTGGGACGAAACGCCGTCATGAACCGTGGTCCGGCACCGGTGACGACGCGCACAACCGATCGGGCAGAGCATGAACAACGAGGCCGCCGAAGGCCGGGCCATGGACTACGCGGAACGGCTGGGTGAACGCCTCCGCAACGTTCGCCAACAGCAGGGCTACTCGCTCCACGACGTCGAGGTCGCGAGTGAGGGAGAGTTGAAGGCGAGCGTCGTGGGCGCCTACGAACGCGGCGAGCGCGCGGTTTCCGTCGCGCGCCTGCGTCGACTCGGGGAGTTCTACCGGGTGCCCATCGCCCAGCTCCTCCCGGGCCCGGAGACGCGCCGATCCGAGCGGGCCACCGGTGCGGGGATCCGCATCGATCTCACCCG
This sequence comes from Nitriliruptorales bacterium, assembly GCA_033722375.1. Taxonomy (GTDB): domain Bacteria; phylum Actinomycetota; class Nitriliruptoria; order Nitriliruptorales; family Nitriliruptoraceae; genus JAWVZB01. Next base: position 7,954 of record JAWVZB010000004.1, on the reverse strand, counting down.
ACTCGAGCGCGTCGGAGGGGGCGACGTCGAGATCCTCGAGCGGTACCTCTCGACGATCCAGGCACGGCGTGGTGACTACAACGGCCGTGTCATGACCGTTCGCGCCTCCGACCTCAACGCGCTCGCCGCGGTGCTCGACCGTGGTGCCGACGAGCTCCGTCGCGAGCTCGTCGTGGCCGGCATCGCGACCGATACGGCCAGCTGAGGCTGCGTCCGTCGGCTGACGGGCCTGTCGTGGCGTGGATGGTCAGGGGTACACTCAGGCCGTCCATCTGCGAGCGCTCCAGGAGCACAGCTCTCACTTGTCGAACGCATCGACACCGCCCTCCGAGGCCGGGGCCCCCCCGCAGGACGCACACCTGACCTCCGTCAAGGTCCTCGTGCCGGGCGAGCACTCGATGGTGTCGCTGCTCGGGACCCAGGACCAGCTCCTGCGGACCGTCGAGGAGGCCTTCGACGCTTCGATCCACGTCCGCGGCAACGAGATCGCCATCGCCGGGGACGACGACGAGGTGGAGCAGGTCGCCCACCTCTTCGAAGAGCTGATCGTGCTGCTCGGACGGGGGCAGACCATCGACCCCGGCGTGGTCCGCCAGACCATCCGGATGGTTCGCTCCGACTCCGACGCCAGGCCGTCACAGGTGCTGTCGGAGAAGCTCCTGACACACCGGGGACGGACGATCCGACCCAAGAGCATCGGACAGAAGCGCTACCTCGACGCCGTCCGTGCCAACATCGTGACCTTCGGGATCGGCCCCGCCGGGACCGGCAAGACCTACCTGGCGATGGGGGCTGCGGTCCAGGCACTCCGCGGCAAGGAGGTCAACCGCCTGATCCTCACCCGCCCCGCGGTCGAGGCCGGGGAACGGCTCGGGTTCCTGCCCGGCACGCTCTACGAGAAGATCGATCCCTACCTCAAGCCGCTGTGGGACGCACTCCACGACATGATGGAAGCCGAGGAGATCGGGGCGCACGTCGACCGCGGCACCATCGAGATCGCGCCGCTCGCCTACATGCGTGGCCGGACCCTGAACGATGCCTTCATCGTCCTCGACGAAGCGCAGAACACGACCCCCGAGCAGATGAAGATGTTCCTCACGCGCATCGGGTTCGGCTCGAGAGCGGTGGTCACGGGCGACATCAGCCAGGTCGACCTCCCGTCCGGTCGGCGATCCGGTCTCCGGGTGGTCCGCGACATCCTCCGCGACATCGACGGGGTGTCGTTCGTGACCCTGTCGGCCGACGACGTCGTGCGGCACCAGATCGTGCAGCGGATCGTCGAGGCGTACGAGCGACACGACGCTGCCCAAGAGGACACCTGACGTGGCCGTCTTCCTCGCCGACGAGCAGGACGTCGCTGTCGACGGTGACGATCTCGTCGCGCTGGCGCGGCACACGCTCCGGGATCGTCGGGTCCCCGACGAGATGGAGTGCTCGTTGCTGCTGGTCGATCGGGACACGATCGCCCAGATGAACGAGCGCCACCTCGGCAAGAGCGGCCCGACCGACGTGCTCGCGTTCCCGATCGACGAGCCGGGCGAAACGCCGCCCGGTCCTCCCGCGATCCTCGGCGACGTCGTGCTGTGTCCTGCCGTCGCTGCCGACCAGGCGGCTCGGCAGGGACACGGCACCCAGCAGGAGCTGCGCATGCTGGCGGTGCACGGGATCCTCCACCTGCTTGGCATGGACCACGCCGATCCGGCGTCCGAGCGGGAGATGTTCGGGCTCACCGACTCGATCCTGGCGGACTACCGCGACGCGAAGGTCGGCGAGTGAGCGCGATCGAGATCTGGCTACTCGTCATCGCGGTCCTCTTGCTCGTGACGACGGGGTTCCTCGCTGCTGCGGAAACGGTCGTCGACCGCCTGACGCTCGTTCGCGCGCTGCGGCTGGCCGAGGAGGAGCGACCGGGCGCCGACCGGCTGCTGTGGCTCGTGGAGCATCACGCCACGGCGATGAACGTGGTACTGACACTGACCGTGACGGTGCGGATCACCCTCGCGGCGCTCGTCACGGTGCTGGCGATCGACTGGATGGCCGACGGGTTCGCGGTGCTCGTGACCGTGCTCGTCCTGGCCGTTGCCTCCCTGACCGTCGCCGAGGTCGCCCCGCGCACGCTCGTGCTGCGGGACCTCGAGGCCGCCGGTCTCCGCATCGCGCGTGTGATGGCCCCGATCGTGCGGGTGACCGAACCGTTCGCCGCCGTGTTCGTCACGCTCGGGCGCGTCCTCGTCCGTACCCGCCGCGACGTGTCCGGCCCCTACCCGGACGACGAGGAGCTGCGCGATCTCCTCGCCCCCGAGGACGAGGACGAGGAGATCGAAGAGGACGAGCGCGCCATGATCCACTCGATCTTCGAGCTCGGGGACACCGTGGTCCGCGAGATCATGGTTCCACGCCCCGACATGGTCGCGGTGGACGGGGCCGCCACGCTGCGGGAGCTCGTGAACGCCATCATCGAGCATGGCTACTCACGCATCCCGGTCTACCGCGGGACCAAGGACGAGATCGTCGGGGTGGTCTACGCGAAGGACGTCCTGAAGCGTCTCGCCATGCGGCCGGGAGGAACGCGCTGGAACGACCTGATCCGGGAGCCGACCTTCGTTCCCGAGACCAAACGGGTCGACGACCTCCTGCGCACGCTCCAGGAGCGGACGGTCCACCTCGCGATCGTCGTGGACGAGTACGGGGCGATGGTGGGCCTGGTCACGATCGAGGACATCCTCGAGGAGATCGTCGGCGAGATCGTCGACGAGCACGACCACGAGGCGCCACTCATCGAGGTGCTCGACGACGGACACGTGCGCGTCGACGCGCGTCTCCCGGTCGACGAACTGAACGAGCTCATGGACACCGAGCTCCCCGACGAGGATTGGGACACGGTCGGGGGGCTGGTGCTCGGCACACTCGGTCGGGTTCCTGACGAGGGCGAGTCGGTCGACATCGACGGTCTGCGGATCCGGACCGAGCGGGTCCAGGGTCGACGCGTGAGCAAGGTGCTCGTCACCCGTCGCGAGGAACCGGAGGCCGAACAGGAGGCGGTGCTGTGAAGCCGCAACATCGGGAAGGTCGTGCTGCCCACGACGAGGCAGAGCTCCTGCGCCGGGCACGGGCGGCCAAGCAGCGCGCGTACGCCCCGTACTCCGGCTTCCACGTCGGAGCGGTCGTGATGACCGAGGACGGCCACGTGTTCGAAGGCGCGAACGTCGAGAACTCGTCGTACGGGCTGTCACGCTGCGCCGAGCAGACTGCGATCCAGGCGATGGCGGCGGCGGGGGTGCGCTCGCCGGTGGTGGCGGTCGCGGTCGTCGGCGACGGTGAGGACGCCTGTCCGCCCTGCGGTGCGTGCCGGCAGATCATCTTCGAGTTCGGGCCGTCCGCCACGATCTACGCGAGCGGCGACGGGGGTCGCCCCCTCGTCGCCACCATCGACGAGCTGCTGCCGCATGCCTTCGGACCCAAGCGGCTGTCGCAGCGGTGAGTCGCGAACTCGACCTCGATGCCATCCTGGCCGGGGCGGAGGAACCGCTGCCTCCGGGACACCGGTCAGGACTCGTCGCACTCGTCGGGCGCCCGAACGTCGGGAAGTCGACCCTGCTCAACGCGATGGTCGGGCAGAAGGTCGCGATCGTCACCGACGTGCCGGGGACGACCCGCAACGCGATCCGCGGCGTGGTGACCCGCGACGACGCGCAGATCGTCTTCCTCGACACCCCCGGGGTGATGAAGCCCCGGACGCTCCTGTCGCGTCGCCTCAACGACCTGGTCCGGGAGACCTGGACGGCGGTGGACGTGATCTGCTTCGTCGTCGATGCGGCCGCAGGTGTGGGTCGCGGGGACGAGTTCCTGGCCGGCGAGCTGTCCAAGGTGGCGACTCCGAAGGTGGCGGTCGCCAACAAGGAGGACCTCGTCGCAGACAAGCACGCACTCATCCCCGAGCTGGCGCGGCTCGAGGAGCTCGGCGACTTCCTCGAGGTCGTCCCGACCTCCGCCACCACGGGCCTGAACGTCGAGCACCTGGAGGACCTGCTCGTCGAGCGGCTGCCGGAGGGCGGCCGGATGTTCCCGGCCGGCGAGGTGACCGATCAACCAGAGTCACGGCTCGTCGCCGAGATCCTGCGCGAGAAGGTCATCGGTGACCTGCGCGAGGAGCTGCCGCACTCGGTCGCCGTCGAGGTCGAGCACCTGGAGCCGTCCCCCGATCGCGACGACCTGCTCGAGATCGACGCCGTGATCTTCGTCGAGCGCGAATCCCAGAAGGGGATCGTGATCGGCCGGGGTGGCCGTCGCCTGCGCGCGGCCGGGACCGAGGCCCGGCACGAGATCGAGCGTCTGCTGGGATCGCAGGTGCACCTGTCCACGCACGTCAAGGTCGCCAAGAACTGGCAGACCGACCCCAAGCAGCTGGGCCGCTTCGGCTACTAGAGGCCCGGCTCAGGCGGGAGCCTCGTCGGGCTCCAGGTAGATCAACGTGGCCTCCGGAACCGTCTCCCGAACCCGCGCCTCGATCTCGTCGATCGTGTCGGCGACGTCGTGGAAGGTCATGTTCCGGTGGAGCTCGATCTTGCCGGCCACCAGGAGCTCGTCGGGGCCGAGGTGCTGGGTGCGGAAGTAGATGAGCTGCTCGACCGCGGGATGGGTGCTGATCGCCTCCTCGATGGCCTGTCGGTCGGGGCGCGAGGCCGATTCCCCGATCAGGAGGCTCTTCATCTCGATCGCCAGGACGATCGCGATGAGGACGAGCAGGATGCCGATGGAGATGGTTCCGAGCGCATCCCACATGGGGTCGCCGGTGATTTCGGCCAGCCCCACCCCGACCAGGGCGAGGACCAGGCCGATCAGGGCCCCGGTGTCCTCGAGCAGGATGACCGGCAACTCGGGGGTCTTGGCGCGGCGGACGAACTGCGGCCACGACAGCCGTCCACGGACCTTGTTGGACTCGGTGACGGCGGTGTACAGCGCGTACGACTCGAAGGTGATCGCCACGAGGAGCACACCCACCGCCCAGGTCACCGACTCGATCTCGTGGGGGTGGCGCAGCTTCTCGATGCCCTCGTACAGCGCGAACACGCCACCGAGGCTGAACAGGATCAACGCGACCACGAACGACCAGAAGTAGCGCTCGCGCCCGTACCCGAAGGGGTGCTCCGACGTCGCCTCGAGCTTCGCCCGTTTGCTCCCCAGCAGCAGGAGCGCCTGGTTGGTCGTGTCGGCGACGGAGTGGATCCCCTCCGCCAGCATCGACGACGCACCGGTGAAGGCGAACGCGACGAACTTGGCCACGGCGATGCCGCCGTTGGCGAACATGGCGGTCACGACCGCCTTGGTGCTTCCCTCCGCCGCCACGGGCCCTCCTCGGATCGGTCGGCGATGCTACTCGGGCGCTTCTCGTTCCCCCGCTGTCACGGCCACCGCGAGCGCGTTCTCGGGCGGGGCGAGCGGGCAGGACCAGCGGGGGTCGTGGAAGCAGGACGGGTGGTAGGCGAAGTTGAAGTCGAGGATCAGCGCCCCGTCCTCGGTCGCTCCGAGGTCGGCGCTCTTGGCGGTGTCGAGCAGGTACCGCCCCCCGCCGTAGGTTCCCTCGCCGCAAGTGGCGTCACGGAACGGGAGGAACAGCCCCCCGCCGTACTGCTCCAGCCAGAAGACCGACAGGTGGCACTCGGTCCCGGACAGGTCGAACCGCAACGCGCCGATCCGCCGTGCCGTGGTGCTCCCGTCCGAGGAGTGGGCGATCTGGAACGTCTGCTCGTCCCTCCGCTCGAGGGCGGCCGTGACGCGGAAGGCGGGGTCGTACGCGAAGTAGTCGAGGCCCTCGAACGACTGCCGGGACTCGTCGCCGAAGGGGCTCTGCGGGTGCGTCGCGAAGAGCTGGTCGCGCTCCTCGCGCCAGCGGTCCCAGGCCGCCCGGTCGGCACCGGAGGCGCGGACATGGTGGTAGAGGTCCGCTACTCGCCGGCGGTAGTCGAGGAGGTCGAGCGCGTCCCGGGGCTTCATCGCAGGCGATGGACCCGCTGCACGGAGATGCCCCGGGCGGTGGCGTGCTGTTCGATGTCGTGCGTGACCCGGGGGTAGAGCGTCAACACGAGCGACGGCAGCCGCCGCACCTCGACCTCCTCGCCTCCCTCCAGGTTGAGCCGCACCACCGACCAGCCAGCGAGGTCCCTGGCGCGCTGGTACGTCCCCGAGAGGACCGACGAGAACGCCCGGTCGACGACGGATTCGGCGACCGAGCGCACCCCTGGGAGCCGGAGGACCGGGACGAGCCCGAGGCCGAAGCCCACCACCGTGTCCAGCCGGCTCGCGATCTCGACGGATCGGATCCGCTCCCAGCGCACCGTGGTCGGGATGACCCCGCGCAACGTGATCCCGACGTCGTCGACGCGGACCGTGCCGGCACGGTCCAGGAGCCGGCGTGCCGTGTTGAACCCAGGCAGCAGCCGGCCGGCCGGCAGCGCGTCGGTCAAGTGGTAGGAGGTCACGACCCCATGGGTACGGCGCGGGGCGTGGCTGCGGTCGCCACCCCCCCCGACCGTCCGGGCATGCGGTCCCGGTTGACCTGCCTGGGCGACGGTGTCCCCTGGCCACGGTGGTCACCTGTCGTCCTACCGTCGTGACGAGCGACCGAGGAGAACGCCGCGTGCCAACCGGCCGACAGATGAACGTCACCCCGGCGGGGAACAACCTCTACCAGGTCGAGATCGAGGTGGACGGAGGGGACGACACCCAGGACAGCATCGTGGAGGTCGCGATCCCGGACGGGTTCCTCGACGATCTCGCCCTCGACGGCGATGCGAGCCCGCAGGATGTGGTGCTCGAGGCGGTCCGCTTCGTCCTCGACCGCACCGAGCAGCCCGACGAGCTCGCACCGCGTCTGTCTCTCGACGACCTCGCCGAACGCCACCCCGGTTTCACCGAGCGCCTCGATCGTCGGTTCGCGGACGACCCCGAGACGGGGACGGGCAGCACTCACGCACAGCACACGGCTGAGCGTGAACGGGAGGACGCGGACGATCAGCTCGTGGCCGAGGTCCGTGAGGAACAGGCCGAGGGCCAGGCCTCGCAACAGACCGAACGCTTCTGACGGCCCGCACCCGTAAGGGGCCGCACAGCCGGCCCGATAGCCTGCCGGCCATGGCTGCCAAGAACACCGACCTCGGCGTCACGCCACTGAGCGAGGACGTCTCCGCCTGGTACAACGAGCTGGTCTTCAAGGCCGAGCTCGCGGACCGTGGACCCGCCAAGGGCACCATGGTCATGCGGCCCTATGGCTACACCATCTGGGAGCTCCTCCAACGGCAGCTCGACGACCGCTTCAAGGCGACCGGGCACGTCAACGCCTACTTCCCGCTGTTCATCCCCGAGAGCTACCTCCACCGCGAGGCCGAGCACGTCGAGGGCTTCAGCCCCGAGCTCGCGGTCGTCACCCACGCCGGCGGCAAGGAGCTCGAGGAGCCGCTCGTGGTCCGGCCCACGTCCGAGACGGTCATCGGCGAGATGTACGCCAAGTGGATCGACTCGTACCGCGACCTGCCGGTGCTGATCAACCAGTGGGCCAACGTCGTCCGCTGGGAGCTGCGTCCCCGCATCTTCCTCCGGACCACCGAGTTCCTCTGGCAGGAGGGCCACACCGCGCACGCCGACGAGGCCGACGCGATGGAGGAGACCCTCCGGATGCACGACGTCTACGCCGAGTTCGCGCTCAACGTCGCGGCCATCCCGATGGTCAAGGGCGAGAAGACCCCGGGGGAGCGGTTCGCCGGCGCGGTCCGGACCTTCACCATCGAAGGGATGATGCGCGACGGCAAGGCGCTCCAGTCGGGGACGTCGCACTACCTCGGCACCAACTTCGCCGAGGCGTTCGACATCACCTACCAGGACGACAACAACGAGCTCCAGCACTGCCACACCACGTCCTGGGGGATGTCGACCCGCATGATCGGGGCCGTGATCCTCG
>JAWVZB010000003.1:0-62399 GCA_033722375.1 Nitriliruptorales bacterium | reverse complement strand
TCCCCACCCCCCAACAGCGACCCCAACCCCACCACGATCGCCGCATACACCACCGTGATGAACCCCGCCAACACCCCGAACGCCACCGTCCGACTGATCACCACATCGATGTCGTACAGGCCGTGCCGAAGGATCGCGATCCCGATGGCAACCGGCACGAACGTGAACGCCGAGGAGATCAGGACGTCGGAGAGCGACGCTCGTGAGACGACGGTGTGCTGGCCGTAGTCGAGGAAGACGTCGCTCAGCACCACGAGGGCGAGGTACGCACCGGCGAGCTCCAGCCACCTGAGCTGACGGCGCACCTTCCCGGTGCTGCGCCGATAGCGCAGCACCAACGAGACGCCGCCTGCGGCGAGCAGGAGGAGGAAGACGGGGAAGAAGACGTTCGAGAGCCCGCGACCGACGGTGACGAGCTCATCCGACAACGGCGGGGGAGCGATGGTCTGCTCCGAGTCGCCGCCCCAACCGCCGGTCAGGATCGCCGCGGTGGCACCGATGAGTGCGGCCAAGGGGATGACCGCGGCCACGCGACGCCAGCGACGCGTGAGGAGTCTCCCGTCCGGGAAGAGCAGCAGCACCGCGGGCAAGGTCACCGCGATGGCCAGGGTGTTGGACGCCTGTGTCGCGGCCCCGAGCCAGGAGCCCGCACGCGTGCCCTCGAACGGGCCGACCGCGAACGCACTCAGGAGCATCGATGCGCCACCGAGGACAGCCATCCAAGTGGCGATCCAGCCGACGGCGTGCCGTGGGCGGCTCGTGAGGATCAAGAGCCCCACGACGCCGAAGGCGTAGATGGGCGGTTGCCACACGAGGCTCTGCTCGAAGGAGGCGCTGAGGTCGTAGACCAAGGCCAGAGGGATCTGGGCGAGGGCGGCGAGGATCCAGAACACAGCCAGCCCGATCGCGAGCCGGCGGGTGGCATGCTCGGGGGTCGTGCCGGAACGACCAACGCTCATGAACCGTCCCTGGGGGGGAAGCGGTAGGCCTGAACCGGCGTGCTGCGGCCCTTCACGTGTGCGGGATCGAGCTGTTCGAGTTCAGGGGCTGTCGCAAGTGCGTCACGCGTCGCATCCAACAGGACGGTCTCGCCGGGGTCCGCCCACTGCTGTAGCCGCTGGGTCAGGTTCACGGTGTCGCCGACCACCGAGTACTCGAGTCGCTCCTCGGAGCCGAGCAGGGCTGCCGCGACGTCTCCCGTCGACAGTCCGATACCGAGGCCGAACGGTTCGAGACCTTCGGCCTCCCAGCGGCCGTTTACCTCTGTCTGGGCCTCGTGCATCGCGCGAGCCGCTGCAAACGCCCGGTCGGCGTGGTCGTCCATCGGGACGGGAGCCCCGAACACCGCCATCACCGCGTCGCCAACGAACTGCATGACGGTGCCGGCGTTGTCGAGCACCGCGTGGTTCATAGCCGCGCGGTGCTCGTTGAGCTGACGGGCCAGCACCGACGGGTCGGTGCGTTCCGCGATCGTCGAGTAGCTACGGATGTCGCTCATCAGCACGGTCACGGTGAGACGTTCCGTCTCGCCGATCGACCGACCACCGGAGCGCAGCTGCTCCGCCACGCCTCCGGGCAGCAGCCGTGACAGTGACTCGCCTTGTTCCTCGCGGTCGACGATGGCGCGGTGGAGGAGCTTGAGCCGGTCCAGCGCACCCGCGCTGCCAGCCGACAGGCCCTCGGCGAGCCGGAGGAACAGCTTCTCGATGCGTTCGGCGACGTCGGCCGGGGTCGTCTTCCGGCTGGCTGCGATCGCCTTGATCGGCCGCCCCTGGGCCACTTCCTGGAGCAGCGCCTCCTCGTCGGCGGACAGCTGGCCATCGTCCTTCACCGGTGATGTCAAGGCCTCGACGATCTTGGGGTCGAGCACCGACCCCCCGGTAGCGACTTCTCGCACAGCGCGGGCGAGCTGGTCGCCTTCGCCCACGCGGTCCTTGAGCAGGTAGGCGTAGCCCGCAGCCCCTTCGGCGAGCAGCGAGATCGCGTACTCGGGGTCGTCGTACTGCGACAAGATCACGACACCCGTTCCCGGGTGCCGCTTCCGGACCTGCTTGGCAGCCTCGATGCCCTCGCGCTGGAAGTCGGGTGGCATCCGGATGTCTGTCACCACGACGTTCGGGTTGGTGGCCTCGGCGCCCTCGACCAGCTCGTCGTAGTCCGCCGCGACACCGACGATGTCGAGATCCTCCTCGATGTCGAGGAGTGCACGGACACCCTCACGGACGATGATGTTGTCGTCCGCGAGGAACACCGTGATCGTCGCCATCGCCCACCCGTTCGCCTTGACCTGCGGGACACCATGCCGGGGTCCCCGGCTCGCAGCCATGGAGGTTCCCACCGCATCGGGGTGGGGCTAGCCACACCCCTCTTTCTCGGGGTGCCCCCCTGGCTCGGCACCTCGCCCGTGTGCGAACGTAGCCTCGGCCCATCAACAGGGAGGGCGCCTTGCGACACGAATCTTCTGTTACCTCGATCTCCTGGATCCCGTCCGAGGCGATGTCGGGGATGATGCGCCTCCCCATGGACATCGGGCTCGGTCATTACGACGACCCCCCACCCGACGTCATCGAGGATCTGGAGGCGCTCCGGGAGGCGGACCGGTTCCGGTTCGCGAACGAGCTCAGAGCGTTCATCGAGGTGGAGGACGACGAGATCGTCGATGCCGGGTACCTCGGGGGCGGTCACATCGGCGCGACCACCATGAACCTCGGCGTGGGATCCGTCTCCATCGCCGCGGTCCCGTTCGATGACCTGCAGCAGGACCCGGTGGTCGACGGGCCGACGGCGCGCTTCGTCCAGACGGCCGGTGGACGCACGGGCTCCCCGTTTCCGCGCCGCGTCCCCCATCCTCCCTTCATCCGGCTGACTGCGCCGACCGCGTGGACCACGCTTGGACTCACGCTCCATGCCGATGGCAGCAGCGAGCTCGAGGTCGTCGGGGCGAGCCCGTTCCCGCGCCACTGGATCTACGACGCCGAGGGGAAGCTGGCCCAGAAGAGCGGCACGACGGACTTCAAGTCGTGGACCCAGAAGGAGCACGACGAGGACACGCCGTGGGGTGGCGTGGACTCGGAGGCGCTCGTTACCCAGGTCGAGACGGCGCTCGAGCGTGAGCTGTCGCTGACGATCATGCGTGAGGGCAAGAAGCCCGAGATCCGGCGGATCGACGCGGGAGACACGCTGACCGAGCAGGGCGAGCAAGGTGACGAGCTCTTCCTCCTCCTCGACGGCGTCGCCCGCGTCGAGGTCGACGGCGAGGGGCTGGCCGAGATCGGGCCAGGCACCGTCGTCGGCGAGCGCGCGATCCTCGAAGGCGGCGAGCGGACGGCGACGCTCACGGCGGTGACGCCCCTCAAGGTCGCGGTAGCAGATGGCGATTCGGTGGATCGTGATGCGCTGGTCACCCTGTCCGAGGGCCATCGCCGCGAAGAACAGGCTTGACACCGACTGCGGTGGCGCACACCCGCGACGTGAAGGGCTCCCGGTGAGGGTGCACCTGCTGGGGGTGCGCGGCTCGACCCCCGCACCGGGTGCCGCCTTCGTCCGCTACGGCGGTCACACGTCCTGTGTGGCCATCGAACACGGCGGCGTCATCGATCTGGTGCTGGACGCCGGCACGGGCCTTCGGACACTCGGTGCCCTGCTGGACGGGCGTCCCTTCGAGGGCACCATCCTCCTCTCGCATCTCCACTGGGATCACCTTCAGGGACTGCCGTTCTCGCCGGCGGTCGACGACCCCGAGGCAGCGGTCGACCTGTACCTACCCGTCGAGGAAGGCGACGATCCGGAGGCCGTCCTGGCACGCGCGATGTCGCCACCGCACTTCCCGATCCCGCCGTCCGGCCTGCAGGGAAGGTGGCGCTTCCAGCGGCTTGTCGCAGGAGAGCTGGAGGTGCCTGGCTACCACGTGGTGGTCCGTGACGTTCCGCACAAGGGCGGTCGCACCGTCGGGATCCGGGTCGAGCGTGACGGGGCCTCGCTGGTCTACGTCCCCGACCACGCACCGTCCGCCGTGGGCCCCGGCCGGCGGGGTGATGGCGTCCTCCACGACGCCATCACCGACCTCGTCGAGGGAACCGACCTCCTGCTGCACGATTCGCAGCACACCCTCGACGAGTTCCCGGCGCGGGCACACTTCGGGCACACGACCATCGACTACAGCCGCGAGCTGGCAGCGGCGGGCAACGTCGGCCACCTGGTGCTCTTCCACCACGACCCGAATCGCGTCGATGGCGACCTCGAGCAGCTGGAGGACGACATCCAGGGGTGGGAAGTCCCGACCACCGTGGCGCGCGAGGGCATGACGATCGATGTGCCGGTGCAAGATCCAGGCGCGTGAGGTGTGCTCCTGGCCCGTTACGCTCGGGCCGCCAGCAACCGAGGCCACACGATGGGTGACGCCGGGGCGGTCGTCCCGGGAGACCGAGAACCGCTCGCTGCCGGTGAGTTGGTCGTCCTCCGTGACCGCAAGGATCGCCGCTACCTCCTGACGCTCGAGGAAGGGGGCGAGTGGCACTCTCACGCCGGTCTGATCCGCCACGACGACCTGGTCGGGTCACCCGAGGCGAGCAGGCACCGCACCTCGATGGGCATGGAGGTGATCGTCTTCCGACCTACCCGCGAGGACTACGTGTTGAAGATGCCGCGGGGAGCGCAGGTGATCTACCCCAAGGACCAGGCGATGATCCTCGCCCGAGCCGACATCCGAGCGGGGAGCACCGTGGTCGAAGCGGGCGCGGGCTCCGGTGCGCTGACGCTCGCGCTCCTCGACGCGGTCGGTCCGACAGGAAGGGTGGTCTCCTACGAGGTCCGGGAGGACCATCTCGAGGTCGCTCGAGCAAACGTTCATACATGGCACGGCGGGCACCCAGACAACTGGGAAGCCCACTTGGGTGATGTGGGCCAGGCCCTCCCGAGCCTGGCTGCGCACCGAGTGGTGCTGGACATGCTGAAGCCCTGGGAGATGGTCGACGGTGTCGCGAAGGCGCTGTCCCCCGGCGGGGCGGTCCTCGCGTACATGCCCACGATCACGCAGGTCATGCGCTTCGTCGAGACCCTGGAGGAGGACGGCAGGTTCGCGGACGTCCAGACCACCGAAACCTTCCTTCGGGACTGGGACGTTGCTGGTCTCTCCGTTCGCCCTGCCCACCGGATGGTCGCCCACACTGCCTTCCTGACGACCGCCAGACGGGCGGCGCCGGACCGGGACGAGGACACAGCTTGAGCCCGGGTGCGGAGGCCGTTCGGCCTCTGTTCCTGCTATGGGCGCCCTCCGTATACTCGGAAGCGATGCGGGCGTGCGGACGCGGGAGCCGATCCGCCCGAGACCCGTCCGGCGCCCGGCCACCGCTGTCGAGCCGAGGACGGACGTGACCGAGCCCACCGGCCAGAACCGCGAAGGGCGTCCCCGCCCCCGCGACGAAGACGAGCAGGTCGGCGCGGCCCCCGCTGCCGAAGGGGGGTTCGAGCTGGGTGAAGCCGCTGTCGACGATCCCGACGAGATGGCTGCGGAGCTCAAGTTCCTCCGTGAGGAGGTGGAGCTGCTCCGCCGCCGACTCGAGACCACCCCGACGCGCATCCGCGTGCTCGAGGAGCGGCTCCTCGAGACGAAGGGCAAGCTCCAGGGCGCGCTGACCCAGAACCAGAAGCTGGCCGAGACGCTGCGGGCTGCCCGCGAGCAGCTCTCCAGCCTGAAGGAGGAGGTCGAGCGCCTCGGTTCGCCGCCTCAGGCCTACGCGTCCTTCCTCGCCCCAGGCGAGGAGGAGGGCACCGTCGACGTCATGGCCTCGGGCCGCAAGCTACGCGTGAACATCTCCCCCGAGATCGAGGTCGACGACCTGAAGGCGGGTCAGGAGGTCCGCCTCAACGAGGCCATGAACGTCGTCGCGGTCGGGGAGTTCGAGGACGGCGGCGAGACCGCGGTGATCTCCGAGCTGCTCGATGACGGTCGCGCGGTCGTGATCGCCCGCGCCGACGAAGAACGGATCGTTCACCTCTCCGACCCGCTGCGTGAGGGGCCACTGAAGGCCGGTGACTCGGTGCTGCTCGACCCCCGTGCCAACTACGCCCTCGAGCGCATCCCGAAGGCCGAGGTCGAGCAGCTCATCCTGGAGCAGGTGCCCGACATCACCTACGACCAGATCGGTGGCTTGAAGGAGCAGGTGGAAGCCATCCGGGACGCCGTGGAGCTGCCCTACCTCCACGCGGACCTGTTCGAGGAGCACGAACTCCGCGCCCCGAAGGGGATCCTCCTCTACGGGCCCCCCGGCTGTGGGAAGACCATGATCGCCAAGGCGGTCGCGAACGCGCTGGCCGAGCGGGTGAAGGACAAGACCGGCCGGGACGACGTGAAGAGCTACTTCCTCAACGTCAAGGGTCCCGAGCTCTTGAACAAGTACGTCGGCGAGACCGAACGCCAGATCCGGCTGATCTTCCAGCGGGCTCGGGAGAAATCCGCAGAAGGCTTCCCGGTGATCGTGTTCTTCGACGAGATGGAGTCGCTCTTCCGCACCCGGGGCTCCGGGGTCTCCTCCGACGTCGAGAACACCATCGTTCCGCAGCTCCTCGCCGAGATCGACGGGGTCGAGAGCCTGAAGGACGTCGTCGTCATCGGTGCGTCCAACCGCGAGGACATGATCGACCCCGCGATCCTGCGGCCCGGTCGGCTGGACGTGAAGATCAAGGTCGACCGGCCGGATCAGGACGCCGCCCGCGAGATCTTCGACATCTACCTCCACGAGGGCCTTCCCTTGCGCAAGTCCACGGTCGAGCGGCACGGCGGCGACCCCGGAGCGACCATCCAGGCGATGATCGACGCGACCGTCACCAAGATGTACGCCGAAGACGCCGACAACCGCTTCCTCGAGGTGACCTACGCGAACGGGGAGAAGGAGATCCTCTACTTCAAGGACTTCAACTCCGGTGCGATGATCGAGAACGTCGTCGCGCGTGCGAAGAAGTACGCCATCAAGCGCTTCCTCGACTCTGGCGACAAGGGGCTCGACACGAGCGACCTCGTCAGTGCGATCCGCGACGAGTTCCGCGAGAACGAGGACCTGCCGAACACCACCAACCCCGACGACTGGGCCCGGATCTCGGGCAAGAAGGGCGAACGCATCGTCTACGTCCGCACCCTCATCAGCGAAGGCACCGAACCGGGCCGGGCCATCGAGAACGTCAGCGCGGGCCAGTACCTCTAGCCTGGCACACCTGTGATGGCGTCAGCCGTCAAGACCCACCGATAGGCCACCCGTGGCGATCCCCAAGTACGTCGGAACGGAAACCGAGTTCGGGATCCAGGTCGTGGGCCCGTCCGAGGTCAACCCCGTGTTGGCGTCCTCCATGGTGGTCGGGGCCTACCAGTCCAGTGGTCGTTCCACGATCCGCTGGGACCACACCGACGAGCACCCGCTCCGCGACGCCCGCGGCTACGAGGAGCCAGACGCCCACGAGCCGCCCACCGACGAGGACCTCGGCCTCGCGAACACGGTCCTGACGAACGGGGCGCGGTTCTACGTCGATCACGCGCATCCCGAGTACTCCTCCCCGGAGTGCTCGAACGCTCGTGACCTCGTCGTATGGGACAAGGCCGGGGAACGCATCCTCGAGGATGCCGCTCAGCGGGCTGCGCAGTCGCTCCCGGTCGGTAGCCGGGTCCTCATCCACAAGAACAACACGGACGGGAAGGGCGCCGCCTACGGCACCCACGAGAACTACCTGGTTCCTCGCGCGGTGCCGTTCCCGCGGCTCGTGACGGAACTGATCCCCTTCTTCGTCTCGCGTCTGGTCTACGTCGGGGCGGGGCGGATCGGCAACGAGTTCGGGTTGGATGCGGTGCCGTTCCAGCTCTCCCAGCGAGCAGACTTCTTCGAGGTCGAGGTGGGCCTCGAGACCACGCTGAAGCGCCCCCTCGTGAACACCCGGGACGAGCCGCATGCGGACCCGGAGCGGTACCGCCGCCTCCACGTCATCAACGGTGATGCCAACCTCTGCGAGGTGGCCACCTTCCTCAAGGTCGGCACGACCTTGATCGTGCTCGACATGATCGAGGACGAAGCACTTCCTGAGACGCCGACGCTCGCCCACCCCGTGTCGGCGTTCCACCAGGTGAGCCATGATCTGACGGGGCGCGTGGCGCTCGACCTCGAGGACGGCAGCACGGCCACGCCGATCGAGCTGCAGTGGCACTACCTCGACGCCGCCAAGCGGTACTGGAAGGATCGCGATCTCGAGCCCGTCACGGCCGAGGTCCTCCAGCGCTGGGAGGACGTCCTGGCCCAGGCGGAGACCGATCCCAGGGCGCTCGCAGGACAGGTGGACTGGGCCACCAAGCTGCGCGTGCTCGAGCGCTACCGCGAGCGTGACGGGCTGGACTGGCACGACGACAAGCTGAAGATGATCGATCTCCAGTACCACGACGTCCGACGCGACAAGGGGCTCTACAACCGGCTCGCGGCTCGTGGCGACGTTGAACGCCTCGTTGCGGAGTCCGAGATCCAGCGGGCGATGACGGCCCCGCCCGAGGACACGCGGGCCTACTTTCGCGGCCGCTGCCTCGAGCGCTTCCGCGACGAGATCGTTGCGGCGGGCTGGGATGCGCTGATCTTCGACGTCGGCACCTCCGAGGCGCTCCAGCGGGTTCCGATGATGGAGCCAGGCCGCGGGACCAAAGCCCACGTCGGCGACTTGCTCGACGAGGTGGATTCAGCCACCGAACTCCTCGAACGACTGACTGGCTGAGGGCCCGAGCGGTACAGTCGAAGCCAGTCGGGACAGGGATCAGACGTGAGCGACGGTGGTCAGACCCGGAAGGGGACGTCCTCCCGCGAGGAGGTCGAGGAGCAGGTCGACACGACGACCGAGACCTCCGACGAGACCGAGGAACTGGTCGAAGACGTCGACGAGCTCCTCGACGAGATCGATGACGTCCTCGAGGAGAACGCCGAGGAGTTCATCAAGAACTACGTGCAGAAGGGCGGCCAGTAGCGTCGCCCGGCGTCCGGTCGGAGGCTAGTAGAGCGTTCGAGCCAGCTCCGGTCGGTAACGCGCGACGAGCTCGTGGTCGTCGCCGAGGATCGTGAAGACGTCGAGGATCTGCTCGCGGGCGGGTTCGCGGCACTCTCCGCCGAGCTGGACTGCGGCGAGCAGGTGCGCCAGCGCCTCCTCGCGCTGCTGCTGTGCTGCGAGGACGCGACCCAGCAGGAGGTGCGCCTCCCCATCTGCGGGGTCTGCGGCCAGCCGACGCCGGAGCTCGTCCTCGTCTGCATCCGCGGACAGCACGAGCTCGGCCCGGGAAGCGATCGCGTCCGCCTGCGGATCGGGCCGGTGAGGCTTGAGCAACTGAAGCGCTCGTTCCGGATCGTCCTCGAGCACGAGTTCGGCGAGGCCGACCACCGCGGGGCGGTGGCGGGGCTCGAGACCCAGGGCCCGCTCGTAGAGCTCCAGGGCGTCAGCGGGGGCGGCGTCTCTCGCCCGGTCGGTGAGCCGATCAGCCTCGCTCGGGACGAGGCGGTCGAGGAAGTCCTCGATGTGCGTACGCGGGACGGCGCCGGTGAACTCCGCGACGACGTCGCCGTCGCGGAAGCCCTTCACCGCGGGGATCCCCCTGATGCCGAATCGCTGGGACAACTCCGGGTTGGCGTCAACGTCGACCTTGGCGAGGAGAACGTCCCCACCGCGGGAGGTCACGGCCTCCTCGAGGAGTGGACCGAGCGTGCGGCACGGGCCACACCAGGCAGCCCAGAAGTCCACGACCACGGGTACCTCTTCGGAGCGCTCGAGCACGGCATCCGGGAACCCGTCAGTGTCGATGTCGAAGACGACGTCCACGAGGTGCTCCGATCGGGCGACGCGAGGGTACGGCCCCGCCTCGGGCCGAGGATGGGCTCAGCCCAGGTCCTTGAGCACGTAATCGACCTCGACCTCTGCGACCGTGGTGCCGTCAGGATCGGTGACGGTGATCGGCAGCGTGCACGCCACCTGCTCGCCCCGTTCGGCCGCAGCGCGCATCGATCCAGCCTGCTCGTCCAACAGGCGCGCCCGGGCAGTGAGGGTGCCACGCGCCGGGGCCGTCCAGCTCACCCGCAGGGCCTTGGCGATCGGGACGTACCCGGCCTCGATGAGGTCCGACAGCTCGGACACGATCGCGGCACCGCCGGCTGTCTCTGCGGGAACCAGTTCGGCGATGGCGTGGACGGTGCCGACGTGGTTCGTGAAGCGCTCGTCCTCGGGTAGCTCGATCTCCGCCTCACCGGGGGACACGTTCCGGACCCCAACGTCCATGTAGGCCGTGAACGGCATCTGACGGATCGCGTCTCGGAAGAGCCTTCCAAGATCGTCACCGTGGCTGAAGTCCAGAGAACGTTCGAAACCGGTGGTGTCCGTCACACAGCCTCCAGAAGGTGCCCACTCGTACCGTAGTGGGGCGGTGGCGGCGCCCGGGACGGCGCCGCCACCTGGAAAGTCTCACTGATGACTCATGTGAGAGCCGACAGGCGCCTCGGTCGCGCCGGTGTCCAGGCTGTCGGTGGCGCAGCGGTCACCGTCGCACTGTCCGACCCAGACACCCTGTGGGCTCAGCGTCGAGACGGCCACGAGGTGGCCGCTCGTCGCGACGTCGAGGCTCCACGCACCCTCGGGGGAGTCGAGCTGAGCCGTCTCGACGCAGCCGTCGGCGCAGTCGAGCAGAGAGAGACCGCCGGTGCGCGATCCGGTCGCCACGAGTACACGGGGGCCGGCCACGGCGACAGCGAGCAGCTCGTGGTGACCGTCCAGCGTCTCGACGGAAGCGTTCGAGCAGCTCAGGGTGTCGCAGTGGTGGATCGTCGTCGTGCCCTCGAGACGACGCAGAACGGCGACGAGGGCGCCATCGACAGCGGCGAGCTCGACCTGAGCCACGTCCGGTTCGTCGAGCGTCGTGGTGGCGCAGTCCTCCGCACAACGGTGGAGCACGACACCCTCGGCGGCGAGCGTGGCGACGACAGTTGTGTTGCCGACGACGGCGACACTGCTGTCAAGGCCGGGGTAGGACGTGGTCAGAGGTTGCCAGTCGATCTGGCTGCAGCCGTCAGCGCAGCGCCCGAGTGAGACCGCACCGTCGGGGCTCGTGGCGACGAACCGACGCTCTCCGTCAGACCCGACGACCGTGGTGACCTTGGCGACCGCGTGGGGCGTGGGAAGCGTGACCAACTGCGGCTCCACGCACGGCTGGGCACACGACACGAGGCGCAGACGGTGACTGCGTGCGTCCCGGTGGACGACGGTCAGATTGCCCGCGTCCGCCAGCGTCAGGTCAGCGTCGAGCCCGACATCGCCGCTGGAGTCGACCGGTGCCACGTCAGGGCACAGTCCGACGGTGCAGGTGCCGGTGCGCAGGTCCATCGTGGTGTTGTCCCGGTAGGCCACGAGCGCCTGCCCATCGGGGGTCAGAGCCAGCGACACGCCACCGCCGTAGTGGGCGCCTGAGATCCGTGTCGCACATTCCGGGCCGGCGCATCGGGTCAGTTGCAGGGTCGTGCTCGTCGAGTCGTGGTGAGCGATGACCGGCACGTCGTCGGCGTCCAACGCGAGGGAGAGGTGCTCTCCCGGCGTGCCGTGGCGGGAGACGACGGTGTGTGTGACCGTGGCGCAGTCGGTCGTCTGGCAGGCCACGACCATGAGGCTTGCGGGCGATTCGGCGCGGTGCGCGATCCGGGGCAGACCCGAGGTGGAGAGTGCGATGTCGGAGAAGTAGCCGGCGTCGAGCTCGGGGTCGATCGCAACCTCTCGGCAGCTCGCTTGGGGCTGGCAGGTCACGACGTGGAGGGAGTGGGACGGGAGGTGGTGGTAGCTCATCGCCACGGCGCCGTCGCTGCCGGTCGCCAGCGAGGGGAAGGTCCCCGGTCCAGGCGTGGCCGCGATCTCCCGACAGACTTGGCGGGTGCAGCGGGACAGTTGCAGGTGCCGGTCGTCGTTGCGGTGGACGAGGAGGACGCCACCGTCCGGGGATGCGGCTAGCGCGAGCCCGTCCCCGCTGGAGGGACCCTCGAGCTCGAGCTGGTCGCCGGAACGGCAGTGACGGTCGCGACACCAGGACAGCGCGACGCCCCCTCCCAGGGCCGGATATGCGAGGACGAGGGCGCCGTCGGCGGTGACGGTCATCCTGGTCACCCCGACGCTGTCGGCCGCGGCGACGGGGGAGACGTCGACGCTCGTGCAGTCGAGGCTGGCGCAGGTGGCCAGCTGGACGGTGCGGCTGCCGAGGTCGAGGTAGCTGACAGCCAGTCCGTCACCGAAACGCACGAGGTCCGTGCCGATACCGGGGACGTTGGAGATCCGGTGCACCTGCGCCTCGGTGCAGGGCAGCCGACAGGAAGCGAGGTCGACCGATCCGGTGCCGTCGGAGAAGTAGGAGACGTAGGCAGTGTCGTCGTGAACGAGCGTGGCGGTGTAGAAGCCGGTGTTCCACGCCGTGTGCCAGGCGCTGTGGATGGGGGTCGACCAGGGTGCGGCCTGTACGACCGAGCCCGGAACGGACTCTGCTCGAGAGACAGAGACCGACGCGACCGCGGAGGAGGTGTCCTCGGCGGATGGCGAGCTGGAGACCTCGGCAGGAGCAACGGCCGCCTGGGGTGCGGGACCGATCGTCAGTCCCACGACCAGTGCGGCCGTTGCGGTGCGGATCCAGGTCGCCATCGGTTTCTCTCCTCAGGCGTGACGCGGCTTGACGAGCGCGAGCAGAGCGCGGAGCGAGAATCGACGCGCGGGGACCACGATCTCTGGCCCTTCGTCCTTCTCGATGCTGCGGTGCTGGGCGGCCGAGCGGCGCAGCTCGGAGATGCGGCGGCTCTGGATGGCGGTGGCGGTGCGGTAGTCGGTGTACATGGGTCTCTCCTGTGTCCCTGTCGCCCTCGTGGCGACTGATGACACCATGCAGGGAGGCGCTGAAGGGTCGCTCAAGGACCGCTCAAAGCCCGCTCAAAGGCGCTCAGATCGGCCGAAAACGGCCAAGATCGCCACGTTCTTCGAATCGGGGCCACTCGCACTACCATCGCGATCTCACGCGTTCGACAGGGGAAGCGGTGACCTCACCCGGCCACGATCTGGCAGATTTTTCCAGTTCTGCGTTCGATGCTCACGCCTCCTCCTTCTTCGAGACGTTGCGTCGAACCGCTCCGGACGCACTGCCCGACCTCTTGAAGGGCCAGTCGGTGCCGGAGGACCTACGAGCCTCCCTGGTAGAGGGCACGACCGTGCTCGCTGCCACCTACACGGACGGTGTGGTCATGGCGGGCGACCGTCGAGCCACGGCTGGGCACCTCATCTCCCGCCGTGACATGAGGAAGGTGTTCCCGGCCGACCATCACTCCGCGATCGCGATCAGTGGCGCCGCAGGACCGGCGATGGAGCTCGCGCGGGTCTTCGCCACGGAGCTCGAACACTACGAGAAGGTCGAGGGTGACCTGCTGTCGCTCGAAGGCAAGTCCAACAAGCTGGCCCACATGGTGCGTGCGAACCTCGGCTTGGCACTCCAGGGCCTCGTGGTGGTCCCGCTGTTCGCTGGATACGACCTACACGAGGAGGAGGGTCGCATCTACGAGTACGACCCCATCGGGGGCCGCTACGTCGCCGCTGCGTATGCGGCGTCGGGGTCCGGCTCACTCGCGGCCAAGGGCACGCTGAAGCGACTCCACGACCCGGCCGCCGATGAAGACGGTGCGCTGCGCCTGGCGATCGAGGCCCTGTTCGACGCCGCCGAGGAGGACAGTGCGACCGGGGGGCCCGATCTCGTGCGGCGGATCTACCCCATCGTGGCGTTCGTCGATGATGAGGGTTACCACGAACTGGACGAGGAGACGGTCGCCGCCACGGTCGAGGCCGTCGCCGAAGAACGAGGGCCGCGACCGACCGAAGCCTGAGCATCACGAGCCGAGACCGACGATGAGGAGCGAGCGTGGCCACACCCTTCTACGTGGCACCCGAACAGATGATGAAGGACCGGGCGGAGTACGCCCGGAAGGGCATCGCGCGCGGCCGGGCACTGGTCGCTGTCGAGTACGAGGACGGTGTCGTCTTCGTCGGCGAGAACCCCTCGCGATCGCTCTACAAGACCTCCGAGATCTACGATCGGATCGCCTTCGCGGCGGTCGGCAAGTACAACGAGTTCGAATCGATGCGTGTCGCCGGGATCCGCATGGCCGACGTGAAGGGCTACCAGTACGCCCGGCAGGACGTCACGGCGAAGTCGCTGGCGAACGCCTACTCCCAGGCTCTCGGGTCGATCTTCATGGGTGAGCAGAAACCCTTCGAGGTCGAGCTCCTCATCGCCCAGGTCAACGGCGAAGCCCCCTCCCAGACCGAGGTCGCCTCGCGCGGGGCCCACCATGAGTCGCTCGAGCTGTACCACATCCTCTACGACGGCTCGATCGTCGACGAACATCGCGTGGTGGCGATCGGCGGCGAGGCAGACGAGCTCGGTGCCGACCTCGACAGCCAGTGGGAGGAGGGGATGGACCTGGGGAGCGCCATCCGGCTGGCCGTCGGGGCGTTGTCGGGGGGCGAGGATCGCGACATCCCCGCCTCGGACCTCGAGGTCTCGGGACTCGACCGGACGCGGTCACGTCGCCGGTTCTTCCGGCTCGAGGAGGACGAGGTGGCGGCGCAGCTCGGCTCATGAGCCGACGACTCGTCCTGGGTGCCGCGGGACTCCTCGGGGTGAGCGTTCTCGCCTTCGGAGCGATCCTGTTGTTGCGGGATGGGAGCGATGCCCCACCGCGCCGGCCCCCATCCGACGAGCCGGCCACCGAGACGTTCGGCGAACAGCTCGAGCGGGTCGCCGCGGTGGTCGAGTCCATCCGCGGCCTGGAGTTCGAGCAGGTGCCCGAGCCCACGATCGTCCCACCGGACGAGCTGGCCGAACGGATCGGGCAGGAGCTCCAGGCCTACACCCCGGAGGACGCTGCCGAGGACGAGCGCATCCTGGTTGCGCTCGGGGTGCTCACACCTGACGACGACCTGCGGGCGCTGATCATCCGTGGCTACTCGGAGCAGGTGGCGGGCTACTACGACCCCGAAACGAGGGAGCTCGTCGTGGGCGTGGAGGATGTGTCTGCTCGTCTGGGTCGAATCGAGGAGTTGGTCCTGGCGCACGAGCTCCAACACGCATTGGCGGACGCGGTGCTCGGGCTGCCCGAGCTGGACGGCGACGCCGTCGGGGAGGAGGACGCCGTGCTGGCGCGCCAGGCGCTGACGGAAGGTGACGCCACGCTGACGATGCAGCACTACGTGGAGGAGGGGTTCTCGGTCGTCGACCAACTGCTGCTGCCCACCGAGCTCGCAGACCTGGCCGAGCAGCTCGCTGGATTCACCGAGCTGCCCCACTACGTACAGCGCAGCTTCACCTTCCCCTACGAGGAGGGCACCGTCTTCGTCTCGGAACTGGTCGCCAGAGGGGGCTGGACCGCAGTCAACGACGCCTACTCCGCACCACCGACCACTACCGCCGAGATCCTGTTCCCGGATCGGTACCCGGGAGGGGAGACTCTGCCGGTGGCGCCCCCAGCCGGTCCCGGCGAGGGCTGGCAGCTCCTGCGGGACGCCGAGTTCGGTGCTGCCGACCTGCTGTTCCTCTTCGAGGCACCCGGCAACGACCCCGACCTTGCCCTCGAAGACCCGTTGGCTGGCGCGGCAGCGTGGCGAGGTGGACGCCTCCACCTCTACACATCAGATGACACCAGCGCGGTCGGCATCGCGCTGGCCACCGACGACGCGGCGACGCTCTGCACGTCCGTGGGTGCCTGGTACGACGCTGCCCACAGCGACGACCGGGAGACGTCGACCGGGGAAGACCTGCGACGGTGGGAGGGCGGGCGATGGAGCGCCACCCTCTCGTGTGAGGCCGACTCGGTGCGCCTCGGCATCGGGCCGACCGTGGCGATCGCTGGCGCACTCGTGGGTGGGGAAGGGTGACGTCTCGGCGAACGATGGCGAGATGTGCGACCCTGCTGGTACGGGTCGACGGGAGGAGGTGACGTGCGGCGACGGATCTTCGGGATCGAGAACGAGTACGGGGTGACCTGCACGTTCCGGGGGCAACGCCGCCTGAGCCCCGACGAGGTCGCCCGCTACCTGTTCCGTCGGGTCGTCTCCTGGGGGCGCTCCTCCAACGTCTTCCTCGAGAACGGCGCGCGGCTCTACCTGGATGTCGGTAGCCACCCGGAGTACGCGACTCCGGAATGCGACTCCCCCCGAGAGGTGATCGCCCACGACAAGGCAGGCGAGCGCATCCTCGAAGACCTCGTCCGTGCCGCCGAGACGCGCCTCCACGGCGAGGGCATCGCCGGGAAGATCTCGCTCTTCAAGAACAACACGGACTCCGCGGGGAACTCGTACGGCTGTCACGAGAACTACCTCGTTGCTCGTGTCGGCGAGTTCCAACGACTCGCCGACGCGCTCATCCCCTTCCTCGTCACCCGACAGGTTTTCTCCGGGGCCGGGAAGGTCCTCCAGACCCCGCGCGGAGCGATCTTCAGCCTGGCGCAGCGGGCCGAGCACATCTGGGAGGGGGTGTCCTCGGCCACGACGCGTTCCCGGCCGATCATCAACACGCGTGACGAGCCGCATGCCGACGCCGAGCGCTACCGCCGGCTCCACGTGATCGTCGGGGACTCGAACATGAACGAGTTCACGTCGTGGCTCAAGGTGGCGACCACCGACCTGGTCCTCCGGATGCTCGAGGAACAGTCGGTGATGCGGGATCTGTCACTCGACAATCCGATCCGCGCCATCCGCGAGATCAGCCACGACCTGACCGGCACCCGCCGCGTTCGGTTGGCCAGCGGTCGAGAGATGAGTGCGCTCGAGATCCAACAGGCGTACCTCGAACGCGTCGAGCGCTTCATCGAGACCACCCAGGGGGATGACGACGAGGCGAAGAAGGTGGCGGCGTCCTGGCGGGACGTGCTCGAGCGCCTCGTCGACGACCCGTTCTCGTTGCAACGCGAGCTCGACTGGGTCGCCAAGTACCAGCTCATCGAGGCGTACCGGAAGCGGCACGACCTACCGTTGGCCCACCCACGGGTGGCGATGGTGGACCTCTCCTACCACGACGTCGCGCAAGAGCGGGGCCTCTACTACCTCCTCGAGCGGCAGGGCCGGGTCGACCGGATCCTCGACGACGCCGAGATCGAACACGCCAAGGACGAGCCGCCCCCGAACACCCGCGCGGCACTTCGGGGGAGGTTCATCCGCCATGCCAAGGCGCGGCGACGCGACTACACGGTGGACTGGGTCCACCTGAAGCTCAACGACCAGGCCCAGCGGACCGTGCTGTGCAAGGATCCGTTCCGCTCGGAGGACGAACGCGTCGACAAGCTCATCGCGTCCATGTGAGCATGGCGCATCCCTCCGAACGGTTGGTCAACCTCACCGTCGCCCTGCTCGAGGCGCGACGGCCGCTGACCTTCGAGGA
Organism: Nitriliruptorales bacterium; assembly: GCA_033722375.1. Taxonomy (GTDB): domain Bacteria; phylum Actinomycetota; class Nitriliruptoria; order Nitriliruptorales; family Nitriliruptoraceae; genus JAWVZB01. The sequence goes on along the minus strand of JAWVZB010000003.1, from coordinate 44,953 downwards.
GATCCGACGCAAGACGACGTACTACACCCAGGACGATCACGAGAGCGCCCGACGGATGTTCGAGCGCGACAAGGATGCACTGCGCTCGCTCGGCGTTCCGATCGAGACCAGGACGATCGACGTGATCGGGGGAGAGGTCGGCTACATCGTCGACCGCAGCGACTACGAGCTACCGGACGTCGATCTCGACCCCGATGAGGTGGCGGCCCTCGCGCTCGCGCTCCAGATCACCGGTGACGACGCCGCCCGGATCGGGCTCGCGAAGGTCGGTGCCCGCGCTCCGGACCCGGCGGGTGATCGCGAGCTGCGTGCGCGCATCGACATCGGGGCGTCCGCCCTCGACGAGGTCGCCGACGCGGTCGTCAACCGCCAGCCCGTGCAGTTCACCTATCGCACTGTCGACGGGCGTGAGGCCGACCGCAAGGCCGACCCCTACGCCGTCGTGCATCGTCGGGGTGCCTGGTACGTCGTGGCACGGGACCACGAGCGGGATGACGTCCGCTCGTTCCGACTGGACCGGGTCCGGGGCCGCTTCCGAGCCGTCGGGGACGCGGGCGGTTACGAGGTACCGGACGATCTCGACGCGATGAACGCCATCGGTAGCCACGAAGACGTCGATGCGAGGCTCGCGATCGCCCCAGACGCGACCTGGGAGGTCGAGGTCCGCGGTGGACGCGCGACGGGGGAGACCCATGCCGGATGGCCCGTCTACGCCCTCCCGCACGCCGACCGCTGGCGGACGCTGGCATGGGTGCTGGGATTGGGCCCCGATGCCGTCGTTCTCGAGCCTCCGGAGCTCCGTGACGAAGTGGTCCGTCGGCTCACGGCCGTGGCCGGGGACGACTCGTGACCGCCGCCGATGACGCTGTCCGGATGCTCACCCTCGTTCCCTGGCTGATCGAGCGACCTGGTGCGTCGATCCAGGAGGCCGCCCAAACGTTCGGTGTCACCGAGACGGTCGTGCGCCGTGACCTCGAGCGTCTCGACTTCTGCGGCCTCCCTGGACTCGGCGGGGGTGACCTGTTCGAGATCACGATCGTCGGGGAGCGGATCCTCGTGCAGATGGCCGACGAGCTGCGTCGACCCTTGCGGCTCAGCCCGCGGGAAGCCCTTCGCCTGGTGCTCGCGATCGAGGCCGTGGCCGTCGCCTTCGGCGACGAGCTCCCCGCCTTGCGCTCGGCCGTCGACAAGATCCGTCGTGCCGCGGGGATGGAGGAGGGCGTCGCGGTCGAGCTGGACCCGGAAGGCGGCCGGTGGCTCGCTCCCGTCCGCCGCGCGCTCGCAGACGAGCGCCGGTTGCGGGTCCGCTACCAGGGTCGGACAGACGCTGCGCCCCGTGATCGTTCCGTCGACCCCTGGGCGCTCCGGGTCGTGGACGGGGCGTGGTACCTCCAGGGTCGTGACGACGACGCCGAGGGGCTCCGTACCTTCCGGCTCGATCGTGTCGCGGACATCGACGTCCTCGATGAGCCACGTCGGTTCGAACCGCCAGATGACGAGCTGCCGATCCCGCGGTACGTGCCCGCCGAGGACGACATCGAGGTCCACCTCCACCTCGAACCCCGTGCCACGTGGCTCATCGATGCGATCGAACCGGAGCACGTGGCCGAGTTCGACTCCGGCGTCGTCGAGGTCCGCTTCCACTCGGACGCGCTGGCGTGGGTCCGCCGACTGCTGCTCGGCGCCGGTGGCGGCGTCGACGTGCGAGCACCGCAGGCACTGGCGGAAGACCTGCGCTCCGACGCGCGCAGGGCACTCCGTCACTACCGTGACGTCGTTTCCGAGGTAGCCCCAGAGCCGTGGAACTCGGACTCCTCGTAGCCGGGGGGCTGTTGCGGCAGCGTGAACCAGAACGTGCTGCCGCGTCCCAGCGCTGACCGCACCCCGATCTTGCCCCCGTGGATCTCCACGAGCGTCCGGGCGATGTAGAGACCGATCCCGGTGCCGCCCTTCGCCCGGGTGTGGGTGCCGTCGACCTGGTGGAAGCGCTCGAAGAGGTGTGGGACGTCGCCGCTGAAGATCCCGATGCCCTCGTCGGTGACCTCGATGTGGGCTCGGCCGCCTTCCGTGCGAACCGCCACCTCGATCACGGTGTCGGGTTCCGAGAACTTCACGGCGTTGTCGAGCAGGTGGTGCAGCACCTGTTGCACCTTGACCTCGTCCACGAGCCACGAGATCGGGGAATCCCCGGACAGGTCGATCCGACGCCCGTCTTCACGACTGCGGACCTCTGCGACCACCTGGTGGACCACGGCGTAGAGGTCCGTGCGCTCCAGTGACAGGGGCGGGCGTCCCCGCTCGATCCGGGAGACCAGCAGCAGGTCCTCGATCAGCCGCTCGAGCCGTTCCGCGTGGTCGGTGATCGCGCTGGTCGCCTGCTGCCGGCGTTCCGTCGGCATGTCCTCGCCCTTGACCCCGAGGGTGCGGGCGTAGCCCTTGATGAGGGTGAGGGGTGTGCGCAGTTCGTGTCCGATGACCGCGACGAAATCCGACTTGAGGCGCTCGAGGTCGCGCTCGGTGGTGACGTCCTCGAGGGTCAGGATGCGGGCGCCCGCCGGACCCTCGCCCGGTCGCACGCCGGCGACGCGGGCGCGGAAGACGCGCGGATCCGGCGTGTAGATGGTGACTTCGCGGCGGACCGGGGGAGTGGCCTCGAGCATCTCGTCGAGGTCGTCGGACCGCAGTCTCCCCACGACCTGACGGCCGACCTCGAAGTCGGGGTGCAGGGCGAACAGCTCACTGGCAGCCGGGTTGAGTGACAGCAGGGTGCCGTCCTCGTCGATGACGAGGACGGGGTCGGGGACGGCGGAGGTCAGCGACCGCAGCTCCTCTTCCTTCGACCGCAGGTCGCGGAACAGCCGGGCGCGGGCCAGCGCCATCGCTGCGTTGGCGGTGTAGGTCGTCAGCGTGCTCAGCTCGACGTCGTCGGGTCCGACCGCGGGGGACAGGGCGACGAGGAGGCCCTGTGGCCGGCCCTGGGCATGGAGAGGGGCAACGATCGCGCAGCGGTCGTCGTCCCGGGAGGTGAGTCGCTTCAGGACCGGATCGTCGAAGGGGCGTTCCACCACGCGCACGGAGTTCGACCGGGCCAACTCGTCGAAACCGTCGCGGTTGACAGTGGCGAGCACACGTCCCCTCGCGATGTCGCGCATGGCCGCGACCTCGAGCCCCTGCGGCCCCGGGATGCACACGAACCCGCCCTCGGCGCCCACGAGTGAGGCGGCTGCCTCGAGGATGGCCTCTGCCACACTTGGAAGGTCGACGGAGCCGAGCAATTGGTGCGACGCCTCGAACAGGCGACCGAGGTCATCGCCCCGTCGACGGACCTGCTCGTAGGTCGTGAACGCGTGCACCGCGGCCGCCGCGAACTCGGCGAACAGCGACGTGAGTTGGAGGTCTGCCTCGCCGAAGCCCTTGCTGCGCTCGCCGTCGCTGACGATGTTCAGGTTCAGCACCCCCTGGATCTCGTCCCGGTTCCGCAGCGGGACCGAGACCGCGCTGACGAGGCCGCGGGTGCGCTCGGCGCTGGAGCCGTAGCGGGCCACGTCGGCTTCGTTGTCGAGGACCAGTGGACGGCCGCTGACAGCCACGGATCCGCTGATCCCGCTCCCGAGCCGCACCGCGGTCTTCTCGACCACCTCGCGTCGGAGGCCGCGGGAGGCCCGGATACGCAGGACGTCGTCGTCGCCGAGGAGCATCACCGAGCCCTCGTCCGCCCGAACCAGCCGCGCTGCCCGTTCGAGGATCTCGTTCAACGTGCGTTCGAGGTCGCTCGCGCCGTTGACGGCGCGTGCCGCATCGAGCAGCTCTGCGACCTCCTCCATCGAGAGCTGCTCGAGGGCGTCGTCGGTGCGTCCTCGGAACAAGCCATTCCTCCGTTCGTTGTCAGTATCGACCGATGATCGCCAGAACTACAGTCCCCCGGCCAGTCGTCCGCGGTGACTAGTCCTTCTGGGGCAAATCGGCGATCTCGCCCGACCGGCCATCAACACGGTCGACGCCGATGCCGATGTGGAAAGGGAACCCTCCGGAAGGATCCCGAGATGACCCGGATCCGCGCGACATGCCCCAGCTGCGGTGAGATCGACCTGCGGCCCAACGACATCGAGCTCGAGGTCGTACGGACACCGGTCGGAGACGTGGCCGATGGGAGCTCCTACACGTTCTCGTGCCCGACGTGTTCGGACACGGTCACCAAGCCGGCCGACGAGCGCATCGCGTCCCTGCTCCGCTCCGGAGGGGTGGCCGTGATCGAACGGACGCGTGAGGCGCGGCCACGCCATCCCGAATCGCCGCCGTCCGGACCGCCCCTCACCCACGATGACCTCCTGGATCTCCATCTGCTGCTCGAAACCGACGACTGGTTCGAGCGGCTGGCGGGCGGGATCTCCTCGAGCGGCCGCTAGACTCCGCTGTTCCGAGCCCGCGTCCACCGGAGTGCTGGTGGCAGTTCCTGCCCTCGTCGTTCTGGTGACGGTCGGTGTCGTCAGCCTCGGCGCCATCGCCGTCGCCGTCATCTTCCTGCTCCAACACCTCAAGAGCCTCGCCGAAACCCTCCGGGAGGTCAACGAGGAGCTGCAGCCGGCCCTCGAGCAGCTCGCTCGTGACACCGAGGTCACGCGACGAGAGCTCGAGCGGGTCTCCGAATCGGCATCGCAGCTCGCCGAGGACGAGTGACGCCAGAGCGGGTCCACGGCAGCCAGGTCGTACACTGGGCGGCACCAACCCGGCTGGGAAGAACCCATGAGCCTCGGTGCACCTGAGCTGATCATCATCCTGGTGATCGTCCTGCTGCTGTTCGGCGCCAAGAAACTGCCCGATCTGGCGTCGTCGATGGGCAAGAGCATCAAGGAGTTCCGCAAGGCCACCGACGAAGCGGACCGGCAGGCGGACGGGGAGGCCGACCCGAACCAGGCGAGCGCGACCGACCCCGAGTCGTGACCGACCCCTCGTCATCCGCCAGTGGCGGCGAGATGACGCTGGTCGAGCACCTCGCCGAGCTCCGTACCCGTCTCTTCCGCGCCGCCGTGGCGCTCGCAGGCGGGGCGGTCGTCGGCTACCTCGTGTTCCCCGAGGTCCTCGACCTCATCATCGCCCCTTACTGCGACGTACCGACGTCCTTCCGCCCCGATCCCGACGGGCCGTGCCGACTGATCGCGACGAGGGCGCTCGAGCCGTTCTCGGTCCGGATCAAGACCTCACTCGTCGTGGGCCTCGTGATCGGGGGTCCGGTCATCTTCTATCAGTTGTGGCGGTTCATCACCCCGGGGCTCACCGACAGGGAGCGGCGCTACTCCCTGCCGTTCGTGGTGCTGAGCCAGCTCATGTTCGCCGCCGGGATCGCATTCGCCTACCTGATCATCCCGCAGGGGCTGCGGATACTGCTCGGTTTCGGTGGCGACGCCATCACCCCACTCCTCGGCGCCGGCGAGTACCTGTCGTTCATCCTCACGACCGCGGTGGCGTTCGGTGTCATCTTCGAGGTGCCCCTGGTGCTCGTCTTCCTCTCGCTCGTCGGGGTCGTGCGGTCTGACCAACTGCGTCGCTTCCGTCCTTACGCGCTCGTACTGAACGTGACCTTGGCCGCGATCGTGACCCCGACCACGGATGCGGTGACGCTGTTGTTCATGGCCGGGCCCTTGGCGCTGTTCTACGAAGGAGCGATCGTCGCCGCCTGGCTCATCGAACGCAGTCGCCGTCGACGCTCGTCCCCCGATGCCGCGAGCACGGCGTGACGACGCCGCATCCCGAGCCAGCGGATCCGCGCGGTTCGTTCGCGGCCCAGTACCCCTTCGCCCTGGACCGCTTCCAGGACGAAGCGATCGAGCAGCTCGCCTCGGGATCCTCGGTACTCGTCGCGGCTCCCACCGGTGCCGGGAAGACCGTCGTGGGGGAGTTCGCCTGTTTCGATGCCGTGGAGCGGGGAGGAAAGTGCTTCTACACCACTCCGATCAAGGCCTTGTCGAACCAGAAGTTCCGTGATCTCGTCGATCGCCACGGCGAGGCGAACGTCGGGCTCCTGACCGGCGACCGGTCCGTCCGGGGGGAAGCGTCGGTGGTCGTGATGACCACCGAGGTGCTGCGGAACATGATCTACGAGGCCTCACCGACGCTCGACGGCCTGAGGTACGTCGTGCTGGACGAGGTCCACTACCTCGCCGACCGCGAGCGGGGCGCCGTCTGGGAGGAGGTCATCATCCAGCTCCCCGACCGCGTGCAGCTCGCGGCGCTGTCGGCAACGGTGAGCAACGCCGAGGAGTTCGGCGACTGGCTCGCCGAGGTGCGGGACGGTTGTCAGGTCATCATCGAGGAGGACCGGCCCGTTCCGCTGCGTCATCACTTCTACGTCAACGGCCGGATCCACCCGACGTTCCGGGCCGGTCGCAAGGGCGGGGCCAGCAAGGAGCACCGGGAGAAGGCCGCACAGGCGAAGGCCGGGGTGCCGAACCCCGACGTCGTCATGCTGGAACGTCGTGCCCAGGGTGGACGCCGCGGCCGGCGGGGCGGGCGTGTCCGGCTGCGGTACCCGGATCGATGGGAGGTGGTCGAGGAGCTCCGCGAGCGCAACTGGCTGCCGGCGATCACGTTCGTCTTCAGCCGCCAGGGTTGCGAGTACGCCGTCGAGGACGTCTTGAAGGCCAACCTGCGCCTCACGACCGAGTCCGAGCGTCAGGAGATCCGTGCCATCGTCGACACGATGGCAGCCGAGCTGCCGAGCGAGGACCTGACCGTGCTCGGCTTCGATCGCTGGCGGAGCGCACTCGAGCGGGGCGTGGCCGCCCACCACGCCGGGATGGTCCCAGCGTTCAAGGAGATCGTCGAGGTCTGCTTCCAACGGGGCCTTCTGAAGATGGTCTACGCCACCGAGACCCTGGCCCTCGGCATCAACATGCCGGCGAAGACGGTCGTCATCGAGCGTCTCGAGAAGTGGAACGGCGACCGTCACGTGCTGCTCACGCCGGGCCAGTACACGCAGCTGACGGGGCGGGCGGGACGTCGCGGGATCGATCGCGTCGGGCACGCGATCGTGCTCTACCAGCGCAACATCGATTTCCACACGGTCGCCGGGCTCGTCGGTACGAGGACCTACCCCCTCGCGTCGTCGTTCGAGCCGTCCTACAACATGGCGGTGAACCTGCTCCGCCACCACCGGGTCGACGAGGCGGAGACCCTGCTCGGTGCCTCCTTCGCACAGTTCCAGGCGGACAAGGGAGTGGCCGGCTTCGGCAAGCGGCTGGTCGAGCTCGAAGCGGGGATGCGCGGCTACGCACGCCACCTCCGTTGCGACGAAGGGGACTGGAACGCCTACTGGGCGCTCCGCAGGGAGCTGTCGCGCCTGGAGAAGCAGCACGCCAAGGCGAGACGGGATGCGCGCGCGCGGTCGGTGGAGGACGGCATCGCCGCCCTCCGGCCCGGTGACGTCCTGTTCCTCCCGTGGATGGGGCGGCGGGGACTCGGGGCGGTGGTGGGCGTACACGTCACGCGCAAGGGCGTGCCGCTCGCGCAGGTGGTCACCGACGAGCGTGCACTGACCCGCATCGGCCCCCGCGAACTCGACGGCCCACCCGTGGTGGTCGACCGTGTGCGTCTTCCGAACCGGGGGAACCCGCGGCAGCGCGACTACCGCGACGTCGTGACCTCCAAACTCCGCGCGGTCGAGCCTCCCGAGCGCATCGAACGCAGCTCCGAGCCCGAGGACGCCGAGACGGCCCAACGCATCGAGGAGATCCGACGTCAGATCCGTGCTCACCCGGTGCATCACTGCGGGGACCGTCAGGAGCACGAGCAGTGGCAGTACCGGTACGACGACCTCCTCGAGGACGCCGAGAAGCTGCGCAACCAGATCTCCCGGCGAACCGGCTCGATCGTGCGGCAGTTCCACCGCATCATCGCGATCCTCCAGGATCTGGGGTACCTCGACGACGTTCCCCAGCCGACCGATGCGGGCATGCTGCTGGCTTCGGTGTACTCCGAGGCCGACCTCCTGGTGGCAGAGTCCATCCGGCGAGGCGTCTTCGAAGGGTTGGGTGCCGCCGAGCTCGCGGGTCTCGCGTCGGTGTTCCTCTACGAGCCGCGCGGAGGGGACCCGACCCCGGACCCCTACCTCCCGACTGCACGCCTCGCAGCGGCCGTCGATGACGTCCTCGACCTGGCCGACGAACTCCGGGGACGCGAGAGCGCGCAGGGGTTGCGCCCGCTCCGAGACCTCGACGGCGGCTTCGTCGGTCCCGCTTGGCGCTGGGCATCGGGTGGCACCCTGGACGAGTCGCTGGGGGACCTCGAGCTGACCGGAGGCGACTTCGTTCGGAACGTCAAGCAGGTCGCGGACCTCGTCGGACAGGTTCGCGACGTCGGGGAGCCGGAGCTGCGGACGAACGCGAACCGGGCCCTCGACGAGCTGCGCCGAGGGATCGTCGAAGCCTGACGCGCGGCCACGGGCACGGCGCCGCATAGGCTGCACGAGATCGCGCCCCGGGAGACCGTTGCAGACGTCCTTGCTCGACGAGCTCAGTGAGCGAGCACCTGACGCCCGGATCCTCACCGACCCCGACGTCACGGCGAGCCACAGCCACGATTGGTGGCCCCGGCTGCTCATGCGTCGTCGGGCGGGATGGATCCCAGACCCTCCCGAGGCGGTGGTCGTGCCGGCGACCCGGGAGGAGGTGGCGACCACCCTGGAGTGGGCCGCGAAGCACGGCGTGGCGATCGTTCCGTTCGGTGCCGGAACGGGTGTGTGTGGGGGGGCGGCTCCGGTTGCGGGGGCCGTGACGGTCGACCTCAAACGGCTGAACGCGATCGGTGATCTCGACGAGTACTCGGGGATCATCGACGTGGAACCGGGCGTCTTCGGCCAATCGCTCGAGGACCACCTCAACCATCGCGGGTGGACCCTCGGCCACTTCCCATCATCGATCCACTGCTCGACGATCGGTGGGTTCCTCGCCATCCGCAGCGCCGGACAGGCGTCGACCGGGTACGGGAAGCTCGCTGACATGGTGGTGGGGCTCGAGGTCGTGCTACCGGATGGCCGCGTCATGCGCACCCGGGTGACGCCGTCCTCGGCCAGCGGTCCGGATCTGGCCTCTTTGTTCCTCGGGTCGGAGGGGACGACCGGGATCATCACCAGGGCATGGCTGCGGGTCCGACCGCTGCCCGAAGCGGTCCTCGATCACGGCTATCTGGTTCCCGATCTCGGCACCGGGATCGGCGTCCTCCGCGACGTCATGCACGGGGACCTCCATCCAGCCGTGCTCCGCCTGTACGACGAGACGGATACGGCGGTCGTCTTCGGCAGCCAGGGGCTCGAGGTACCGGCCGGGTGCCTCGTCATCGTGGGTTGCGAAGGCAGCGAGGACGTCGTGCGGCTGACGCAGGAACGGGTGGCGGGGATCGTGCAGTCCCACGGCGGTGAGGATCTCGGCGCGGAACCTGGCCGGCACTGGCGGGAGCACCGGCATTCGGTCTCGTACCGCTTCGCCGACTACATGAAGCCCGGCGGCGACTTCGGCGATGCTCTCACCCTGGACACCATCGAGGTCGCCACCGTCTGGTCGAACCTGCTGCCCCTGTACACGTCGATGAAGACTGCCATGTCCGACCACGTCGACCTGGTGCTCGCCCACATCAGCCACTGTTACCCGGCAGGCGCGTCGATCTACTTCACCGTGGGGGCCATCAACGACGGCGACGAGGACCAGGCACTCGAGCGGTACGACGCCGTGTGGGATGCCGCCATGCGTTCGTGCCTCGACGCGGGTGGAACTATCAGCCACCACCACGGCGTTGGTCTCGCTCGGGCCCCGTACCTCGCTGCGGAACTTGGGGAGACTGGCTTCGACGTGCTGTGGAGGCTCCGCGCGGCCCTCGATCCCGACGGTCGCATGAACCCGGGCAAGCTCGGGCTGCCAGGAGGCACCCGTGCCCGAACGTGACCAGGTCCAGGCTGCGCGACACGGCAGCTACTGCCCGAAGATGTGCAACTTCGCGTGTCCGGTGACCGTGGCAACCGGACGCGACGACGCGATGCCGTGGTCCTTCCACCGAACGCTCGTGGACCTCGTCGACGGTGCTCTCGTGCCCGGCAGGGCTGCGCACCAACGACTGTCGGCCTGCAGCGGCTGCCTGGCTTGCCAGGTGCCTTGCGAGTTCGATCAGGACGTGCCGGACCAGGTGCGGCATGGCCGCACCATGCTCGCGGAGGCAGGCGCCCCGCTTCCCGCGGCCGAGGATGCCGTCGCCGCCGTCGCTGACGGCCGCTCGCCGTTCGGGCACGCCCCGATCCCCGAGGTGACCGACGGCGGAGCAGGTACCGCTGTCCTGGCCGGCTGCCGCGAGGAGTCGGAGGTTTCCGAGGCCGCCGTCGCCCTGCTGCGTGCCGGGGGAGTGGCTGCTGACCTCGTCGCCCCGCCCGGGTGCTGCGGGGCTGCGCTCGACGATCTCGGCGCCCGGGAGGCGGGGGAACAAGCCCGGGAACGCTTGGGGGAGACCCTGGAGGGCTACGACCGGGTGCTGCTTCTGGATCCCCACTGCCTCCCCGCGGCGCAGGAGGCATCGCTCGGGGACGTGGTCCACGTGATCGACGAGCTGGTCGCCTTGCTGGAGGACGGCGATCTGATCTTCGGCGCGAGCGACCCCGAGCCGATCACCTACCACGACCCCTGTCTCCTGGCCCGCCGGGACGCCGTCATCGACGGACCGCGGCGTCTCCTCCGTGCGGCCGGGGCCACCCTCACCGAACCGGAGCATTCTGGGGCGACCACCGCTTGCTCGGGCGGGGGGCTCGCGCTCGAGCTCGTGGACGCCGCGGCCGCCGATGCCACGGCCGCTCGTCGCCGCGGCGAGCTGGAGGCAGCGGCGGCGCAGACGGTGACCGCCTGCGCCGGGGCCCAGCAGATATTGGCGGGCGAGCACCTGATGACCTACCTGCTGGAGCGACTCGAGGAGCGACGGTGACGAGCCCGTTCGGGCCCATGACGATCGTGACGAACCCCCGGGCGGGGCGGGGTCGCAACGCCGCACTGCCGCGCCTGACGGCCGCGCTCGACGAGCTCGGTCTGGAGCACGAGGTCGAGCTCACCCGCCGCCCCGGCGAGGCGGTCGAGCTCGCGCGGGAGGCCGTGACGGAGCGGGGCCGACGGTTCATCGTCGCTCTCGGTGGGGACGGCACGGTGCACGAGGTCGTGAACGGGCTCGTCGATGCGGAGCGGGGCGAGCCGGTGGCCGACGACCTGGTGCTCGGCGTGGTCGCAGGGGGGTCGGGATGTGATTTCATCCGCACGTTCGGTCTCGACCGAGCCCCGGAACGGGCCGCGCGACACCTCGCAGGCTCCGAGCTCTTCCCCATCGATCTTGGGCGTGTTCGCTTGACAGGGCCGGACGGTCGGGAGCGTGTCCGTCTCTTCGCGAACATCGCCGAGGCCGGATACGGAGGCCTCGTCACCGATCGCGCGAACCGCCTCCCGCGGTTCCTCGGCAAGAGCCGCTACCTCCTGGCGATCTTCGCGGCGATCAGGAGCTTCGAGCTGGTCGAGGCGTCGGTCACCGTCGACCACACCTCCGTCGCCGAGGAGATCTCGAACCTGGTGGTCGCCAACGGTCAGTTCTTCGGCGGGAACCTGAAGGTCGCGCCCCGCGCGCTGCCCGACGACGGGATCTTCAACGTCCAGATCTGGCAGGGCGAGGTGAAGGACGTGTTCGTGAAGACCCCGCGGATCCGTCACGGTGAGCATCTCGGGGACGCTGACGTCCGGGAGTACCAGTCCAGTCGTGTCGAGATCGAGGCGTCCGATCCGCTCCTCATCGAGGCGGACGGCGAGGTGCTCGGTTCCACACCGGCGTCGTTCGACCTGCTCCCTCGCGTGCTGTCCCTGAAGGTGTGACCGTGCCCGGCGTCACCCGCCGTCGCGGGAGAAGTGCATGAGGTCCACGGGCTCGTCCCACCGGCCGCCCCAGTGCCAGCCCGCGTCATCGAACGCCGAGACGACGGGGCCGTCCTCACGGAGCATGCCCGGGCGCTCCCACGACCGGTCCGTGTAGGCGGAGGCCAGCTCCGGCAGGACCAGTGCTCCCTTCACGTAGGGGTTGTGGAACGGGTTGACGTCGACGGCCAGTCCGTACGCGTGCTGCGACCACCGCTGTGACCCGCGCACTGGGCGGCAGACGAACGCCGTGGTGTTGTTCCCGTCACCGGTCGGCGGGGCGTCGAGCTCCTCGGGCGTGACGATCCGCATCTCCTCGATCGGGAAGCGCGCCTCGAACGCGGTGCGGAACACCTCAACGACGTCTTCGGCGACGCTGGCAGCGACCAGTAGCTCGCCCGTGTGCGGACGGTCGTCGAAGCCCCAGAACGCCACCGTGACGTAGGCGAGCTCTGCCGCGGTCACGGGGCAGGCCTCCTGCCAGGTGGACCGGGCGAGAACAGCGTCGGGCACGGGGCCGAGCTCGAACTCGAACGCTTCCCCGGCTGGAGGTGGCAGCAGGTCCGTGGTCACGATGCGCCGGTCCACCAGTTCCGGCGGGGTCGGGACCACGGTGCCGAAGCCGGACGCCCCTTCCGGGAGCACGCGCGTCCCGAGCCAGTCCGGGGCCTCGGTGGCGGTCCCGGCTGCTGGAGCCGAGCTCCCCTCGGGACTCGGTGAGGCCGCCGGCTCGCCGGCAACGGGCCGCTGCGGCGTCTGGGTGGGCGAAGCAGTCCCCGTCGTGAGGGTCTGCACGGGGTCGTCCGCGTCGCCGACACAGGCGGTGAGGAGGGTGGCGACGACCAGGGCCAGAGCGAGAGATCTCACGGTCGGCAACGTACCGACGCGCCTCCCTACGACCGCCAGCCGTCGTCCAGGGGGACCGGGCCGCGTTCGGTCCTCACCTGGCGCAGGTACTCCGCTACCTCCTGTTCCTGCCGGGCCGGGTCCCACCCCAGTTCCTCCGCGAGGACCGCCACGCTCGCCGCGATACCGGCGCCGCCAGCCGCCCGGTCCCGCACCGAGACGCGCAGTCGGCGATCGAGCACATCGGCCAGTGTGCGGGCGAGCTCGTGTCGCACGCTCCAGCGGACCTCCCCGGTCAGGTACGGGAGCCCCGGCACCAGGGGGCTGTCCTCCTTCCAGCGGCGGCAGGCCTCGAGCACCACCGGCGCGGCATCACCGTGTCGTGCGTAGAGAGTGCGTCCGACCGCGTCGTCGTAACCGAGCCTGCGGGCGACCGCGACGGCACTCAGCACCCCTCTGGCGTCTCTCGTGCCCAGCGGCAGACGTTTGGTGTGACAGCGGGTGCTGTTGCCGTCAGCGCGTGCGAGCTCGTCGACGACATCCTCGGCCATCTGGCGGTAGGTCGTGAGCTTGCCGCCCGTGACCGTCACGAGGCCGGGCGGACCGGGGACGACGGCATGCCGGCGGGAGAGGTCGGTGGGCGGGAGACCGTCGCTGCCCGCCATCAGGGGGCGCAGGCCGGCCCACGCCCCGATCGCGTCACGCACCGAGACGTCGACCCCGAACGCGCTGGAGATGCTCGCGGTCAGGTACTCCGCGTCGCCGGAGCCAACCGAGGAGGCGTCGACCGGGTCGGTGTGGACCTCGTCGGTGGTCCCGACATAGACCTGTCCACCCCAGGGGACCACGAACACCATGCGGCCGTCGTCGAGTCCCGACGGGAAGCTGACCGCGCCGTTGACCGGCAGCAGGCTCCGGGGGAACGTCAGATGGACGCCACGGGACGGCACGAGGCGGGGCGCACCCGGATCGGCCGCCAGGCGTCGCACGCGGTCCGCCCAGACCCCCGTGGCGGACACCACCCATCTCGCGCTGACGTCCAGCGTCTCACCGGTGAGCCCGTCGGCGACCCGAGCCCCGACGACCTGCCCCCGCGACTCGAGGAGGTCGACGACCTCGGCGTGGTTGGCGATCAGTGCCCCGTGGCGGCGCGCGGTCAGTGCGACGGTCAGGGTCAGTCGCGCGTCGTCGGTCTGGCAGTCGACGTAGCGGTAGCCACGATCGTTGCCTCGAACCAGCCCCGGTGCAGCGCGAAGGAAACGACCGTGGTCGAGACCGTGGTGACGGTGCACGTTGCGGCCGAAAGCGAAGGCGTCGTAGAGGAGCATCCCGATCTTGAGCTCCGCCCACCGTCGCGACGACGGTGCGGGGATCGCGAAGGGAACGGGGTGGACGAGATGGGGTGCCAGGCGCCGGAGACGGTCACGCTCGCGCACCCCCTCGACGACCATGGGCAGGTCACCATGCGACAGGTAGCGGATGCCGCCGTGTACGAGCTTCGAGGACCGGGAAGACGTTCCTGACGCGAGGTCGTCTCGTTCGACCAGCGCGGTCCGGTACCCGCGGGTCATGGCATCCAGGGCGATCCCCGCCCCCGTGATACCGCCCCCGACGACCAGCACGTCGAGTGGTGTGCGGGCCATCCGGTCGAGCGCCTCCTCGCGATCGGGCGGGGCGAAGGCTGCGTTCACCGGCGGAGCTCCGAGGTCCGGGGGTGGGGACGGACGCCAGCCGCGGAGCGTAGGGGAGCGCCCGTCCCGTCCCGGCGGTCGCTCTACGATGGCAGCCTGCCGACCGGGAGCTCTGGGTTGTCGACCACGACACGCGTCGCGGACGCGCAGGCGGTCATGCGGGACCAGGGGATCGACCTGCTGCTCGTGGGGCCGAGCGCGGACCTCCGCTACCTGGTCGGCTACCACGCCCTCCCGCTGGAGCGGCTCACCCTGCTCGTCGTGCCGGCTGAGGGCGATCCCGGGCTCGTCGTGCCGCGGTTGGAGCTGCCACGAGCCCGCGATCAGGGGGTTGCGGAGCACGTGTCGCTCCGCTCGTGGGAGGAGGACGAGGATCCCTTCCGCCTCGTGGCGGAGATCGTCTCGGCGCATGCGTCCGACTCGGCCGTCTACGCGGTCCAGGATCGTCTCTGGGCCAGCTTCCTGCTCCGTCTCCAGCAGCGGCTTCCGGATGGGGAGTGGCAAGCGGCCACCTCGGTCATGCGCCACCTGCGGATCGTCAAGGACGACACCGAGGTTGAAGCGCTGCGTGGAGCGGGGCGTGCTATCGATGCCGTGCACGCACAGGTGCCGGGTCTGCTGCGGCCGGGACGCACCGAGCGCGAGGTCGCCCGCGACATCGCCGACTTGATCCTCGACGACCACGACGAGGTGAATTTCGTCATCGTGGCCGCAGGCGCGAACGGAGCGAGCCCCCACCACGAGACCTCCGACCGGGAGCTGTCGCCGGGCGACGCCGTCGTGATCGACATCGGCGGCACCCGTGACGGCTACTGCTCGGACATGACCCGCAACTACACCGTCGGGCCCGCCTCCGACGAGTACCGCGCCGTCCACGACGTGCTCCTCGAAGCGCAGCGCGCAGCCGTGGCCGCGGTGGCCCCCGGGGTGAGCGCGGAGGAGGTCGATGCGGTCGCCCGCGAACACATCAGCGAGGCGGGGTACGGCGAGCGGTTCCTCCATCGCACGGGACACGGCATCGGCATCGAGGAGCACGAGGAGCCGTGGATCGTGGCCGGCAACGACGAGCCGCTGCGGCCCGGGATGGCGTTCTCCGTCGAACCGGGCATCTACGTCGACGGCCGGTTCGGGGCGCGCATCGAGGACATCGTCGTCGTGACCGAGACCGGTGTCGAACGACTCAACGTCCTGGACCGCGACCTCGTGGAGGTGGGAGCGTGAGTGTCCGGATCCGACGCGCCCGTATCGAGGAGATCCGACCGCTGGCGGCCGAGTACGAGCAGGAGGCCTCCGCCACCAGCGAGACCGGTGAGCCCTGGGACGCCCCGATGCCGCAGGCCGGCATCTTCTGGATCGCCGAGGACGAGGACGGCGGCGATGCCCTCGGGTACGCCGCGGGGACGCTCCGGCCGACCGGCTGCACCGTGGGTCCGGTATTCACGCGCCGGACGGCGCGCCGGCGGGGCGTCGGGCGGTCACTCATCCAGGCGATCCAGTCGTGGGCGGAGGACACGAGGGTCCCGGTCGTCGAGATCTCGGTGGCTGCGGACAACGACGAGGGACGGGCGTTCCTCGAAGCCCTCGGGTACCTCCCGCGGCGGATCATGATGAGCCTCCGCCCCGACGAGCGACCCACCGATGCATGACCTCCCCGACGAGCAGCGGCAGCTCCTCGAGGTGGTGCGCACCTTCGTCGACAACGAGGTAACACCCGAGGCGTCCCGGCACGAGGCCGACGCGAGCTTCCCGCGGGAGCGGTTCAGCGAGCTCGGCAGCATGGACCTGGCCGGACTGCCGTTCCCCGAGGACGTCGGCGGTTCGGACCTGCCCTACCGGACCTACCTCATGGTCCTGGAGGAGTTGGCGCGCGGCCACGTCACACTGGCACTTGCGCTCTCGGTGCACTCGCTGACGATGTACGCGATCGACGCGTTCGCGAGCGACGAGCAGCGACACCGGTTCCTCCCTCCGATGACGGCGGCGGAGGAACTCGGCGCGTACTGCCTGTCGGAGCCAGATGCCGGTTCCGACGCCGCCGCGTTGCAGGCTCGCGCGGAGCCGACCGACGACGGGTACCGGCTGCGGGGCACGAAGGCCTGGGTCACCCACGGAGGCGTCGCCGACCGCTACGTGGTGTTCGCCCGGACCGGGGGAGAGGGGGCGCGCGGCATCTCTGCGTTCGTCGTCGACGCGGAGCAGCCAGGGTTGGAGCCGCAACCACCCGAGGACAAGATGGGTCTGCGAGGGTCGCCGACCGCGCAGATCGTGCTGGACGACGCCGTCGTGTCACGCGACCGCCTCATCGGGGACGAGGGCGCCGGGTTCCGTATCGCGATGTCCGCGCTCGACGGTGGTCGCTTGGGCATCTCCGCCATCGCCGTCGGGCTCGCGCAGGCAGCCGTGGACTCGGCGGTGGCCTACGCCAGCCAACGAGAGCAGTTCGGTCGCCCCATCATCGAGTTCCAGGGCATCAGCTTCCTCCTCGCCGACATGGCCACCCGGACCGAAGCAGCCCGCTCGCTGTACCGCAGCGCCGCAGCTCACCGCGACGCTGGCGAGGACGCGAGCAAGCTGTGCTCGATGAGCAAGCTGTTCGCCACTGACACCGCCATGGCGGTCACGACGGATGCGGTGCAGGTACTCGGTGGGGTGGGCTACACCCGCGAGTTCCCCGTCGAGCGCTACATGCGCGAGGCGAAGGTCATGCAGATCTTCGAGGGCACCAACCAGATCCAACGACTCGTCATCGGCCGACGGCTCGCGGAGGGCCGGTGACCACGCCCGAGCCGGAGGAGGAGCACGGTCGACGCCGTACCCGCCGGGCCTGGCGTATCGCCGGAGGCACCGCGCTGGGCGGTCTCGTCCTGGCTCTGGCGCTGGGTGTGCTCGGAGCGAGCGGGGCCAACGCGCTTCGCGTCGCGCTGCTCGTTTCGGCTCTGGGGACAGCGGTCGGCGGCATGTACGCCACCGCCACCCTGCTCGTGGACGACGTGAAGAAGCGTCCGGTCGGCCGCGGTCGTGCGGTCGCCGCCGTGACGCTGTTCGTCCTCACTGCCCTGCTGATGGCGATGGTGGCCGGCAGCGGCGGATGACACAGAAGCGGTGTCTGCACTGCTACGGTCCCGCCGTGGACAGCAGGAGGCAGAACGTCCGAACGGGCCCGGCTCCACCGCCCGCGTCCCGGGACACGGGCACCTCCCGTCGCCGCCCGTGCATCCGGGGAGCGAGGTACTCGTGACCTCGACCATCCCCGACGAGCCCTCGACCCGATCGTCGCCGACCCCGCGGGGGACCCTGTTCGTCGCGGACCGCGTCGTGACGTTGGGCCGGGGGAGGTACAAGGCGAAGGCGGTCCTGGTCCGCGGAACGCGCGTCGCCTGGGTCGGGGACGATCCCGCCTCGGCGCCACCTGCGGAGCAGCGGGTGGACCTGGGCGGATGCACCCTCGGCCCAGGCTTCGTCGACGCACACGCACACCTCACCCCGACCGGCCTCTCCCTCCTCGGCCTCAACCTGCGGGAGATCACCACCAGCGACGAGCTCCTGCGGGCCGTGCGGACCTACGCCGACCAGCACACCGGACGCGTCGTCATGGGCCACGGCTACGACCCCGAGCTCCTCGAGGACGGCCTGCCCGATCCCGATGACCTGGGGGAGGCCGCCGGAGGGCGGGCGGTGTATCTCTCCCGCATCGACGGCCACTCCGCGATGGTCGACGGGGCGACCCTGCGGTCCGCCCCGCTGGCACGCGCAGCCGGGATCGCGACCGACGAGGACGGCGTGCCCACCGGGGTGCTGAAACGCGACGCGAACCACGTCGCACGGCGGTGGGCGATCGGTGCGATGTCCGCAACAGAACTCGCCAAAGCCAGGCAGGCAGCGGTCCGACACGCCGCGAGTCTCGGGGTGGTGTCCGTTCACGAGATGGGCGGACCGGACCTGATGGGCCAGCCCGACTTCGACGCCTGGCTCGAGGGGGAGTGGCCGATCGAGGTCGTTCCCTACTGGGGCGGGCTCGACCCCGCGTTCGCCACCCAACGGGGGCTGAAGCAGCTCGGCGGCGACATCTTCCTCGACGGGTCGCTCGGGTCCCACACCGCCGCACTCGACGCGCCCTACACCGACCACGACTCCGCCGGACGGCTGGAATTCGACGACGCCAGCCTCGTCGATGTCTTCCGCCAGGGTGTGGAGCACGGCCTCCAGATCGGCGTGCACGCCATCGGGGATGCCGCGATCCGTCAGGCCGTCCGCTGCTGGCAGCAGGTCGCGGGATCCCTCCCCGATCACCTCGACGGTGCGGTCGAGCGCTCGCGTCACCGGATCGAACACGCCGAGGTCATGCCGCCCGACCTCTACAGGCCATTGGCGGACCTCGGGCTCGTCGTCAGCGCACAGCCGGCGTTCGAACACCTGTGGGGCGGCCCCGGTGGGCTCTACGAACGACGGCTGGGAACCGAACGGCGGCGCTGGACGAACCCCTTCCGGCCGCTGGCCGACCGGGGCGTCCCGCTGGCGTTCGGATCCGACAGCAACGTGACCTCGCTCCACCCGTGGCTCGCCGTGTACGCCGCCCAGCACCATCCCGAGGAGCTCCACCGCCTGAACCGTCTCGAAGCGGTGTCGGCGTCGATCCTCGGAGGACGCTACGCAGCCCGCCAGGAGCGGTTCGTCGGGGCCATCCGGGCAGGCTTCCGGGCTGACCTCGCAGCATGGGAGGGCGACCCCTTCGCAGCGGACGATCCGCGCGGCGCGCGATGTGTCCTGACTATCGCCGAGGGACGGGTCGTCCACGAGGCATGAGCGCGCCCCCGTCGCTCATGGTGCGCGGCCCGCGCATCGAAGCCGGGGATCTCGTCGTCGTGGCTTGACGTGGGCGCGCGGTGGCAGTTGCATCGGGTGTCGTTCACACGGTGTTCATCGGCCAGTGACGGGCGGGGCGGCACGCAGCTCGGACGACGGCCGGAGGCACCCGGGCACCGCGATCCGCTTAGTAGACAACTCGGACCGATCCGCCTCGTACGCACGGTCCGTGGCCCCAACAGCGGACGCTGACCCGACGGCGACGAGGCCCCGGCGCACCAGCGCCCGGGGCCTCTCCCGTCTCTTGCGCGCTCCACTGCCCTCTGGTACCAACCGGCCCGTTCCGGGCATGCGCCCGAGCGAGTTCAGCGAGTGGGATCAGCGTGGACGACCCGAGCATCGACGAGCCCGAGCTCGACGATCTCGACGACGATCTCGTCGAGCCCGATGACGGCGAGTTCGATGACGAGGGCGACTTCGACGAGGACCCCGAGACGTTCGTCGACGACGACATCGACGACGATGGCGACAGCGAGGAGGACGACGGCTACGCCGCGGCCGACGACGCCCCTGCCCTGGACGCTGCGGTGCTCCTGGGCGACCTCGACGAGGAGCTCGACATCGCCGAAGAGGGCGAGGACGGCCTTCAGGAGGGGGAGTTCGTGTGTACCTCCTGTTTCATGGCGAAGCGCGAGAGCGCCCTCGCTGACGCCACGAAGATGCTCTGTCGCGACTGCGCGTGAGACAGGGCCCGCTCGCCCTCGGCACCGCGGTACTGGCCGGTCTGACGATCTACGCGTCGCAGCCGCCCCTGGGCTGGTGGCCCACCGTCTTCCTGGCCCCCGGGCTCCTTCTGGTCTCGCTGCGGCTTGCACCTGAACGCGCCGGACTGCTCGGTCTCGCCACCGGCCTGGCTGCCTACCTCCCCATGCTCCTGTGGCTGATCGAGCCTGCGGGGTTCCTCGCCTGGTTCCTCCTCTCGCTCGTGCAGAGCCTGTTCCTCGTCGTCACCGCGGTCGTCACGCGCCCGTATCTGGGCAGTCGATGGATCGTCCTGGTCGCGCCCATCGTGTGGGTCGGGGCGGATGCGTGGCGGAACCTCGTGCCCCTGGGGGGCTTCGGCTGGGGCGCGCTGGCGTACGCCCACGTGGACGGCTCGTGGATGCTCCCGGTCGCCCGGGTGCTGGGGCAGCACGGGCTGACGCTCCTCACCGTCGCCGTCGGGGCGTTGGCCTACGACATCTGGCGTACCGCCACGGAGACCCGCGTTCGGGGCGTGGCCGGGTTCGCGAGGCTCCAGCCCGCCTTCATCCTCCTGGTGGCAGTGCTGCTGTTGTCCGTGGCCATCACGGTCGAGCCGCCCGCCGCCGATGAGGTCGCCGACGTCCTCGTCGTCCAGGGCAACGACGATCCGGAGCGAGCGAGGACTGGGCCCGCCGAGGACCGCAGGATCGCCTCGAACCTGGTCGAGCTCACGAGCGCCGCGGTGGGCACTGAGCGACCCCCGGACGTCACGGTCTGGCCCGAGAGCAGCATCGACCGTGACCCCTACACGGAGTCCGGGGCCGACCTGCGCCGGCTGCTCGAGGAGGGTGCGGCCGTCGTCGACGGCGGGCTGCTGGTCGGCGCCAACCTCGAGGGGCCCCGCCCGGGAACGTTCCTGAACACCGTGCTACACGTCGGGAACGACGGCGAGGTCGTCGAGCGCTACGTCAAGCGCCATCTCGTGCCCTTCGGCGAGTTCGTGCCGTGGCGGTCGGTGCTCGGGGACGTCGGACCGCTCCGGCAGATCCCCCGCGACGGTGTCCCGGGCGAGGGTCCCCAGCCGATCTCGGTCGACGGTGTCGACGTCGCGAGCGTGATCTGCTTCGAATCGCTGTTCCCCCACCTGGTTCGGGAGAACGTGCGGGGTGCCGAGGCCGACCTCATCGTCGTGGCGACCAACGACGCCTCGTTCGGCGTCAGCGCGGAGCCAGCGCAGCACCTCGCGCAGAGCCGACTGCGTGCGGTCGAGACGGGGCGGTGGGTCATCCACGCCTCGTTGGCCGGAGCTTCGGCGTTCGTCGACGCCGGCGGAGCGGTGCACGACCGCACCGATCTCTTCGAGCTGACGACGATCCGTCGGGACGTGCCCCTGGTGTCGGGCTCGACCCCCTTCTTGACCTTCGGGGACGTCGTAGGGTTCGCTGCGCGTTTCGCACTGCTCGCCCTGCTCGTGGTCGTACTGATCCGCGCACGCCGCAAGCCGCCGGAAGGTTGATCGCCCGTGACACCCTCGACGCTGGTCGTCGTGCCGACCTACAACGAGCGTGCCACGCTCGCCGAGGTCGTCGAGCGGACGCTCGCCGCACCGGTCGGGGCGCACGTGCTGGTGGTGGACGACAACTCGCCCGACGGGACGGGGATGCTCGCCGACGAGCTGGCGGCGCGTCATCCGGAGGTGGAGGTCCTGCACCGGGAGGAGAAGCGCGGCCTCGGGCCGGCGTACCGCGCCGGGCTGTCCTGGGGGCTCGAGCGCGGCTACGACGTGCTCGTGGAGATGGACGCCGACCTGTCGCACGACCCCGGGCAGCTTCCCGACCTCGTGTCGGCGCTCCATCACGCGGATCTGGTGATCGGTAGCCGCTACGTGCCGGGGGGCAGGATCGAGAACTGGCCGTGGCACCGGCTGCTGCTGTCGGCGGGGGGGAACCGCTACGTGCAGGTCGTCACGGGGGTGCCGGTGCGCGATGCGACGAGCGGGTACCGGGCGTACCGCCGTGAGCTGCTCGAGGAGATCGATCTGCTCGGGATCCGCTCCGACGGGTACTCCTTCCAACTCGAGATGGTCCTGCGCTCCTGGCGTCTCGGCTTCCGCGTGAGCGAGACCCCCATCACCTTCGTGGAACGTCGCGAGGGGGCGAGCAAGATCAGCCGTGCCATCGTGTTCGAGGCGCTGTGGCGTGTCTTGGTCTGGGGGGTGTCAGGTCCCCGGCGACCGGCGACCACGCACCCAAGGAGCGTCACGGCGTCCGAGCGGTAGCGCGTGGCAGTACCCTTCGCCGCCCGCGACGAGCAGTCGCCCGGCCCCGTAGTGCAGCGGCCCAGCACCCCGCCCTTTCAAGGCGGTAACGCGGGTTCGAATCCCGTCGGGGCTACTGCGCGCGAGGTACGGACCATGGACAGGAGCTGCGGGCCCTCGGGCCCTTCTGTCCACCGACCGTGACACCTCATCCCGGTACGCTCCAGCCGAACGGGCCGGACACCTCCATTCCCACGTCCGCCCCGCCACCTCCCACTCGCAGTCCGACAGGAGACACTGTGGCCACGAAGGGCAAGATCGAAGTCGAGGTGCCCGTCGAGCGCCAGAAGGCCGCCCAGGCTGCCGGCAACTTCGAGCTCGAGGATCTACCGGGTCGGCTCGGCACGCCGGACGCCGCCGTACGGGTCGGCAAGACCCCGAAGCAGGACAAGGCCCTCGAGTCGGTGCGCAGCCTCAAGGCACTGTGCAAGCTGCATCCCGGCCAGGTGATCGCGAACTACGGGCGCTCGGAGTCACGTTGGGCCAGTGCGTATCAGAAGCGGCGCGCCGGCCAAGCCGACTTCACGGAACTGCTGTCCTACGCCCGCCAGATCGTCGGTCTCGACGACGACGGCCAGCTCCTGATCTGCCTGATGGGCCACGCGGGCCAGGGGCCATGCATCCCCCTGTGGGTGCCCCGCGAGGAGGTCACCCTGACGGTCCAGCCCAACGACATCATCCTCCGGTTCGACGACATGACCTTCGACTGGTGATCGCCGCCAGGTGACCTGGGACGCGGAGCTGTCGTTCGCCCACGAGTTGGCGGACCTCGCCGACGATCTGACGTTCGGGGCCTTCGGGACCGAGCGGGCCCGGCCCGATCGCAAGGCGGACGGCACCCCGGTGACGCCGGCTGACCGAGACACCGAGGCAGCGTTGCGGCGCGCCATCGGGGACCGCTATCCCGATCACGCCGTGCTGGGGGAGGAGGACGGCCTCATCGGGCCCGAGGCGGCCCCACGGTGGATCATCGACCCGATCGACGGGACCTCGAACTTCGTCAAGGGCAACCCCATCTTCGCGACGCTGATCGCGCTCCAGGTCGACGGCGAAGAGGTGCTCGGCGTCGTGAGCGCCCCGGCGCTCGGCAGCCGTTGGTCGGCGACCGTCGGAGGCCCGGCGCTCCAGGATGGTCGGGAGATCCGGGTCAGCGATGTGAAGCAACTGGGGGACGCCGAGGTCGCGTTCGGCGGCCTCAACTACTTCCAGCGGAAGGGAGCGCTCCCACTGGTGGAGGCGCTCGCGACGACCACGCGCAGACAGCGGGGCTACGGCGACTTCTGGCAGCACTGCCTCGTTGCCGCCGGCTCCACCGATGCGGCGCTCGAAGCCGCGGTCAGCCTCTGGGACCTCGCAGCGGTCAAGGTGGTGGTCGAGGCCGCCGGTGGCCGCTTCACCGATCTCGACGGGCGACGCGCCGCTGACGGCGGCAGCGCAGTATCGACCAACGGCCACCTGCACGACGAGATCCTCGACCTCGTGGAGCGACACGTCAGCCGGTGAACGGCTGACAGCGGCAGCGGAGAGAGCGGCCGCGTCCACAGCCCCGCGTCACGGCTCGCTGAGCTTGTCACAGCCCAGGGGTACGGTCGCCACGCGGCTGACACCGCTGAAGGAACGGGGTCACCGCAGCCAGAAGCGGCCAACAGGCAACGACGGAGGGATCGTGAGCGACCAGCAGGTGGCGGAGCCCAGTGTCGCGGCCACTGAGGCCAGCTCGGACACGGCCACCTCGGAGCTCGTCCTGCTCGACGACGTGGAGCTCGGCGAGTTCGAACCCGAGACGCCCCCGCTCATCGATGCAGAGGGCCGGGTCCGGCTGTCGTTCAGTCGGATCGACACCTACCGGCGCTGCCCAGCCCAGTTCCGCTACGGCTACGTCGACCGGCTGCCAGGCGTTCCCGCGCCTGCGCTGTCGTTCGGAACCTCGATCCACGGGGCGCTCGAGGCGTTCTATGACAGGAAGCTCCCCGAGCCTCCCAGCGAGAAGGAACTGCTCGACGCCTTGTACGAGGCGTGGGACTCGTCGGGCTTCGGGGAACTGACGCGCGACGAACAGCTGGCCTACTACCGCCACGCGCAGCAGGTGTTGCTGCGGTTCCGCCGGCGTGCGATCGAGGACTACCGCCTCCCGATGGCCACCGAAGCCTGGTTCGAGCTACCGCTCGGCGACGAGGCACTCGTCGTGGGCGCCATCGACCGTGTCGACGTCAGCGACGACGGTGACCTCCGGGTGGTCGACTACAAGACGAACCGACGCGTCAAGAACCGGGCGCGGGTCGCGGGCTCGCTTCAACTCGCGATCTACGCCCTCGCCTGCGAGTGGCTGTACGGACGGCTCCCCGTCAGCGTGTCCCTCGACTTCGTGGTCGCCGGCGTCGAGATCGAGCTGCCGATCGACGACCTCGACCTCGACGGCGCCCGGGCCGCGGCGATCGAGACGGCCCGGGGGGTGCGCAACGAGGCGTACGAGCCCACGCCGAACCGGCTGTGTGGCTGGTGCGATTTCCGGTCGTTGTGCCCCGCCTGGGAAGGGGAGGGCCCCGAGGCGCTGGGGCCGGCCACCGAGCATGCCCGGACGCTCCGCCGTCGCATCGCCCGAGACCTACGGGAACTGAGGGAGATGGAGGCGGGCATCGAACGCATCCAGGCCGATCTGGCCCAGTCCGACCGGACGCCGGCTGGGCAGTAGCTGGCAAGGCAGCGCTCACTACCCTCACCCTGCCCGTCGAACAGGAGGCCCTCCGTGGCCCGTGCCGAGACCCAGAGCATCACGATCGACGCCCCGCCCCAGGACATCTACGACGTCATCATCGACATGGAGTCCTATCCCGAATGGGCCGAGGGCGTGCAGAAGGCCGAGGTACTGGATGCTGACGAGCAGGGCCGTCCGCTGCGCGTGCGCTTCACCGTCGATGCGCGCGTCATGGAGGTCACCTACGTCCTCGTCTACGAGCACGACGAGCCGGAACGGCTGACCTGGGAGCTCGAGGAGGGCAAGCAGATCAACCAGCTCGACGGTCGCTATTCGCTCACCACACGCGACGGGGGCACCGAGGTGACCTACTCGCTGGCGGTCGACGTCGACCTCCCACTCCCTGGGTTCATGAAGAAGCGCGCAGCACGGGTGATCATGGAGACCGGCCTGAAGGGGCTCAAGCGACGCGTCGAGTCCGGCTGAGATGCCTCGCGACGAGATCCAGGCGGCCTACTTCGCCCTGCTCCGGGCCCGCGAGGAGCTCGAAGCACTCCAGCGCTACCAGGAGTACCTGCGGCGGGAGCGGGAGCGCCTCATCGCGGCGGCGGAAGAACGCAGGCAGGCGGCTCGCACCGTCGATCGCCGTCTCCGCCGCGCGCTCCGGTCGACCGACGACCAGCTCGACAAGGCCGTCGAGCAACGGATGCGGGTGGTCGAGGACGAGCTCCGACGGCTCCCCGACCGGATCGAGGCGGCACGCCGCTACGTCGAGGAATCGGAACAGGAACACGACCAGCTCAAGCGGTCGGCCTGAGCGTGTACCGCGACGAGCCCCTCGATGACGAGGCGGAGCTGCGGTTCGTGGTCGGTGACGACGAGGTCGACCTCCTCCGCGACGCCGGCTCGGGCGAAGCCACCGACGCCGCGCTCGACGCGCTCCGGGTCCTCCAGGGCTGGGTCAGCGACGAGGTAGCGGGGCGGTGGTTCCGTCAGGAGCAACGTCGCCTCGGGGGGCGCACGCCGATCAGGGCGCTCGTTGAGGGCGACCTCGACGCTGTGCTCGACGCGGCCCGGGCCTACGCGGCCGCCCACGGGTAGTGACCCGGTCGCGCCCCGACCGGGCGGAGCGAACCGGTACCCTCGGCCCAACGACTTCCATCTCCTCCCGCCAGACGAACAGGACCACCAGCATGCCCACCGGCCGCGTCAAGGTCTTCCACGCCGATCGCAACTTCGGGTTCATCACCGGGGACGACGGCCGCGACTTCTACGTCTCCACCGACGACGTGGCCGACGGTGAGCTGCAGTCTGGTGATGTCGTGGAGTTCGAGGAGGCCGAAGGGGACGAGCCTCGCGGCGAGCCCCGCGCGCTGTCCGTCACGGTCACGAAGTCCGCACCCGAGGACAACCCGGTCGGCCGAACGATGAACCCCCCGCCGTCGTGGTCGGAGCTCCAGGAGCTCGAGCGGCAGCGCCGGATGGCACGGCGGCGTCGCCGCTGAGGGATCTGATGGGGCTGCTGGATGCGAGGATGGCCGCCCCAGCCACGGCCCCCGTGCGCGAGCAGGAAGCGGACACCTCGGAACTGGTCGAGGAGGATCCGCCGTGGGACGTGCTGGTGTGGGACGACCCGGTCAACCTGATGTCCTATGTCGTCTACGTCTTCCGCAAGGTCTTCGGCTACCCCGAGCCGATCGCCCGCAAACTGATGCTCGAGGTCCACAACAAAGGCCGGGCACTGGTCGCGAGCGAACCGCGCGAACAGGCGGAGATGTACGTCCACCAGCTGCACCAGCACGGCCTCCAGGCCACGATGCAGCGCAGCTCCTGACGATGCTGTGAGCGGGGCGTTCCGGCGGCACGGCGACCGCATCCGCGCCGAGCTCGAGCCCTTCGAGGTCCAGCTCCTCCGCCAGCTCCGCGACAGCGTCCGTGCCAGCGTCGAGGGGCAGGACCCCGACGATCCCGCGATCGCGAGACTGTTCCCCGCCACCGTGTCGGGGGACGACGAAGCGGACGACGAGCTCCGCAGGCTCATCCGTGACGACCTCGTCCAATCCAAGCTCGAGGGGCTCGATGCGATCGTGGAGCTGCTCGAGGACGCGACGCCCAACCGGGGCCGGCTCCGTCTCGAACTCGAGCCGGAGGACGCCATGCTCGTGCTCGGCGTCCTCAACGACCTGCGGCTGGCGCTGGGGGCCAGGATCGGGATCGAGGACATCGACCGGGACGCGCTGCGCGATGGCGATCCCCGCACCCGCACCGTTGCCATCATGGATCACCTGGGCTGGCTCCAGGAGCAGCTCCTCGCGGTGGTGGACCCAGCGTCGGTCCGCCACTACGACGAGGGCCACGGAGAAGGGGGCTGACGTGGACATCGGGATCGGGGTCAGCGAGGACCTGACGCTCGACCGGCAGCGACAGGTGGCGCACGACGTCGAGGCGGGCGGCTTCCGGTCTCTGTGGACCAACGAGGCCCGGGGCAGGGACGCACTGATCACCTGCCACGCCTGGGGTCGCGCCACCGAACGCTTGGAGGTCGGGGTGGCGGTGGCGCCGATCTGGACCCGCACGCCGGCCCAACTCGCGATGGCGACGGCCACCCTCCAGGAGGATCTCGACGGCCGTTTCCTGCTGGGGCTCGGGGTGAGCCACCCCGCCACGATGGGACCCTGGCACGGCGCCGACTACCGCCGCCCCGTCACCGCCGCCCGCGAAGCGCTGCAGATCATCCGTCAGATCGCGTCGGGGGACGAGGCCGACACGGATGGCGAGGTGTTCTCGTCCCGGAGGTTCCGCCTCGAGATCGCGGCGGCGCCCCCCGCGCCCCGCCTCTACCTGGCAGCGATGGGGCCCACGATGCTCGGGGTCTCCGGTGAGCTGGCCGACGGGGTGCTCCTGAACTGGTGCACGCCCGAGGGGGTGCGCCGGTCGGTCGATCGGGTCCACGAGGCCGGGCCAGACACCGAGGTCGCCGCCTACGTCCGGGTTGCGGTCCATCCGGAGCGGAACACCGCGCGCCGGGCGCTGGCGAGGGAGTTGGGGCGCTACTGCGCGCTCCCTGCCTACGCCGAGCATCTGGGACGACAGGGGCACGGAGCCACCGTGGACAAGGTCAAGGACGCGTACAAGTCGGGTGGCAGCGACGCCATCGCCCGCGCGCTCGACGACGAGACCCTGCTCGAGTTCGGCTGGTACGGCACGCCGGACGACGATCCCGGACCCGCGCTGGCGCGCTACCGAGATGCCGGGCTGGACCATCTCGTGGCGCGCGTCGTGGTCGCGGACGAGGACACGGGCTCGGCCGTCGCCGCGGCCGTCGCGGCGCTGCCAGGTCATCTGGTCTAGGGATCTCCCCGCAGCCGATCGCGGAGCATCCGCGCCGCAGCGGCGACCTCGGGCAGGTCCAGCCGCCACGCCACCAGCAGGTAGATCCCACCGACGATGGCGATGCCGAGGGGTCCGGCGACCCATGGCGACAGCCCGGCCAGCACGACGCGGACACCGAAGGCGACGACCGCCGCCACCCCGGTGGCCATCAGGATCCGCCGGAGGTGCAGTCCCAGGAACCGCACGCTGCCGAAGCGCTCTCTGACAGCACGCAGAAGGAGGCCGTACTCGAGCCAGGCCGCCACGGCTGCGGCCAGCGCGAGACCGGCAGCGCCGAGCCGGAACAGGTTCTCCTCCGCCCCTCGCAACCCCTCGGAGGCCACCGTGAAAGACGGCAGCTCTCCGATCTGCTCGATCTGCTGTGCGGAGGTGACGTGGAACTGATCGAGCTGGAGCATCAGGAGCAGCCCGAGGGCCGCCGAGACCACCACCCGGATGGCAGCCAGCTTCGCGGGCGTGCGGGGATC
Source organism: Nitriliruptorales bacterium (assembly GCA_033722375.1). Classification (GTDB taxonomy): domain Bacteria; phylum Actinomycetota; class Nitriliruptoria; order Nitriliruptorales; family Nitriliruptoraceae; genus JAWVZB01. The sequence continues at coordinate 16,079 of JAWVZB010000003.1, read as the reverse complement.
TCCGACCCCGTAGAGCGCAGACTGCAACAGCCTCGCGCTGGTGCTGGCCAGCAGCCCCAAGCTGTAGGCGGCGAGGACCGCCCACACCTGCACGGTCGCCCGCACGCCGAACTCGCCGCCCTGGTAGAGCAGTCCCACGATGAGGTCACCGATCAGCACGAACCCCACCACGGTCGGGGCCACGAAGAAGACGATCCGGGCGAGGCCTTCGTCGAGCCGGCGACGCATGGACCGACGGTCGGCATGGTCCATCGCGGAGAGCTCGGGTAGCTCCGCCGCCGCGACGCTCATCCCGAAGAGGCTGACGGGCAGGACGTAGAGGGTCTGGGCGAACCCGAGTGCCGCGATCGCACCCGTCGCGAGGAAGGAGGCGATGATCGTGTCGAGGTAGGCCGAGAGCTGGACCACGCCCCGCCCGGTGACGACGGGCCCGAAGGCGGAGATGACCCGCTTCACCCCCGCGCGTGAGACGTCCAGCGAGGGCTTGAGGCCGCGACTGACCCCGATGACCGCAGGGAGCTGCACCGCGAACTGCAGCGCCCCGCCCACGAACGTTCCCCAGGCGAGTGCGACCGGGAGGGTGGTGTCGGCGTCCGCACCACGCACGCCGAACACCACGAGCGCGGTGATCATCGCGGCGTTCCACAGGACCGGCGCGACGTAGCTGAGGAAGAACTTCCGGTGGCTGTTCAGCACCCCGAGGCACCAGGCGGACAGGACGAGGAAGCCGATCCCGGGCGTGATGATGCGGACCAACGTGACGGTGAGCTCGAACTTCTGACTGCCTTCGGGGAAGCCGAGAGCGATCACCGAGGTGATGGGGCGCGCGAACACGACGCCGGCGACCACCAGCGTGCCGGCGACGAGCGCCAGCAGACCGGCGACCGCTCCGGCGACCCGCCCCGCCTCCTCCTCGCGCCCCTCTTCGAGCAGTCGGGCGTAGACCGGGATGAACGACGCCGACAGCACGCCCTCCCCGAGGAGGTTCTGCATCAGGTTGGGGATCCGCAGGGCGGTCCGGAAGGCCTCGACCCCGATGCCTGATCCGAGGAAGAAGCCGAGCAGCTTCTCGCGCACGAGCCCGCTGAGGCGGGACAGGAGGATCCCGGAGGCGACGAGCGCAGAGTTCCTCCGCGAGGCACCCACGGCCGCCGTCGGGGAGTCCGGCCCCGGGTCGCCGGACGCGTCCGGCGCCTCGGGTTCACTCACAGCGCGTTCCCTTGTCGGGCGACTGCGGCATCGTAAGCACGGTCTTCCCAGCAGGCTCGGAAGCAGGTGTCGTCAGGGTCGTTCGGGATCATCCCTGCCAGCGATGCGGGCGCTCCCGCAGGGCACCGACGTTCAGACGGTCGCACATCTCCAGGTACTCCGCTCGTGGGACGCCATCCCACGCGAGCGCTTCCAGCTCCTGGGGTGGTTCCCAGTCGGTCACGAGCGTGGCGAGCTCCCGGTACAGCAGTGCGTCGTCCCGCCGCTCGCGCAGTGTCTCTGCGAGCCGCTGTGCACCACGGACGTCGGCCTGCCACTGTGCACCGTCCCTCGGGATGTCCTCGATGTGGCCGTACACGGCGAGGAGGCCGGAGGCGGTCTTCGCTCCGAAGCCCGGGAGGCCAGGGATGCCGTCTGCGGAGTCGCCCACGAGCGCGAGGTAGTCGGGGATGCTGGCCGGACCGACCCCGAAGCGCTCGACGACCGCTGCCTCGTCGATCACGCGGTCGCCCCGCCGATCGAGCTGCACGATCCGATCACCATCGACGACCTGCGCCAGATCCTTGTCGGCTGTGGCGATCCGCACCTGGTCGACGGCGTCGACGAAGCGAACGGCCGCGGCGCCAAGCGCGTCGTCTGCCTCGAGCTCGACCATGGACCAGACCACGAGACCGAGGGCGGCTGCGGCGTCCTCGACGAGATCGAACTGATCGAGTATGGCCTGGTCCACCCCCGAGGAGTCCTTGTAGCCCGGGAACCGCTCGTTGCGGAAGGACTCGATGGGGTTGTCGAAGGCAACCGCGACATGGGTGACCTCCTCCTCGGCCAGGAGCCCGAGGATGCTCGAGACGAACCCAGCCGTGCCCTTGACGTCGCGGCCGTCGTGGTCGGTGCGGTCGGGGCGCTTGGAGTAGTGCGCGCGGAACAGCTCGTACGTGCCGTCGATGAGGTGGAGGCGCACACCGGCTCCTGGGGCGAGGTGTCACAGCCGAACGCTACAGTCGCGAAGCAGCAAGGCGGGGATGTTCGCGTGCGCCATGGTGATCAACAGCGTCGGTTCCAGCGCCGCGCGCCCGTTCCACGTGATCCGCAGGGCCGCACACGGCCCCCGCAGCCGGTCCCTCCCAGCGCGTGGCTGCTGCCCGATCCCAGTCGGGCGGACGAGGACGGCGTGGTCGGTGTCGGGGCCGATCTGTCGCCAGGCACCTTGGTCGACGCCTACTCGCGCGGGATGTTCCCCTGGCCGCATCCGGAGGTACCCCTGCCGTGGTTCTCGCCCGACCCGCGGGGCGTGCTGTGGTTCGAGCAGCTCCACGTGTCCCGCTCGCTGCGCCGCACGCTGCGAAAGTCCGGCTGGCAGACCACCGTCGACCACGCCTTCGCTCAGGTCATCGACGGCTGCGCGTCGGGGCGGGGCGAGGCCGGTACGTGGATCAACCCGTCGATGAAGCGCGCCTACCGGCGGCTGCACGATCTCGGCTGGGCGCACTCCATCGAGGTCTGGGAGGGCACCCACCTCGTCGGCGGGCTCTACGGGGTGCAGGTCGGGGGAGTGTTCACTGGAGAGTCGATGTTCCACCGCGCAGACGACGCCTCCAAGGTCGCGCTGGTCGACCTGGCCGCCCGCTTCGAGGCTGCCGGGGGGCGCCTCGTGGACGTGCAGCTCACGACGCCGCACCTCGAGACCATGGGTGCGGTGGACGTGCCACGGCGGATCTTCCTCGAGCTCCTCGAGACGTCGCGGGGCCACGACGTCCGGATGCGCACGGGCCCCCGCCCGGTGGACCGTCTCGCCACGGCCCGGGGCTGACCGCACCGGCGGGGAGAGGGCACCGAACCACGATCGACAGCGAGCGCCCGGACACGGCACACTCGCAGCCAGACCACACGCGACCTCAGGACATGGACATGAGCGACGACTTCAGCACGGACGGCGACTACAAGGTCCGTGATCTCAGCCTCGCCCGGTGGGGGAGGGCCGAGATCGAGATGGCCGAGAAGGAGATGCCCGGCCTCATGGCGCTCCGGGAACGGTACGCCGACGAGCGACCGCTCGAAGGCGCAAGGATCGCCGGGTGCCTGCACATGACGGTTCAGACCGCCGTCCTGATCGAGACCCTCCAGGCCCTCGGTGCCGATGTCCGTTGGTCGTCCTGCAACATCTTCTCCACGCAGGACCAGGCTGCGGCAGCCGTGGCCGAGGCCGGCACGCCCGTGTTCGCCTGGAAGGGGGAGACCGAGGAGGAGTACGAGTGGTGCATCGAGCAGACGCTCGAGTGGCCCGACGGTGGCGGCCCCAACCTGCTCCTCGACGACGGTGGTGACCTCACCGCCATCGTGCACGACCGCCACGAGGACCTGCTCCCCGAGATCAAGGGGGTGTCCGAGGAGACGACCACCGGCGTGCACCAGCTCTACCGCTACCAGAAGGAAGGCCGGCTGCGCATGCCGGCCATCAACGTGAACGACTCGGTGACGAAGTCGAAGTTCGACAACCTCTACGGGTGCCGGGAGTCCCTGATCGACGGGATCAAGCGCGGCACCGACGTGATGATCGCCGGAAAGATCGCCGTCGTGGCCGGCTTCGGCGAGGTCGGCAAGGGCTGCGCGCAGGCACTGCACAACTACGGGGCGAACGTGTGGGTCACCGAGATCGATCCGATCACCGCGCTCCAGGCCTCCATGGAGGGCTACCGGGTCGTCACGATGGAGGAGGCGGCTCCAGTGGCCGACATCTTCGTGACGGCGACGGGATGCAAGGACGTCATCACCCTCGAGCACATGAGGGCCATGAAGGACCAGGCGATCGTGTGCAACATCGGCCACTTCGACATCGAGATCGACACGGCGTCGCTGCGGGACTACGAGTGGACCAACGTCAAGCCGCAGGTGGACATGGTCCACCTCGAGGACGACAAGTCGATCATCCTGCTGTCCGAGGGCCGGCTCGTGAACCTGGGCAACGCCACCGGCCATCCGAGCTTCGTGATGTCCATGAGCTTCACGAACCAGGTGCTGGCCCAGATCGAGCTGTGGAACAACCACGAGGACTACAAGCACGAGGTCTACGTCCTGCCGAAGCGTCTCGACGAGCAGGTCGCGCGCCTGCACCTCGACAAGCTCGGTGCGACCCTCACCGAGCTCACCGACGAGCAGGCGGACTACCTCGGCCTCGAGAAGGACGGTCCCTACAAGCCGGACGCCTACCGCTACTGATATGGCGTGCGCTCAGCGCACATGACTGTACTGTGGGAGGGGTAGCCAGGAGTGGTTCGCGTGCGTTACTGTGGTTGTTGCGGTTCCGCGCTTCAGCGGGCACGACCGGGTGCCGATGAGGGTGTGGGATCCCACTGACCGGAGGAGGAGCCGGTGTTCACGAGCCTCATGCCCGGTGCTGCCCCGTCCAGGGCGTTGACTCGCCGCGGTCGACGGACGGCACTGCTCGTCGCCTCGGCTCTGGTCGTCGGCCTGATGGTCACCCAGCTCACGGCCATCGCGCTGCAGGAGGGCGCCCCGCCCGACGAGCTCGTGGACCGGCTCGTGGAGCTCGAGCAACAGCTCCCGGCTCTGCCGCCCGACGAAGTCCTGATCGCCGAGGACGAGACCTGGGCCGAGTTCACCGGTGACTTCACGGGTGCCAAGGTGTCGATCGATGCCTTGGCCGAGGAGGCCAGGGACCTGTTCATCACGGCCAACGAGTCCGGGCCGAACCCGGTCGCTGACGCCGTGGCGAGCGCGGCCCGGTCCATCTTGATCCTCCAGGAGGGCTACGGCCTGCTCGCCGAATGGGAGTCGTACGACCTCGCCTTCCCCGTCGATGACGCGGACGACGACGGCGTCGCCACCGGTGCGGACGAGCCCTACGGCCTGGCCGAGGCCGGGCTGCGGCTGGTACTCGACGCGCATTCCCGGCGACTCGCCGCGTACGGCATCCTGCGCGACGCCGACGGCATCGAGGACACCGAGCGCGACTTCTTCGAAGGCCTCTACCAGGACGAGGTCACCTTCGACACGGACCAGCGCCCGCTGATCCACCGCGGTCTGTCGCTCGACACGACCGCGGTCCTCCGCGCGGTCGAGCGCTTCGGGACCAGCGCTCCGGGCAGCGAGGCCCGGGCCCGCGTCGCGACCTACGTGTGCGTGCCGCGCGAGGCCTACACCACGGGTGATCTGCCGCTCGCGAGCCTCCCCGAGGAGCTCGTGGCACTGGGCGTTACCGCGGCCGCGGCCGACTGCCCGGATCTGAAGAACGGGAACGAGGTCCGTCTCGTCGAACCGTGACGCGGACGGTCGCATGGAGGCACGAGGGGCCACGCCGTACGCTCGCGGGACGTGCACACCCGCTTCCCTGACGGCCGCCGAGGATCCGTGGACACCATCCCCAAGCCCGACGAGCTGCTCGCACTGCACTCGGTGACCGAGGAGCTGTTCGAGACCCTCCGTGACTGGTTCGACGTCCCCGACGAGGTCACGCTCGACCTCTCGGAGATCGATTCGGCGGTGACCGAGCTCGGCGACCCCGTGATGATCGCGGCACTGGCGATGCGCAAGCTCCAGGCTCTCCGCCTCTTGTCCACACCCGGCGTCAAGACCAGTACCGACGTGGTCGTTGCGATCGTGCAGGATCTCAACCGGGCGTTGCTCCAGGCGCCGGCCATGCGTCTCCACCGGGCGGCGTCAACGACGGATTGGGATGCCGAGTTCGCCCAGATGGTGGAGGGTTCGTCACCGGCGGAGGGCCCCACCACCGGTGACGAGGAGGACGAGGAGGCGGCCGTCTTCCGCGCCTTGCACGACCAGTTGCACGAAGCCGTCTACGCCGTCCTCCGCGCGTCCGAGGGTGAGATCCGCTACCTCATCTGACCGTGCCACATCGACCGGGACCACCGTGACCTCCACCGAACCCGACACGACACGCGACCAGGGCGACCGCGTCCTGCCACCGACATGGGCCGAATCGCAACGTTTCGTTCCCCGCGCGTTCGTCCAGCCGGCACTCGACTTCCTCCGGATGGAGGCATCGGCCGGGGTCCTGATGCTGATCGCCGCGATCGTCGCCGTGATCTGGGCCAACTCCCCGGCCGGCGATTCGTACTTCACGCTGTTCGAGGCACCGATCCACATCACCTTCGGGGACCTCGACCTCCATCACCTGTCCGAGCTGACCGTGCGGGAGTGGATCAACGACGCCCTGATGGCGATCTTCTTCTTCGTCGTCGGTCTCGAGATCAAGCGCGAGCTCGCCGTGGGGGAGCTGCGGGATCCGAAGGCCGCCGCGCTGCCCGCCGTTGCCGCGATCGGTGGAATGGTCGTCCCCGCCGCCATCTATCTCCTCTTCAACGGGGGCACGGAGGCCGCCAGCGGATGGGGGATCCCGATGGCGACCGACATCGCCTTCGCCGCCGGGGTTGCCTCACTCCTCGGGCGCAGCGTCCCCGTCCAAGCCAAGCTGTTCCTGTTGGCGCTGGCGATCGTCGATGACCTGGGTGCGATCCTCGTGATCGCGATCTTCTACACGGGGGACCTGTCGTTCGCGTGGCTGCTCGCTGCCGCCGGAGGTCTCGCTCTCATCGCCGTGATGCGGCGCGTCAGCATCCGCAGCCTGTTCGTCTACGGCCTCGTCGGGGCCTTCGTGTGGCTGGCCGTCCTCGAGTCGGGTGTGCACGCGACGGTGGCCGGCGTTGCGCTCGCGCTCATGACGCCGGTGACCTCGTACTACGACCCGCGCAAGTTCTCGGCTCGCGCCGACAAGCTGGTCGAGCGAGCTTCCTCGTACATGCCGAAGGACCGGCCGCTCGCCGGGGCAGATCACAGCACGCTCGAACGCGTACAGGTCATCATGAACGACCTGTCGAGGCTCGCGCGCGAGTCCACGCCCCCGTTGAACCGGCTGGAGCACGACCTCTCGCCGTGGTCGAGCTTCGTGATCGTCCCACTCTTCGCCCTCGCCAACGCGGGCGTGCGTATCGACGGCGACGTGCTCGGTGGGGTCGTCGGTGATCCCGTGTTCCTGGGGGTGGGCCTGGGCTTGCTCGTCGGCAAGGTCACCGGGGTGTCGTTGTTCGCCTGGTTGTCGGTCCGGCTCGGACTGGCGCGGCTACCGGACAAGACGCTGTGGTCCCACGTGGTGGGGGTCGGCTTCCTCGCCGGGATCGGCTTCACGGTGGCGCTGTTCGTCTCTGCGTTGGCGTTCGACCCCGGTGGAGACTTCGCCGACAGTTCGAAACTCGGGATCTTCGCCGCGTCGATCGCGTCGGGGATCCTCGCGTGGATCTGGTTGCGGGCGTTCGGACAGCCGGCGGACGAGGTGTCGCTCGATCACGACGCGGTTCCGGACGCCTACCAGGAGTGAGCGCGGCGAGCGTTCGCCGCACAACCCCGGGACGTTCCTGACCCATACGGGAGCGTTACTACCAGCGTCGTAGCAGTCCGGTTACACTCCGCCCGAATCGGGGACACACGACCGGAGGCACTCCAGGATGAAACGTTCGTATCTGCGACTGCTCGCGCCACTGCTCGCGCTGATGCTCGCTGCCACAGCCTGCGGTGGCGGTGATGACCCCGACACCGGCGGTGACACCGGGACCGAGACGGGCACCGAGACGGAAACCGAGTCGGAGTCTCCCACCGAGACCGAGACCGACTCCGCCGAGGCCACACGCGTCGGTCTCGTGTTCGACATCGGCGGTCGCGGCGACCAGTCGTTCAACGACGCCGCTGCTGCCGGTCTCGACCAGGCCAAGGACGAGTTCAACATCGAGAGCCGTGAGCTCGAGCCCGAGGGCGGTGGCGAGAACCGCGAAGAGCTGTTGCGCCTGCTCGCCGAGGAGGGCTTCCCGCTGGTCTTCGCAGTGGGCTTCCTGTTCAGCGACTCGATCGCAGCGATCGCCCCCAACTTCCCCGAGACGACCTTCGGTCTGATCGACTCGGTCGTCGAGGAGCCCAACGTCGCCTCCCTGGTCTTCGCCGAGGAGCAGGGCTCGTTCCTGGTCGGTGCCATCGCTGCGATGGAGTCCGAAAGCGGGAAGGTCGGCTTCATCGGCGGGGTCGAGATCGAACTCATCCAGAAGTTCGAGGCCGGTTTCGTCGCCGGCGCCAAGCACGTCAATCCCGATATCGAGATCGACGTGAAGTACATCACTCAGCCGCCGGACTTCTCCGGGTTCAACGACCCAGCGAAGGGCAAGGAGATCGCGCTGGCGCAGTTCAACGACGGCGCCGACGTCATCTACCACGCGGCCGGTGGCTCGGGTTCTGGCCTCTTCGAGGCTGCCCGGGAGGTCTCGGAGCAGAGCGGCGAGAAGGTCTGGGCGATCGGGGTGGACTCCGACCAGTACCAGACCGCCGATCCCAGCGTGCAGGAGTACATCCTCACGTCCATGCTGAAGCGCGTCGACGTGGCTGTCTACGAGACCATCAAGTCCTTCATCGAGGGCGAGGACGTCTCTGGCGTGCGCGTGTTCGACCTGTCCGTTGACGGCGTCGGCTACTCCAAGAGTGGCGGATTCGTGGACGAGTACGTCGATGACGTCGACGACCTGAAGCAGCAGATCATCGACGGCGAGATCGAGGTGCCGACCACCCCGTAAGGGGGCCATCGGAGCCTCAACGGTCCGAGGGGCGGGTCCAGCTAGTCTGGGCCCGCCCTTCTCCACTTCACCGTGAGCCACACCGGAGGACCCTGCGTGACCGACTCTGCTCCCGCGATCGAGTTGCAGGGGATCACCAAGCGCTTCCCCGGCGTCATCGCGAACGAGGACGTCACGCTCGACATCCGGCGGGGCGAGGTCCATGCGATCGTCGGCGAGAACGGCGCAGGCAAGTCCACCCTGATGAAGATCCTCTACGGCATGCAGCCGCCGGACGAGGGGACGATCCGGCTCGACGGTGCCGAGGTCGAGTTCCGCTCGCCGAAGGATGCGATCGCAGCCGGCATCGGCATGGTCCACCAGCACTTCATGCTCGCCGAGCAGCTCACCGTCCTCGAGAACGTCATCCTCGGCAGCGAGCCGACCACCGGCCCACGGATCGATCTCCGCCAGGCCAGACGCCGCATCCAGGAGCTGGGAGACCGCTACGGGATGGACGTCGATCCCGACGTCCTCCTCGAGGAGCTCGAGGTCGGGCAGCGTCAGCGCGTCGAGATCATCAAGGTGCTGTTCCGAGGCGCGGAGATCCTCATCCTGGACGAGCCAACAGCTGTGCTGGTGCCCCAGGAGGTCGAGGAGCTCTTCAAGAACATCCGCGAGCTCACCGAGCAGGGGGAGACGGTCGTCTTCATCTCCCACAAGCTCGACGAGGTGCTCGAGATCGCCGACCGCATCACCGTGATGCGTCAGGGACGCACCGTGGCCACGGTGGCGCCCGACGAGGTGACGAGCCGCGAGCTCGCCGAGCTGATGGTCGGCAGCGAGCTCCCCACCCCCGACACCCGGCAGACACAGGCGGGGGAGCACGTGGTGCTGTCTCTCGAGGGCGCCACGGTCCGTGAAGGTCCCCGCACCACCCTCGACGCCGTCGACCTGACGCTCCGGGAGGGCGAGATCGTCGGCGTGGCAGGGGTGGAGGGCAACGGTCAGGCGGTCCTGATCGACGTGATCCTGGGCCTGAAGGAACTCGCCGAAGGCAGGGTGCGCTACGGCGACCAGGACATCACCGACTGGGCTACCCGGCGCCGCCGCGAAGCGGGGATCGCCTACATCCCCGAGGACCGCCACCACGAGGGCTTGCTGCTGCCCCAGCCCCTGTGGGAGAACACCTTCCTCGGTCATCAGACCGACCCCGAGCTGACCCGCGGCCAATGGTTGCGCCCCGACGCTGCGCGCCGACGCACCGAGACCATCATCCAGCGCTACGACGTGCGCACGCCCGGCGTCGACGTCGCCGCCCATGCCCTGTCGGGGGGCAACCAGCAGAAGTACATCATCGGCCGGGAGATGGTCGCTGAGCCCGCCCTGCTCATCGCGGCACACCCCACCCGCGGCATCGACGTCGGGGCGCAGGCTGCGGTCTGGGACCTCATCCGGCAGGCCAGGGACGACGGCCTCGCCGTGTTGCTCGTGTCTGCCGACCTCGACGAGCTCATCGGCCTGTCCGATCGTCTGTCGGTCATCCTCCGAGGCCGCCTCGTCGCAGAGCTCGACCCTTCGGTGGTCACCCCCGAGGAGCTCGGTGCCCACATGACGGGCGCAGCCGTGGAGGACAGCCCATGAGCAAGTGGCGGCGGCTGCTCCTCGTCAACCTCACCGCACCGGTGGCCGCGCTGGTGTTCGCCTTCGCGGTCTCCTCGATCGCGCTGCTGATCAGCGGCAACAGCCCTATCACCGCCTTCGCGCGGATGTGGGAGTTCGGGACGCGGCTCGACTCGATCGTCTCGATGGTCAACAAGGCCGTCCCGCTCTACCTGTCCGCGTTGGCCGTGGCCATCGGCTTCAAGATGGGCCTGTTCAACATCGGCGTCGAGGGCCAGTACCGGCTGGCCGCGGTCGTGGCCGCAGCAGCCGGCGCCGCCGTGACGCTGCCAGCACCGCTCCACATCCTGCTCATCATCGCCGTCGCGATGGCCGTGGGCGGGGTGTGGTCGGGTATCGCCGGCCTGCTCAAGGTGACGCGCGGTGTGCACGAGGTCATCTCCACCATCATGCTCAACTTCATCGCGTTCAACCTCGGCGCGTACCTGTTCAGCAACTACTTCCGGGAGCGAGCGGAGGAAGGCGGCGCCGGCGTCCAGATCCCCAAGACGCCCGAGATCCCCGAATCGGGGAGGTTCCCCTCCCTGAACCCACTCGTCGAGGCGTTCGGGTTCGAGCTGCGCCCCGGTCTGTCGCTGCAAGGCTTCGTGATCATCGCGATCATCGTCGGGATCCTCTACTGGCTCGTGGTCAACCGGACCCGCTTCGGGTTCGATCTTCGGGCCTCGGGGATCAACGCTCCGGCCGCACAGGCCAGCGGCGTGAACGCCAAGCGGATGGTCGTCCGGGCGATGGTGCTGTCCGGCGCCGTTGCCGGCCTCGTCGGTCTCAGCCCGTTGCTCGGCTTCTTCTACCGCTACACGCTCGACTTCGAGACGGGACTCGGGTTCACCGGCATCGCGGTGGCCCTGCTCGGTCGCAACCACCCGGCCGGCATGGCCCTCGGCGCGCTGCTGTTCGGGTTCCTGTCACGCTCGTCGCAGATCCTCGACCTCGAAGGGATCCCGCCGGAGGTGGTCGTCATCGTCCAGGGCGTCGTGGTCCTCTCGGTCGTCGTCGCCTACGAGGTCGTGGAGCGGATGGTGCGGCGCCAGGAGGCGCGGGCCGCATCGCAGGTGATGGGGGACCAGCCGCAGGGGCCGGCTCCAGCGGAGGCAGCCACATGAGCGTCTCTCCAGATGCCGTCTCGCCGCCCCGCCGCAGCCTGCTCGACCGACTCGGACCGCGCTGGGCGGTGCTCCTGCTCGGCGCTGCCGTCGTGCTGGCCATCCTCTCGACCGTTCGCCTGATCACCGACAGCCAGGCCCTGACCTCCAGTGGTACCGCTGCTGCCGCCCTGCGACTGGCCGTCCCGATCGGGCTCGCGGGACTTGGGGGCCTCTACTCCGAGCGGGCCGGTGTCGTCAACATCGGCCTCGAGGGGATGATGATCCTCGGGACCTGGTTCGGCGGCTGGGCCGGCTTCGAGTTCGGCGTCTGGTGGGGGGTCGCCTTCGGCGTCCTCGGAGGGGCCCTCGGAGGGCTCCTCCACTCCATCGCCACCGTGAACTTCGGGGTCGACCACATCGTCTCGGGGGTCGCCATCAACATCCTGGCAGCAGGCGTCACCCGGTTCCTGTCCGTCGTCGTGCTGACGGACCTCCCCGGCGGGGGTGCGACCCAGTCACCGAGCGTCACCGGCGACATCGGCAGCGCCAGCGTTCCCGTGCTCGCCGGCGGCGACATCTTCGGGTGGCGATCACCCGACGTCCTCGGGGCGATCGAGGACTCGGGGGTCTTCTTCTTCGCTGACCTCGCGGGCCTCCTCCGCGGAGTGCTCGGTGGGCTCTCGTGGCTCGCAGTCATCGCGCTCGCGCTGGTCCCGTTCACCTGGTGGTTCCTCTGGCGGACCCCCATCGGGCTGCGGCTGCGGTCGGTCGGCGAGAACCCCTACGCCGCGGAGTCGCTGGGCGTGCGCGTCTACACGATGAAACACCTCGGCGTGATCGTGTCTGGTGCGCTCGCAGGGCTCGGTGGCGTCTTCCTCGTGGTCGAGTCCGCGGGGATCTACAAGGAGGGCCAGACCGCGGGGCGTGGCTTCATCGGGTTGGCCGCGATGATCTTCGGCAACTGGAAGCCCACCGGTACCGCGATGGGGGCTGGTGTGTTCGGCTTCGCCGACGCGCTCCAGCTCCGCAGCAACGACGCCGTCCACGGCCTGCTGCTCTTCATCGCGCTCCTCGCCGCGCTGGGGGTGTTCGGCTTCCTGATCCGGCGCCGGCTCACGCCGGCGGGGATCATGGCACTCATGGGCGGGGGCTTCCTCCTGTGGTTCCTCCAGACCGACTCGGTGCCGAACGAGTTCATCGCGATGACTCCCTACGTCGTCACCTTGCTCGTGCTGGCGTTCGCGACCCAGCGTCTGCGGATGCCGGCCGCCGACGGCCTGCAGTACCGCAAGGGCGAGAGCGGGTAGCGGCTCAGCCGAGGAGTCGGGCGATCCGCTCGATGCCTTCGACGAGGTCGTCCTCGCCGAGGGCGTAGCTGATGCGGGCGTAGCCCGGCGCCCCGAACGCCTCGCCGGGAACGATGGCGACGTTGACCGCCTCGAGCAGTACGTCCGCGAGCTCGAGGGTGGTCTCGACCCGCCGACCGTTGAGCTCGCGACCGAGGACGCCTTCGAAGGAGGGGAAGGCGTAGAACGCCCCGTGCGGCTCGATGCAGTCGACACCGTCGATCGCGTTGAGGTGCTCGACCGCGATCTTCCGACGGCGGTCGAAGGCCTGTCGCATGCTGGCGACTGCGTCCTGCGGGCCCGTCACGGCCGCCAGGGCCGCCGCCTGGGCCACGTTGCTGACGTTGCTCGTCATCTGACTCTGGAGCCTGCTGATGCCTTTCGAGACCTCGACGGGGGCGATGGACCACCCGACCCGCCAGCCGGTCATCGCGTAGGTCTTGGAGACGCCGTTGATGACGACGGTGCGCGCCCGGGCGTCTTCGACGGCCACCGGGAGCGACACGAACCGACGGTCGCCGTACAGCAGGTGGTCGTAGATCTCGTCAGCGACGATCCACAGCCCGTGCTCGGCTGCCCATTCGCCCACCGCAACGACCTCGTCCTCTGGGTACACGGCGCCGGTCGGGTTCGACGGCGACACGAAGAGCAGGATCTTCGTGCGATCCGTGCGGGCAGCCTCCAGCTGATCGACGGATGCGCGGAAGCCCGAGGCGGCATCCGTCTCGACGACGACGTCAGTGCCCCCGGCGAGGCGCACCTGCTGGGGGTACGAGACCCAGTACGGAGAGGGGATGATGACCTCGTCCCCGGGATCCAGAAGCGCCGTGAAGACGTTCGCGAGGGCGTGCTTCCCCCCGTTGCTGATGACGACCTGGTCCGCGGTGACCTCGTAGCCCTTGTCCCGGGTGGCGCGTTCCGCAACCGCCCGACGGAGCTCAGCCATGCCGGCGGCCGGCCCGTACCGGTGCATGGCCGGATCAGCGCAGGCCCGTGCTGCCGCCTCGGTGATGTGCTCCGGGGTGGGGAAGTCCGGCTCGCCGGCCCCGAAGCCGATCACGGGCTCACCGGCTGCGCGCAGCGCCTTGGCCTTGGCGCTGACCGCGAGGGTCGGGGACTCTTCGATCATGAGGACGCGTTCCGACAAGCTCACGTGGCCGTTCCCTTCGCCGAGGTCGGCCGCAGCGTAACGGCGACCCCGGAAGGGGTTACCTTCCCCGGCCCCGCCACCATGGACCCGCCATGTCCTTCCGCGTTCCCGAAGAGCTCCTGCCTGCCGACGGCCGTTTCGGCTGCGGGCCGAGCAAGGTCCGTCCGGCGGCGATCCGACACCTGGCCGAGGTCGGCCCTGACCTCCTCGGCACCTCGCACCGCAAACCCCCGGTGCGGAACCTCGTGGCGCGCCTCCAGGAGGGCTTGGAGGAGCTGTTCTCGATCCCCGAGGGCTACGAGGTCCTGCTGACCAACGGCGGGGCCACGGCATTCTGGGACGCGGCCGCGTTCGGCGTGATCCAGCAGCGCGCGCTCCACTACGTGTTCGGGGAGTTCTCCTCGAAGTTCGCCCGGGCGACCGAGGCCGCACCTTGGCTCGAGGACCCGGTGATCGTCGAAAGTGACGTGGGGACGCGTCCTGAGCCTGCCTCGCAGTCGAACGTCGATGTGCAGGCCTTCACGCACAACGAGACGTCGACTGGCGTCATGATGGACATCGAACGCCCCGATCAGGAGGCCTTGGTCGTCGTCGACGCGACCTCAGGAGCCGGGGGGCTCCCGGTCGACGTCAGCGAGACCGACATCTACTACTTCAGTCTGCAGAAGGGATTCGCCGCCGAAGGCGGACTGCTGGTCGCGATCGTGTCGCCAGCGGCCGTCGAGCGAATCGAGTCGCTGACGGACCAACGCTACGTCCCGGCGTTCCTCGATCTCACGATCGCGCTCGACAACAGCAAGAAGCACCAGACCTACAACACACCCGCGATCTCGACGCTCTTCCTGGCCGCGGAGCAGGTGGATTGGATCAACGACCAGGGGGGGCTCGACTGGGCGGTCGCCACCGGCGAAGCCAAGGCCGAACACCTCTACGGGTGGGCGGAGGATCGCGAGTGGGCCAGCCCCTTCGTGTCGGAGCCTGCTGCCCGGTCACTGGTCGTCGGCACCGTCGACCTCGACGGCGTCGAGGCCGATGCGATCCAGGAGGTCCTCCGCGCCAACGGGGTGCTCGACTCCGACTCCTACCGCAAGCTCGGCAGGAACCAGCTGCGCGTCGGGATGTTCCCGGCCGTGGATCTGGCTGATGTCCAGGCCTACACCGCCACGGTGGACTACGTCGTCGAGCGGCTCAGCTGATCCGCTTCGCGACGACGTCAGCGACCTCGTCGCCGTAGGTGTCGCCGAGTCGCTGGACGAACTCCTCGCTCTTGATCTCGTACTCCTGCGTACCCACGTGTTCGAGCACGTAGGTCGCGACCATCGATCCCACCTGTGCCGACTGTTCGAGGTCGAGCTCCCAGGCCACGCCGGCGAGGAACCCCGCACGGAACGCGTCCCCGACGCCGGTGGGGTCGGCCCGAACCTCCTCGGGGGCTGCGGGGACCTCGATCGTGGTTCCGTCCGCCGTGTCGACCACGCACCCCTTCGGCCCGAGCGTGGTGATCCGCACGCCCACGCGCTCGAGGACCTCCTCGCCGGCCCACCCGGTCTTGTTCTCGAGCAGCGCCCGTTCGTAGTCGTTGGTGACGAGGTAGCGCGCCCCGTCCACGAGCTCCCGGATGTCGTCACCCTCCATGCGGGCCAGCTGTTGGCCCGGATCCGCGAGGAAGTCCACGCCGATCTGGCGGCACTCCTCGGTGTGCCGCAACATCGCGACGGGATCGTTGGGGGAGACGACCACGAGCTCCAGGCGGCCATGGCGCTCGACGACCGGCTCGAGCTCGATGAAGCGGGCTTCCTCCATGGCTCCGGTGTAGAAGCTCGCCATCTGGTTCTGGTCCTCGTCGGTGGTGCACAGGAACCGGGCGGTGTGCTTGAGCTCCGAGACGTGGACCGCGCTGGTGTCGACGCCATGGCGCTTGAGCCAGGAGCGGTAGTCACTGTTGAAGTCCTCGCCGACCGCCCCGACGAGCAGCGGCCGGAGTCCGAGCTGGCCCAGCCCGAAACAGATGTTGGCCGCGACACCACCGCGCCGG
>JAWVZB010000002.1:0-66430 GCA_033722375.1 Nitriliruptorales bacterium | reverse complement strand
TCGGGTCGCCGGTGGCGCGGAGCCGTCGGAGACGGCGAGCACGCACGGCGCGGAGGCGTTCCCGTCACTGTCGGCGGCGGGGGAGCGGCGGATGGCGCGGCTCGAGGACGCCCGCCTGTACGTCGTCACGGACGCGCGGCGTGAGCGGGGCGACCTGGAACCGTTCCTGACGGCCGTGTGCGAGGCCAGTGTCGACATCGTCCAACTGCGGGACAAGACCGCCACCGAAGACGAGCTCCGAGCCGCGTCCGACGTCTTCCGCCGGGTGTGCGAGCGGACCGGCGCGTTGTTCATCCTGAACGACTTCCCGGGGCTCGCTGTCCAGGTGGGGGCCGACGGGGTCCACGTGGGCCAGGAGGATGTCCACCCCGACCATGCACGGCGGGTGGTGGGACCGGACCTGATCATCGGCCGGTCGACGCACAGCCAGGAGCAGTTGGACGCGGCTGCGGACGAGGACGTCGACTACGTCGCCGTGGGGCCGGTCCACGAGACCCCGACCAAGGCGGGGCGCCCCGCCATCGGCCTCGACCCGGTGCGCTACGCCGCGCGGGCCGCCACCCATCCGTGGTTCGCGATCGGGGGCCTCAACGAGGAGACGCTCCCCGATGTCCTCGACGCCGGAGCGCGTCGGGTCGCGGTGGTCCGCTACGTGTGTGACGCGGATGACCCATCCGAGGCGTGCTGGACGCTCCGGAAGAGCGTCGGGGCGTACCACCTCTGAGCGCGGACCTGGGCGGGTCCGGCGTTCGGCTCGTTCGGTTCACGCGAACGGGCGCATGACGCGGAGCGCGACCTCCGCAGCGTCGCCCTCCGCGGTCAGCGTCTCCGCATCGCTGAGCGGAAGACGCTGCACCGCGACGTTGCAGAACTCCTCCAGGTCGCCTCGCACCACTCCGTCGGCGTTCTCGGGGCCGTAGGTCAACACCTCGCCGTCTGGCCCTTGGAGTTCGAAGCGGACGGGGCGCGGCTCTTCACCGGCGTAGCCGAACGCCCACGGCAGTGTTCGGGAGACGAGGAACGCGACGTCCTGCACGGACGGCGTCGACTCGGCCGGGAGCCCGAGCGGCTCACGGACGTCACGATGGTGTGTCCAGGTCTCCATCGCCAGCACCGTGCCGAGCATCGAGGGCCGCATCTCCAGGATCGTCCACGGCACCCGCTGGTCCTCGGGGCGTGCCCGCAGCCGCGTGACCGCCCGCGTGCGTGCCTCCCGGTACCGGCGCCAGACCTCCGGGCCCGGCACGTCCTTGTGGGCCTGAACCTGCTCGTCGACCCAGGCGTCGAGGTCGGCGGGATCCGGGAAGCTCTCGAACGGTGGTTCCTCGTCGGCTGCGAAGGCAGCGGCAGCCGCGGCCTGGAGCCACAGGTGGCAGATCACGTCGCGAACGTCCCAGGCCTCGCACCGGGTGTGGTGCGACCACCCGTCGTCGTCAAGTGATCGGAGCGTGCGGTCGAACGCGTCGTACTCGGCTTCCAGCCGCTCGAAGACCTCGTGCTGACCCATGGCTGCTCCGTGCGCGCGGAAGTGCCCTCGACGAGCCTACTCTCGACCGGGAGGAGGGGCCGGTGAATGGGTGAGGCGTTCCACTTCCTGCTCACGGACATCGAGGCGAGCACGAGCAGCTGGGAGCGGGAGCCCGGCGCCATGCGCGCGGCCGTGGGTCGCCACGACGCGCTGCTACGACAGGTGATCGACGACTTCGACGGACAGCTCTTCAAGCACGTCGGCGACGGTGTCTGGGCCACGTTCGCCGCCCCGGGCGCAGCTGTCGAGGCTGCCGTTGAGGCGCAGCGGTTGCTCGGTGACACCTCGTGGGAGATCGAGGAGCCGCTCCGGGTCCGCATGGCCCTCCACAGCATCCCCAGGGCCGAGATCGAGGAGCGCGACGGAGATCTGTTCGGCGCCGAACTCAGTCGCTGCGCGCGGTTGCTGGAAGTGGCGCACGGAGGTCAGGTCATCGCCTCGGATCGGGTCCGGCGAGGCGTTGATCCCGACGCCCCGATCGAGTTCCGTGATCTCGGGGCGCATCGGCTCCGTGACCTGCGCGAGCCCGAGCACATCCACCAGGTGCTCGCCGACGGCTTGGCGCACCGCTTCCCGCCCCTGCGGTCGCTCGACTCGTTCCCGCACAACCTTCCGCTGCACCGCAGCTCGTTCGTCGGGCGCCAGCAGGAGCTCGACGAGCTGCTCGCGCTGGTCGGGCGCGAGCGGCTCCTCACGCTCACGGGCGCCGGCGGGGCGGGCAAGACCCGGCTCGCGCTCGCAGCCGGTGCCGAGCTGGTCCACCGCTTCGAGGACGGTGTGTGGTTCGTCGACGTTGCGTCCGTGCGAGACCCGACGCTCGTCGTGCCGCACGTGGCGGGCGCGATCGGGATCCGCGAGCAGGCCAGCCGCCCGCTCGTCGACGTCATCGAGGATTACCTCCGGAACCGCCAGTTGCTGTTGATCCTGGACAACTGCGAACACCTGGTGGAGATCTGCGCCGCCTTGGCGGATCGCCTCCTCGGTATGGCCCCTGGCTTGCGGCTCCTGGTGACCAGTCGGGAGCGGCTGGGCGTTCCTGGAGAACGGGTGGAGATGGTGACCCCCCTGCCGGTGGAGGCAGGCCCGGACGCGGGACCGGCCGCTGCCGTGCGACTCTTTCTCGACCGCGCGGCTGCCGTGGTCCCCGGTTTCTCGCCCGGAAGCGCGGACGTCGCCGCGATCGAGCGGATCTGTCGGCGTCTCGATGGGATCCCGCTCGCGGTCGAGCTCGCCGCTGCGCGCCTCACCGTCCTGTCTCCCGCGGAACTCGTCGGTCGACTGGATGATCGCTTCCGGCTCCTGACCGGCGGGCACCGGACCGCGCTGCCTCACCACCAGACCCTGCGGGCGACGCTGGACTGGAGCCACGACCTCCTGGCCTCCCGGGAGCAGGTGCTGTTCCGGCGGCTCGCCGTGTTCTCTTCGCCTGTCACGCTCGCCACCATCGAACGGGTCGTGGCCGACGCCGAGCTCCCAGAGGGAGAGGTACTCGACCTCGTGGATGGCCTCGTCTCGAAGTCGCTCGTGCAAGCTGACCGCAGCGACGGTCGGACCCGCTACGACATGCTCGAGACCGTCCGTCAGTACGCCCTCGAGCGGCTCGTCGAGGCCGCGGAGGCGGACACGCTCCGCGACTCCCACGCAGACTGGCTCCTCTCCGTCGGTGCCGAGGTTCGTGCGGAGCAGACCCGGACGACGCTGGTTCAGTCCGAGAACATCGGCGTGCCGGAGGTACGCGCGGCACTGGACTGGTTGCGCTCGACACGTCCCGTTGCCGCGGTGGAGCTGGCTTCGTCGGTCGCCTCGACCTGGTTCGTCGTCGGCCGGCTGGCCGAGGCGCGGCGGCACCTCGAGCAGGCCCTCGCCGCCGCCGGCGAGCAGGTCGATCCGGGCCTTGAGGCCCGTGCGCACACGGGGCTCGCCGTGCTGGCCGTCAGCCAGGGCGACGTCGAGGTCGCTGAACGCTACGCCGGCCCGGTCGTCGAGACCGGCGGACGGTTCCGGTCCCGGGTTGTGTGCCTGTGGGTGCTCGGAACCGTTGCCTGGATCCACGGTGACGCGGACACCTCCCTCGCTCACCATCGGGAGGGACTCGAGCTCGCGCAGCAGCTCGAGTACGGCAACGGCGAGCGGCTCCACCTCACCGGATGTGCACGAGCCCTGGCCAGTAACGGGGAGTTGGAGGAAGCGAGTGCGATCTACGAACAGCTGTTGGCGTTGCCGGCTGACCAGATCCGCCAGGACGAGCGGGTCTGGGCGTTGGATGGCCGGTCACGGATCGCGTACCGGCAAGGCGAGCTCGACCGGGCCGAGGAACTCGCCCAGCAAGCGCTGGAGAGCTACGAGGAGATCGGTTACGTCGAGGGGATCAACTCGGCCCTGGCCGTGCTCGGCGTCGTCGCGGTCGACACCGGCGCGCTGGATCTCGCCCGTCGTCACCTCGCGCGAGGGGTGGAGATGGCGCATCGGATCGGGCACCGGGGGGCGTTGGCTGCGACCTTGGAGGCGTGCGCCGCGTTGGCACTGGCGGAGGACGATGCGTCGCGCTCGGCCCGACTGCTCGGCGCCGTGGAGGCGTTGCGGGAGGAGCTTGGTGCCGGCGGTGGGTCCGACACTCTGGCCCTGGAGCGGGTTCGGACCCGGCTCCGGTCGGCGCTGGGAGACGATCTCGAGCGACGGGCTGCCGAGGGGCGGGCGATGGAGATCGACACGGTCGTGCGGGCGGCGGTCGAGCGTGGATGATCGCGTCAGGTGCCGGCAGGCACCCGGACCGCGGCTTCCACCGTCGACAGATCGGGACCTTTCTCGATGTACTCGTCGGCTCCGGCTGAGAGCGCCATCGCCTCCATGGCCGAGGACGGGTAGCCCGACAGCACCACGATGCGGACGTCCGGGTGACGCTCTCGGATGATCTCGGTGGCCTGGAGCCCGTCGACCCGCGGCATCGAGAGGTCCATGATGATCACGTCGGGCTCGACCTGGTCGACGAGCTCGAGGACCTCCTCGCCGTCGCCGGCCTCGCCGACCACGTCGACGTCGTCCCTGCGCATCAGCCGGGTCCGGAGCAGCAGCCGCAGATCGGCGGCGTCGTCAGCGATCAGCACGCGGATGCGGGGACGTTCCGGCCGTGGCTCGGCCGGCGGGGCATCGAGTCCCGACGAGGGCGCGGGTTCGGCGCGGACCAGGTCCCCGGCCGCGACGGTCGTGGCGGCGTCCCCGAGCAGGTCCGCCACCATACGACGGGCGTTCTCGAGGGTGGCGTCGAGGGTGCGTGTCGCACCGGAGGTGTCGTCGAGCTCGAGCTGCCACAGTGCGGTGGCGAGCCCCTGGAGGACGTTGTCGTTCAGCTCGAGCGCCTGGCGCTGCGCCGCCCGGGATTCTTGTAGCCGCTGCCGTGCCTCGGCTGCCGCCCGACGGCCGGTGGCGTCGCGGACGAACGCCGCGATGACCGTCTGATCTCCGAGGCCCATCGGAGTCAGCGCGATGTCCACGGGGATCTCGTGGCCGTCCTTGTGCCGCCCATGCAGATCCTGAGCCTCCGCCATCGACCTGGTCGCTGGCTCGGCGGCGTAGCGGGTTCGGTCCTCGACGTGCCGGTCCCGGACCGATCCCGGGACGAGCACCTCCACCGACGCCCCGACGAGCTCGTCCGTCTCGTAGCCGAAGAGCTCGCAGGCGTTGGTGTTGACCTCGAGGATCGTGCCGTCCCGGTCCACCACCACGACCCCGTCGGGAACCGCTCCGAGAACGACCCGGAGGGCGTCGTGGGGGGTCGGGTCGTGGCGCTGGGTGCTCGTGGGGGCTCCTCCAGGGTGCGACAAGCGTACGGCTTGTCACCCCGCGCGCTGGCGTTTTCCGCGATCAGATCCGGGTCGTTGATGTTGACAATGGGAC
Source organism: Nitriliruptorales bacterium (assembly GCA_033722375.1). GTDB lineage: Bacteria > Actinomycetota > Nitriliruptoria > Nitriliruptorales > Nitriliruptoraceae > JAWVZB01. The sequence continues at coordinate 61,008 of JAWVZB010000002.1, read as the reverse complement.
TAGTGGGCAGTGGGGTGGGTCACCCGTGACCATCTGCGCTGCCCGCGGTCCGGTCAGCGAAGCTCGCGATCGCTGGCGCGGCGACCCGGTCGCAGCGCTGGAGTCGCCCCCAGGAGACCAGTGCAAGGGGGGTAGGGAGCTGCCCGTCGTAGGGGGCGACCGTGAGGCGGTCGTCGCGGTGCCCGAGGTCCTCGAGGCTGCGGATCTGGTCCTGGTCCAGCCGGGCGGGGTCGTAGGCGGCCACGACTCCGCCCCCGTGGAGCACGCTGACGATCTGGGGGTCCGTCAGTGGCTCCGCGTGCACCCCGGTCGGGGGTGGGCCGGACGTGTGCCACCCGGAGGAGCCGGGGGTCGAGGAGTAGGGGACCGGCGGCTGTTGGTCGCCGATCAGATGCCCGCCGTCCTGGAGCGCGGGCTCCTCGATCTCTCCACATGCTGTGGCCGGTGTCGGAGTGGGGGACACCGCGGGTGGCGAGCCGGCCGGAGACGGCGCGATGGTGGGGTCGGTCGTGCTCTGGCACGCGGCGACGGCGAGCGTCATGAGCACGAGCCCAGCCCCGCCCGCAACGCGTCGACGCCTCACAGGGCCTCGACCGCTGGCGTCAGTACGTCCGCGACGATGGCGTTGAAGAACCGGTCGGCGACGCGCCCGTCAGCGTCGATCAGGAACGTCCACGGCTCCGCCGGTAGCTCGAGCGCGGTCACGATCTCGGTTGGCGTCGCCCCGGCGTCGCTGAAGACCTCGGTGTGGATGAACACGATGTCGTCGCGCTGGACCTGCTCCTTCGTGGCGAGCACGACATCGACCACCGGTCCGCAGACTCGCGTCTGACAGTACTTCGGCGTGGCGATCGTCAAGACGACGGGCCTGCCCTGCTCCAGGGCGTCGGCCAGGGAGGTCTCATGCATGCCGCAGTCGGGGTCGCGGGTGCACAGCTCTTCGAGGTTCTTCTTGTCGTCTACCGTCGGGGTGTCGACGGACGGAACGGGCTCGCCCGGCAGGATGACCTGCGCCTGCTCCGGCGTGACCACCGACAGGACCGCCGTTCCGGCCTGCTGGCCGTCCGACGTGGCGACGACGAGGTCGTAGAGACCAGCCTCGTCGACCGTCTGCTCGAAGACGTACAGCCCCTGGTCGCTGAACTGGCCGGCGTAGTAGGTCGGGCTGGCCGGACCGACCACCACGCTGCGGTCGGCGGCGCTGACGAGGTGGGCCTCCACCTGCGCGTCGAGCACCGGCTGCATCTCCTGGTCGCGCAGCGCGAACTGGATGCGCTCCTCCGTGCCGGCGACGGTCTCGAACGTCGCCGACAGGACGGTCAGGGTCGGTTCGGCGGAGACACCGGCTGCATCGAATGCCTCCTGGACCGCGTCGTTCCCGTCGACGGGTTCACCGGTCTGGCCACCCGCGGTGGGGCTGTCCGTCCCACCGTCGGCGGGCTCACCGTTGCCCCCACACGCCGCGAGGGCGAGCCCGGCTCCCACGGCGCCGGTGCTTCGCAAGACGTCGCGGCGGGACAACAACGAGCGTGGCTGTGTGATCGAACGCATGCAGGAACTCACTTCCCGGATCGGGGTGAACGGAGTCGCCGGGAGCGTATCGCCGGGCGTCTCGGCGTCGTCGTCCCCCAGCCGGCCCGGAACGCGCCCCGTTCGTACCCTCTCGCCGTGACATCCCGCGTCTTCGTTGCTGCGTTGGCCGTCCTGCTCGGGGCGGCCGGCTGCGTGTCGGCTGGCACCATGGCCGAGCCGACCCCGTCCCCCTCGGTGCAGGTGCCCCTGGTGCGGGTCGGGACCAGTTCCGATCCGGAGTCGCGGCTGCTCGCGGCGATCCAGGCCGAGCTGCTCGAAGCGGCGGGCATGAGCGCGACCGTCGAGGAGTTCCGTGACAACCGGGATGCTCGCCAGGCGCTGGAGCTCGGGGACATCGACGTCCGCCCCGCCTACACGGGCGAAGCCTGGCTCGAGGTCCTGGGACGCGCGGATCCTCCGGGCGATCCGTTGACCTCCTACCTCCGGGTCCGTGACCACGACCAGGAGCAGGGGATCACGTGGTTGCGTCCGAGCTTCGGGCGCGGCGACACGAGCCATGACACCCCGCCCGCCAACGCCACCTTCGCCTTCGTCGTCCGGGGGCCACCGGGCAGGTACGCCGACCTCCAGGACATGACCGACCTCGCGACCCGGCTGGCAGAGGAGCCGGACGCCGAGGTCTGCGTCGACCCGGAGTTCGCTGACCGCCCCGACGGCCTCTCGCAGGTCTGGGACGTGTACGGCGTCGCCGACCGTCCCGTGCTCGGGGTCCCGCCGGCTGACGCGGTCCTCGCGGTCTCGCGTGGTGCGTGCATTGCCGGACTGACCACCACGACCGACGGCATGGCATGGAGCCTCGGGCTCAAGCCGCTCGTGGACGATCTCGAGATCTTCCCGGCGTTCGTGGTCGCCCCGCAGATCCGTGACGTCCTGCGCGAGGAGCGCCCCCAGGTCGTCGCGGCGCTCGCCCCGATGCCGGGACAGCTCACCACCGAGCTGCTCGGGCGGTGGAACGCCCGGGTGGTCGGGGGAGAGACCATCGAGGAGGTGGCCGCTGACGCTGCGCGGACGCTTCTGGAGCTGGCGGGACGCCCCGCTCCCGAGTCGTCACCGAGCCCCACCGGCTAGCCGCTCGCGGGGAGGCCGGTGTTCGGTGCGCGCGGGTATCCGCTCCGCGCACACCAGCCGGTCGTTCCCGCCCTGACGTTGCCACGTGTCACACCCGCCCCCTACGTTCATCGAACACACGTTCGATATGCTGTCGGGTCCGGTCGGACCGGGCACCACAGAGACGCGGAGGTGACGGATGACCAAGCGGTACCGCGAGGCGCTTGAGGCGGTCGAGTGCCGGAGGTCGGATCGGGTGCGGGACGGCGAGGCGCCGGTCGCGTTCACGTGGCGGGGCGAGCGCTACCGGGTGATGGCGGTGCTCGGCCACTGGCGCGAGGACCCTGGCTGGTGGAACCGGGGCGGGGCGCGTCCCGGCGGGGGGGAGAGCATCCGGATCGAACAGTCCGACCTGTGGCGGGTCGAGGCCCACAACGGCCAGCCGGGACGGGGCGTCTACGAGATCGTCCGCCGCGGGGACCAGTGGAGGTTGGACAGGGTCTGGGACTGATGAGTGAGCCGTTCAGTCATCTGTCGGTGCGGTCGTGCTACTCGCTGCGGGACGGGGCGATCCGGCCGCGCGAGCTGGCCGGAGCGGCCGCGGCCGCGGGGATGACCCACGTCGCGATCACCGACCGTGACGGGCTGTACGGGGCGGTGCGGTTTGCCGAGGCGGCGCGCAAGGAGGGTGTGGTCCCGGTGTTCGGGGCGGACCTGGCTCTCGCCGGTGACCCCGACCGCCCCGGTTGGGAGCTGACCCGGGCGGGGCGGCGCCGGTTCGACCGCGACGAGGCCGCCCGTGCCCGCGAGCGTGGCCACGGCGACGATCCCCGCACCGCACGCCCCGCCCGTGGTCCCGCCTGGCTCGAGGACGACGCCGCTCGGGTCACGATCCTGGCCCGCACCACCACCGGCTACGGCGACCTGTGCCGGGCGGTGACGGCCGCGCACGGCACCTTCGACCCCGCCCCGGACCACGACCGCTCGTCCCCGCACCTGTCCTGGGACGCCGCTGCGGTCGCCGCCGCTCACGACGCCACGGTCGTGCTCCACGGGGTCGACTCGCCGGTCGGGCGCCTGGTCGCACAGGGACGGACGGACGCGGCCGAGGCCGAGCTGCGCCGCTGGCTCGAGGTGTTCGGGCGGGGCGGGACCGTGCTGGCGGTGAAGAACCACCTCACCCCACCCGGGGGTCGGGGACGGAAGGACCCCGACGAGCCCGGCGACGACGTCCGCATCGCTCGGACCCTCGAGCTCGCCGACCGCCTGGGGGTCCGAGCGGTCGCGACCAACGACGTGCGCTACCTCCACAAGGGTGATGCCCCGCTCGCGGACGTCCTGACCTGCGTGCGCCACCAGGTCCCGGTGGGCAACCGCCACGTCGACCGGGTGTCGGCCGAGGGCTGGTTCAAGCCACCGGGCGAGATGGCGCGGATGTTCGCCGAGCGCCCCGACCTCCTCACGGGCGCCCACGAGCTCGCCACCGGCTGCGAGGTCGACCTTGGGATCGGCCAGGTCCATGTCCCGCGGCTGACCGGTCTGGCCGACGAGGTCGCCGCCGGCGAGCTCCACCGCCGCGCCTGGCAGGGGGTGGGGGAGCGGTTCCCCCGCGTCACCCCCCGGGTCCGTGAGCGGCTCGAGGCCGAACTCGACATGGTCGACCGGCTCGAGCTCCACGACTACTTCCTGTCCGTGGCCGACATCGTCGCCGCGATCCGCGAGACCGGCGTGATCGCGGCCTGCCGGGGGTCGGCTGCTGGGAGCCTGATCTGCTACGCGTTGCGGATCAGCGACGTCGACCCGGTCGCCCACGACCTCGCGTTCGAGCGCTTCATGAACCCCTACCGCGACGAGCTCCCCGACATCGACGTGGATGTCGAGTCTGCTCGCCGCGAGGACATCTACGACCTCGTGCTCGCCCGCTACGGCGAGGACCGCACCGCCTGCGTCGCGATGGTCGAGACCTTCCAGGCCCGCATGGGGATCCGCGAGGTCGGCAAGGCGCTCGGGTTCCCCGCCGAGGAGATCGGCCTCGTCGCCAAGTCCTTCACCCACGCCCGCGCCCGCGACGTCAAGAAGGCGCTGAAGAAGCTCCCGGAGCTCAAGAACTCCCGCATCGACGCCGGACAGCTCGAGCGGCTGTTCACGATCGTCGAGCGCATCGACGGCTTCCCCCGCCACCTCGCACTGCACCCCTGCGGGATCCTGCTCGCCGACACGTCGCTGATGGACCGCACCCCGCTGGAGCGCTCCGCACCGCGCAGCACGTCAGACGGGTCCAGCCACCCCGGCTACGCGATGAGCCAGTTCGACAAGAACGACGTCGCCGCACTCGGCCTCTTGAAGCTCGACGTGTTGTCGGTGCGGATGCTGTCGGCGATGCGCCACTGCCTCGATCTCGTTCCTGTCACCCGTGGCCACAGCCTCGAGGTCGATGACATCCCCACCGAGGACCCCGACACCTACGAACTGATCCGCTCCACCCGCTCGGTCGGGATCTTCCAGATCGAGTCGCCGGGGCAGCAGGAGCTCCTCGGGAGGCTCCAGCCTGACCATCTCGGCGACCTCATCACCGAGATCTCGCTGTTCCGCCCCGGGCCGGTCAAGGCCGACATGATCACCCCCTTCGTCGCCAGACGGCACGGCGAGGAGGACACCACCTACGTCCATCCCTCGCTCGAACCGGTGCTGGCCGACACCCACGGCGTGATCGTCTACCACGAGCAGGTCATGGGGGTGCTCTGCGCCTTGACGGGCTGCGACATGAGCTACGCCGACCTGCTGCGCCGGCGGCTGTCCGACGATGGCAAGCTCGCGACGATCCGCGCCTGGGCGCTGGCACGGGCCACCGACCGCGGGTTCGCGCGCGAGGACGCCGAGAAGATCTGGGACCAGGTCGCGTCGTTCGCGTCGTTCGGGTTCTGCAAGGCCCACGCAGCCGCGTTCGCGGTCCCCACCTACCGCTCCGCGTACCTCAAGACCCACTACTTCCCGGAGTTCATGGCCGGGCTGCTCACCCACGATCCGGGCATGTACCCACGGCGGCTGATCCTCGACGAGTGCCGCACGTTCGGGGTCGCAGTGCTGCCGCCGGACGTGAACCGCTCCCAGGGGTACTACACGGTCGAGGTGGTCGACCAAGGGCTCGCCGACCACCTGCTCGGGCTCACGGGGGAGCGGCTGCCGCCGGGATGGCGGCGATCCGAAGGACGTGAGCGCCCCGTCCCCCCATCACGGCAGGATCTGGGGGACGCCGGGCACGGCTACCGCTACGCGGTGCGGATCGGGCTCGGCGACGTCAAGGGCATCACGGCCGAGGAGGTCGCCTCGCTCGTCGACGGGCGGCCGTTCACCTCGCTGGACGACATCCGGACCCGATCGCGGCTGTCGCGCCCCGTCGCCGAACGGCTCGCACAGGCCGGGGCGTTCGACCATCTCGCCGGTGTGGGGCGCCGGGGAGGGCCGACGGACCGGCGCGAGGTGGTGCTGGCGGTCGAGGCGCTGTGGCGGACGGTCCGCCGCGGCCGCGACCCCGGCGCTCCCGAGCAGACCAGTCTCGACCTCGACGCCGACCACGAGCTGGTGCTGCCGCCGCCGTCCCCAGCGCGGCAGGTCAAGGACGAGCTCGCCACCACCGGGCTCGACGTGACCCGGCACGTGGTGTCGTTCTACGAGCCGCTGCTCGAGGCGCTCGAGGTGGTCCGGGCGGTGGACCTCGACGACCTGCCGCACCAAGCGCGGGTGCGAGTCGCGGGGGTCAAGGTCGCGGTCCAGTCGCCCGCGCAGCGATCGGGGCAGCGGGTGATCTTCCTGTCGCTCGATGACCGCACCGGCACCACCCAGTCGACGTTCTTCGAACGCAGCCTCGACGACAACGCCTGGACGCTCCTGCACGCCTGGTTGGTGGTGGTCGAGGGACGAGTCAGCAAGCGGGGGAGAGGGGGGCGGGGCGGCATGGAAGAAGGGGTCCAGGCAGCGCAGGGCGTACGGGCGGGGCGTCGGCCGGTCCGCCCCGTGCTCGACACCCCGAACCGGCAGCGGCAGCGGGGCGCGACCGTGGTGGGGCAGCGGGCGTGGGACCTGTCCCGGTTGTGGCGGGCCTGGCAGGAGGGCTGGATCCACGACGCGCTCGACGAGCGCGGCACCCCCAAACCCCACGAGCGCCAGGTCACCCGCCCCGCCGGCCTCCACGCATCCGAGTTCGGCCGCGGCTCCCGCTGAGAACCCCGAGAGCGACTCCAGCAGGCAGACGGAGTCGGCAGTCGGCACTCGTCGTCCACAGCCCCGCTGGCAGCGGTCAGGCCGGGCCACCGCGCGTGAAGCCAGGATGTCGGGACCTACACTTCGACCGATGGAGATCGACGTGGCAGACGACCTTCGGACGATGGTCCGCGAGTTCCGTGCAAGCGTGTCGGCGGATCTCGCCGCGACCCACGAGCGGGTGACCGAGCTGGGCCGTCAGATGGCCGAGCTCTCCGACGAGGTCCGGACCCGGATCACCACCTCCGAGACCGCGATCCTGAACTCCATCCGCAACCTCCGGCGCGACCTCGATCACCGCGTGGGGCGCCTGGAGGAGCGGGTGGATCGCAACGACGCCCGCCTCGAGGGCCTCGAAGGCGATGCGTGACATTCAGCGGTAGGCGCGGAGCTCGCCGTCGGCGGTCATGACCACGACCAGCCCCCCCGGACCGGCACGCAGCCAGCGGATTGGCGCCGCGACGTCGACGCGGTCGATCTCCTCGCCGCTGGTCGCCGACAGCGCCAACACGCCGAGGTCGGCGGTCGCGACGAACACCTGCCCACCGCCGATCGCGACCCCGCCGACGAACGATCCCGTGTCCGACGGGGCCGCCTCCCAGACCGTGCTGCCGTCGCTCAGGGCCAGGGCGACGACACCGTCTGCGATCCGGAGGTAGGCGGCCGACGCGTCCAGAGACGGGAGCGGCAGCTGTGACTCGTCGGTCGTGTGGCGCCAGACGACCTCGCCGCCCGCGGCGCCGAGCGCGACCACCTCGCCCTCGGCCGTGGCGACGAGGACGACCTGTCCCGCCGACACCGGCCCCCACCGGAGCGGGGCGCCCAGGTCGGTGGCCCACCGGTCCGTGCCAGTGCCGGCGTCGACCGCGGTGAGCTGGCCGTCATCGATGGCGACCACGACGTCCGTCCCGTGCCCGGCGGTCCCGATCACGCCCCGGGCGGGGCGGGTCCAGCGCTCGCTGCCGTCCGCGGCGTCGAGCGCGACGAGCTCGCCTTCGGGATCGGCGACGACCACCGTGCCGTCGGCGACAGCGGGGCGCGGGGCACCGTGCTCGTTCAGGGGATGCCGCCGCGGGGTCTCCCACACCTCGTCCCCGGTGGTGCGGTCGTAGGCACGGACGATGCCCAGACCGGTGGCGGCGTACACGTGGCGGTCGTCGACGGCCGGGGGTGACGCGCCCCGCACGCTGTGCAGCGTGGACCAGCGCTCCTGTCCGTCGGTCATCGAGAAGGAGCGCAGTGCCCCGTCCTCGCCCAGAAGCACGAGGGCGTCGCCGGCCACGACCGGGCCGGTGTCGAGCGGGTCGCTCCCGTCGGGATCCACGGACCAGATCCGGTCGCCGTCGGCGAGCGTGAGCGCGTGGACGGCTCCGTTCGACGCAGATGCGAAGACCCGATCGTCGACCACGGCGAGCCCGATCGGTGACCACGGCGTCTCGGTCCGGTAGGTCCGCTGCCAGGTGACGTCCCCCGAGGGGAGGTCACGAACCACCAGCTCCGCGTCCTGTGTGGCCGGCCCGAACGAGGTGGCCGCGCCGTGCGAGGCCGCCATGACCAGCCGGTCGGTGGCGGGGACGAAGGTGAAGTTGTACTCAGGCTCGCCCCGCCACACCTCCCGTCCCGTCGTGGCGTCGAGCACGACCGGCACCTGGTTGGCGTCGTGCCCCGGGATGACGTCGCCGCCCGGGCCGAGGACCGTCGCGACCCGGCCCGCGGCGACCACGCTGCCGTGCGGGTGTCCTTCCGCGTCCGACCAGTCCCACACCCTCGCCCCGTCCGCAGGATCGAGCCCGAGGAGGCCGCCCGGGTGCTCGATCACCAGCGGCATGCCGTGTCTCCCGCCGGCCAGACCATGAGCGCCGTCCAGCTCCTCACGCCAGCGCTCCTCGCCGGTCGCTGCGTCGAGCGCGACGACCTCCGTCTCCTGCAGTCGGTACTCGCCGGACTGTGGATCGACCTCGGCGCGCTGGACAGATGCGAACAAGGTCTCCTCACCGGCCAGCGCATCGGTCGCTCCCAACTCGCCATCGGCGAGCTCGCGCTCCCAGCGGACCGCGCCGGTCGCGAGGTCGCGGACGGTCACGAGCAACCCCAGGCCGACGGGCCCACGCCGCAGCACGTACACGGCGTCGGCCCCAACGGCGAACCGCTCGATGTAGGTGTCGTGTGTCTCCGCCCAGCGCGTCTCCCCGGTGCTGAGCTCGAGCAGCGTGATCTCGTTGTCGCGCGGCACGACCACGGCATCCGTGGTCAGTGCCAGGAAGTACGCGTCGCCGGGGAAGTGGATGCGGTCGTCCACCGGTAGGTCCCTGGACCACCGGACCTCACCGTCGTCGACGTCGACCGCGGTGAGACCACCCGGTCCGAACGACAGCAGGACGTCTTCGTTCGCCTGGAGGGCCGGTGGCGGCCTCCGCGCTGACGATCGCGAGTTGCTGAGACGCAGCTGGGTGGTCCACAGCGTCTCGGTACCGGGGTTGGCCTGGCCGGTTCCGCCCAGCAGGAACACCGCCGCGAAGAACGTCGCCAGCCCGGTGAGGACGAGCGTCATGACCGCGAGCACGGGGCGCTCGTCGCCGCGGATCGCCAGCAGTCTCACACCCCACCCCCGCTGGTCCACGAGTCCCGCGTGGTGGGGTCGACCTGCTGCCGCAGGCCCACCGACAGCAGGTAGAAGGCAGCTGCCAGCAGCGAGATCGCCAGCGAGCCAGCGAGCAGCGCCGACCAGGCGGGCTGGTCGGCGATCTGCTGCTGGGCCGACAGGCCCGAGTACACGAGCGTCCCGTAGGTCGGCTCGCCGGTGCCCCCGGGGGTGAGGAAGTCCACGAACGCGGCGGCGACGATCGCCCCGGTCGCCGCGAGCATGGTCTGGATCGCGGCCAGTGGGGCGAGATGGGGGAGCATGTGCCGGCTCATGAGACGCCACGGGCTGCCTCCAGCCACGCGGGCGGCGTCGATGAACGGCTTGTTGATGACCGTCAGTCCGTACGACCGCACCACGATCGCCCCGGCGCCCACCCCCGACAGCAGGCCGTAGATCACGCCGAAGCGCCACGGCGTGAACAGGTCGGGCCGGGCGAAGGCGAACACGATCATCACCAGTGGGGCCGGGAGCAGCACGACGGCATCGGCGACGTGGCTCAGGACCTGATCGACGCGCCCCCGCCAGAACGCCATCACGGTCCCGAGGGCCAGGGCCAGGATCCCGGTGACGAGGGCGGCGCCGACTGCGATCGCGACCGTTGCCGAGGTCGCCGCCACGAGCAGCGCGAGGACGTCACGGCCGAACGTGTCGGTTCCGAGGAGGTGCCGGGCCGAGGGCCCCGACGGGTGGTCGATGGTGCGGTCGTAGCCGACCAGCGGGTCGTAGATGCCGCCGCCCCCGTCGAAGAGCGTGGCGTCCAGGACCGGGCGCGCCAACGCCAGCAGTGCGAACAGCCCCAGCACCACCACGCCCGCGACGAACATCGGGTTCCTGCCGAGGTTGCCGCGCATCCGCCACGCCGCGAGCTGATCTCCGGCCCGGTTCCACCACGGTCGCTGCTGGGGGAGGGTGGTCACCAGTCCTCCCCCCTGACCCGCAGCCTGGGGTCGAGCTTGCCGTGGAGGACCTCGAGCCCCAGCCGGGCAAGCAGCAGCACGACACCGAGGACCACGAGCGTGCCGAGGATCACGGGGACGTCGAGCTGCGACACCGCGTTGAACAGCACCGAGCTGACCCCCTGGATCGAGAAGTGCTCGACGACCCCGACCGCAGTGGGGGTACGCACCGCGAACTCGTACTCGATGATGACGAGCCCCGTGAGGATGTAGGGGATGCCGACGAAGAAGCGGGAGAGCGTCGGCAGCAGGGCGTTGGGGGCGACGTGCTTCTCCCGGACATCGTGGTCCTTCAGCCCCTTCGCCCGGGCGATCGTGACGTACTGCTCGGGGGCCTCGGCCGCCATCGAGGTGCGGGTCACGAACGCGATCTCGCCGAACGCCAGCAGCACGAACGCGATCAGCATGAGCACCGGGCTGCCACGGCCGACCCACGCTGCTGGTGATCCACGGAAGAGCAGGTCCACGGCCTCGTTGCCGTAGCCGAGGTAGTACCACGAGGCGACCACCGCCCCGAGCGGGAGCGGGAGGGACAGGAGCGTGCTCCAACGCCGGAAGCCCAGCCGCCGCAGCGCGGTCCGCGCCACGACCGCGAGGATCAGTGCGAGCAACAGCCCGACGGCCATGCGGGCCATGACCTGGTTCGGCTGCCAGGCGCTGTCCCGCCACACGTGGAGGCTGTCGATCGGCAGCCCGGTCAGGCTGCGGGCCGAATGCAGCGGCTCGGTCAGGAGGTAGACGAGCACGAACACGAGCCAGGGTGGGAAGGCGGTGTAGGTCAGCACCCCAGCCGTGGTCGTCGCGGAGCTGGCGAGCCGCGACCGGGTCCACGCCACCGCCCGGCCCAACCACGACCCGAAGAGGTAGGCGACGATCGACCCGAGCACGAACACCAGCAGGGTGACCGGGATCGCCCGCCCGAACAGGATCGCCGACACCGACCCACCGCCGTACGACGTCCCGAGGTCACCCCGCACCAACCCCCCGAGGTAGCTGAGGTAGCGCTCGAGCAGGGGACGCTGGAGCTCCTCGACCTGTGCTGGGGGCACCCCGAGTTCCCGCGTCGCCGACACGAAGTCGAACGGGAACAGCAGGTTGACCGCGAAGAAGGTCAGGGTGATGAACGTGAACAGGGTGACGAGACCCCACCACGCGCGCGTCGCGATGAAGCGTCCCATGCTCTGTTGCTCCGCCGTCCGGTCGCTCATCGGGTCGGACGCCCGGGAACCGAGATCGGTTCCCACGCGAGCTGGGCACGATAGAAGCGCTCGGGGTCGTCTCGCTCGGAACCGGCTCGCCCGGGGCCTGTCGCCCCGCTGGATCCACGTCTCCGGGCCAACGTCCCGGGGACTCGGGGCTCAGGCGAGGCCGTACTGCTCGGCGGCCGCGCGGATCGGAGCCACGTCCTCCCCGATGTGGCCATGGGCCTCGAGCGCTTCGAGGGCCAGCCTGGCCTCGCGGTGGAGCGGTTCGACGCGTCCCTCGAGCCCGTGCCGCCGCAACTCGTCGGCAACCTGCCCGAGCACGCGCATCAGGACCTTGATGACGCCAGGCTGGCTGACGGCCACCTCCCGGATCTGTCGGAACGCGTAGCGGACGAGGTCGTCGAACTCGAGCAGATCTCCGCGCAGGACCGTCCGCCCCTCGTCGCCGTGCAGAACGCGGGGCGGCAGCTCCCGGAGCGCGAGCTCGCGGGTGATGCCACCGAGTCGGAACAGGACCTCGATCGCCGTGGTCGGGTCGTTGATGCCCGGCGAGAGTGCCCGGAGCCCGATGTCGACGAGCTGACGGATGCCGAACGCCACGTCCTGCTGCATCGTGCGCTCTCCGCCGAGCGCGATCGCCGAGCGCAGTTCCTTGGCGAGCCCGCGGTCGTCGTCGACCTCCCCCCACACGTCGATGAGTGCCTCCCCGCGCAGGAGGTAGGCCCCGGGTCGTGCCCGGATGTGGGCCTGCGCGCCCGGCGGCAGGGTCTCGAGGACGGCGGTGGCGTCGATGAGCTGGACCCAGCCCTCGTCGACGACGCGGACCACGACGTCCGGTGGCCGGTCCGGGTCGTCGGGGATCTCCGGCTCGTCGTCGTCCTCGGCCGGCTCGGGGTAGCGGTCACGGAGCGCCGAGTGGGTCTCCTCGGCCACGTTCCTGATCACCTCACCGACCTGCATCGACCTGGCGCTGTGGTCGAGGAAGGCGACGATCGCGAGGACCGCCACGATGGACACGGCCACCGCGATCGTCACCGAGACGTTCTGGAACGGCTGCTCGCTCCCCCCGGCCTGCCGTGTCCCGGCGAGCACCAGCAGGCAGTAGGTGAAGACCGCCACCGTGATCCCGATGGTGTGCTGCGAGAACCGATCGCGCAGCAGCCCCCGCAGCACCCGGGGCGAGAACTGGCTCGACGCGAGCTGCACCGCGATCACGGTGAGGGAGAACATCACGCCGGCGACGGTGATCGTCGCCCCGGCGATCGTCGAGAGGATCGAGCGCGCCGACTCGACCGTGGTCGGCAGCAGGATCGGGATGTCGGGGAGATCGCGGGCGAACTCACGGTCGAACCGGCTCGTCACGAACGCCCCGACGGCGGCCAGCACGATGTAGGCGGCCGGCACGTAGAACAGGCTCCCGCGGAACCGCTCGTACAAGCCCGCCAGCCGGAGTGACAGCCGGCGATCGCTCATGCACGCACCTCCTTCGTCATGCACAGTCAACCGCCTCCGGGCCCACGCTCCCACGGACCCCACCGGCTTCCGGACGCGGTGGAGGCGGTCGAGGCTCGGCGTTTCCGCGCAGCGAGCTAGCGTCGCGGTCATGGACACCGACCGGGGACCCCTGCGCCGCCTCGCCGAGGTGCGCGGCTGGGTCGGTGGCTTCGACACCCCCCACCAGCACGTCACCCTCGTCGCGGCCGACGGCACCGAGATCGGCGCCAGCTATCTCGCTGGTCCCACGGCCGATGCTCCCGCCGTGGTGGTCTGCCACGGGTTCGCTGCCCACCGGGAGAAGCCCGCGTACGCGCGGCTCGCGGACCGGCTGCGGCGGGGCGTGCACGTCCTGACGCTCGACCACCGTGGGCACGGCACGTCGAACGGCGTCTCCACGCTCGGTGTCGACGAGTGGCAGGACGTGGCGGCGGCCGTGGGTTGGTTCTCCGACCGTGGGCAACGGACGATCGTTCCCGTGGGGGTGTCCATGGGCGGTGCAGCCGTGCTCCAGGCGTTGGCTGCCGGCGTCGAGGTGTCCGCCGCGGTGCTCGTCTCTACAGGCGCCTACCGCGGTCGTGTACGTCGCCCCGGTCTCGCTGATCTCGACGAGGTGGTGCGGCACCCCGTCAAACGCACCCTGTGGCAGTGGCTCGTCGGCTTCCGGTTCGTCCATCCATCCGAGCTGGACGCGGCGCCGGATCCGATCGCCCACGCCGTCGACGTCCGTGTCCCGGCCCTGATCGTCCACGGCGAGGACGACGACTACTTCCCGCCCAGCGATGCCGACCAGCTCGCGGACGCGATCCCCGCCCCGACCACCGTCTGGCACGAACCACCCGGGTTCGGCCACGCGGAGACCGGCATCACCCACGCCTTCGCCGACCGTCTCGCTGACGCGATCGTGACGCAAGCCCGGACGGGGCGCTTCCCACCACACGATGGGGCGTCGGGCAGCTGACGATGGGTCCCACGGGGACGAACCGGGTGCGGTGGCGGGCTCAGGAGGACCGGTTCGTGAGCCGGTCGAACGCGGCGAGCCCGCGGCTGCTCGCAGCTCGTGCCCGATCCCGGTCCACCTCGCCGCTCCGCAGATCCGCGAGATCGAGCGGTTGCCCCACCACCACCTGGACCGGCTGGCGGAGCCGCGGGAGCCCGCCGGTCCAGGGCGGCACACCGGCCATCGCCACCGGCACCACCGGCACGTCCACCGCGAGCATGAGCCGACCCGCTCCCTCCCGAGGTCGTTGCGGTTGGCCCGGCCGGGGAAGGCGACCCTCGGGGTAGACGACCACGACCTGCCCCGCGTCCATCGCGGCGCGGGCGGTCGCCACCATGTGCATCGACGCGTCCCGTCCCTCTCCGCGGTGCACGGGGATCATGTGCCCGTGGCGCAGGAGCCAGCCGAGTCCGGTGATCTCCCACAGGTCGGCGAGGGCGAGGAACCGCGGGCGTCGCCCCGCCCGCGTCAGCACGTTGAACAGGAGGATCGGGTCGAGGTGTGACACGTGGTTCGCCACGACGAGGGCGGGTCCGGTGTCCGGGAGGTGGTCGAAGCCCCGGATCGAGGCGCGGAACAGCAGCCGGGCGATCCCGTCCACGACCGGCTGGAGGGCTGCGTAGACCGGTTCCCGTCCACGCCAATCCGTCGGCGTCGGGGTGGGCGGCGTGCGCGCCACGGCACCTCCCGGTCGTCAGCCACGCCTGACGACCGTACTCTTGGTCCGATGCGGCACGTCGTGTGGGACTGGAACGGGACGCTCTTCGACGACTCTGAGCTCGTCGTGGCGGCGCTCAACCACACCCTGTCGGGGTACGACGTCGAACCGCTCACGCCCGCGCGGTACCGCGAGCTCTACACGCGGCCCGTTCACCGCTTCTACGAGCGGGTCCTCGGCCGCACGGTGGACGACGCCGAATGGGATCGGCTCAACCACGACTTCCACGTCGCCTACGCCGAGCAGCTCGACGTGGCCCAGTTGGCCGACGAGGCGCAGCGAGCGCTCGGTCTGGCCAGCATCGCTGCGTGCACACAGTCGCTGTTGTCGATGTACCCCCACGAGCAGCTGCTGCCGCTCGTCCGTGAGCTCGAGCTCCATCACCACTTCGTCCGCATCGACGGACTCCGCGGGCCGGCCGGCGGCCCGAAAGCACCCCACCTCGAACGCCACCTGCTGGAGATGGCCGCCGAGGTCCACGTCCCCATGCGGGAGGTACTCGTGATCGGCGACGCGCTCGACGATGCTGTCGCCGCGGAGCACGTCGGGGCGCGTTGCGTGCTCTACGAAGGCGGCAGCCACCATCGCGACGAGCTCGAGGCCGCTGGCGTGCCCGTCGCGACGGACCTCGTCGCTGCGCTGGAGCTCGGGGGAGTCACCGGCTGAGCGTCGGCTCCGCCGGCGCGATCAGCCCGCCACCGGGAGCACGGCTGCGCCCAGGCGGTCGTCGGGCGGGTACCCGGCCGTCCCCGAGAAGCGAAGTCCGATCGGCCCAGGCTCGTCGCCCTCGGCGATGCGGACGTCGAGCGGGGCGTCGTCCCACGTGGCCAGCAGCCCCTCGCTGTCCTCGGTGACGTCCGCGCCGAGGAGCGACCACACCTGCCGCGCACGCTCCAGGTCCGGGTGGCGGAGCAGCGGTCCGTGCAGCGAGGCGGCGTCCTCCCGCACCGGTTCGACCCTCACGCCACGGCGCGAAGCCCACTCCTCGTCGGTGCCGGCCGCCCAGGCGACCTGGACCACGAGCCCGCCGACCTGCGAGGGTCGCAGGAACGACTCGTGCCAGTGCTCACCGGACATGTCGACGTCGACCACGTCCAGGCCGCCGTCCTCGAGCCGTTCGATCGCGGTCGCGAGGTCGGGCACCTTCACGGTGAGGTGGTGGATCCCCGCCCCGAACTTGGTCAGGAAGCGGCGCACGAAGTTGTCCGGCGAGTCGTCCTGTTCCGAGGGCTGGAGCAGCTCGATCTTGCCGCCGTTCGCGTAGCGGAGCTGGATGCCACGGAACACCGGGGCGTTGTGGAACCGCGAGACCTGCGCCCCGCCGAGCTGCACCCGCCAGCGGACCAGGGCGGGGCGGTAGTCGGGCAGGGCGACGGCGACGTGGTCGGGGCGTGCGTCGATCGGGGTCACGTCGATGGCTCGCTGTCGGTGTCGTGGGGGGAGGGCGGGACGAATCCAGGGGGAGGGCGGGACGGATCTAGGGGAGGAGGAACGAATCTAGGGCGTGGAGGGTCACCCTACCGCTGTCGCCAACGGCCAGATGTACGCTCGCGAACAGGTGTTCGGCTGCGGAGGGGCGTGGCGGGTACCGGAGGCGCCGGCGGACGGTGACGGAGCGACGATGCAAGAGCGGCCAGCGCATGAGCGTCCGCGACCGACCGAGCCGATCCTGCATGCGGACATGGATGCGTTCTACGCGTCGGTCGAGCAGCGCGACGATCCGAGCCTGCGGGGCCGCCCCGTCGCCGTCGGCGGTTCCGGGTCCAGGGGAGTGGTTGCCGCCGCGTCCTACGAGGCCCGCCGGTACGGGGTGCGCTCGGCGCTGCCGATGGTCCGGGCCCGCCGCCTGTGCCCCGACCTGGTCGTGGTGCCTGCCGATTTCACGAAGTACCGCGAGGTCTCGAAGCAGGTCATGGAGGTCTTCCGCAACTACACCCCGCTCGTCGAGCCGTTGTCGCTCGACGAGGCGTTCCTCGACGTGTCCGGCGCCGTCCGGCTGTTCGGGCCACCACCGGAGATCGCCCGCCAGATCCGTGCCGAGGTCCGGGCGGTGACCGGGCTGCCATGCTCGATCGGTGTCGGCCCCAGCAAGTTCATCGCCAAGCTCCTGTCGGGCAGGGCCAAGCCGGACGGGCTCGCGCACTGGACCGCCGCCGAGGCCACCGCGAGGTTGCGTGCGCTCCCGGTGGGTGACCTGTGGGGCGCGGGCCCCAAGACCGTCGAGCGGCTCGAGCGCTACGGCTTCCGGACCATCGGCGATGTCGCCGACGCCGATCGGCGCACGCTCGAGCGGATCGTCGGTGACGCCCACGGGCGCCACCTGCATGCGCTGGCGACGGGCAGCGACGACCGCTCGGTCACTCCCCACGAGCCGGCCAAGAGCATCTCCGCCGAGGAGACCTTCGAGGACGACATCGACGATCCCGTCGTGCTTCATCGCATCCTGCTGCGCCTGTCCGAGAAGGTCGGCCGGCGGGTCCGCCGATCGGAGCTGGCGGGGCGCACCATCACCCTCAAGGTCCGCTTCTCGAACTTCGACACCGTGACGCGCTCGGCGACGCTCCCGCTGCCCACCGACCGGACCCACGACATCGCCGACCTGGTGCACGAGCTGTTCGACGGGCTCCGGCTCGAACGAGCCCGGGTGCGGTTGCTCGGCGTGGGGGTCAGCAACCTCACCGACGCGACGGCCGCTCGCCAGATGACCCTCACGTCGGATCGCCGATGGGAGGACGTGGAGCGCGTCGCGGACGCAGTGGCCGAGCGTTTCGGGGACGTCGGCATCAGCTACGCATCGCTCCTCGACGACGACGAGGACGGATGGGCCGGGACCAGGGACGCCCCGACCCGTGAGGACACCCGCTCCGACCGGTGACCGGTCGTCAGGCGGTGGCGATCGGCAGGAAGCGGATCCGGCCGCGTTGTCTCCGGCGCCGGCCGAGGAACCGCGCCAGCTCGTCGTAGACGGGGTCGCCGACCATCGCACGGAGCTCGCGTTCCATCGACCGGTAGACCGGGGTCCTGCCGCCGAACGCGGCGGGATCCTCGGTGCACCACCAGTGGAAGTCCGCGCCGCCCTCGCCCCACGTGCCACGTTCGTAGGCCGCGATCGTGTGGGTCACGAGCGTCTCGCCGTCGTTGCCGACCTCCTCTGCGATGGTGCGGTGCAGCGGAAGCTGCCAGCACACCACCGGCTTGTGGGTCATGTGGTGCTCGTCCCGTTCCATCGCCAGACGGTGCAGGGCGCAGCCCATCCCGCCCGGGAAGTCGGCGCCGTTCAGGAAGATGCACGCCTCGTCGACGAGCCGCGTGTGGGTCTCGCCCTCGTCGTCCTCCTCGAAGATGCCGGCGTCGGTTGCCAGCGCGTAGTGCTCCATCAGGTCGGACGTCAGCCGCTCCGCCACCGTGGTCTCGAGCGCGTCGCGCTCCCAGTCCTCGGTCAGGTACGCCCCGTGGAGGCAGCAGCCGATCTCCTCGTCCGGTCCGTCGGAACGGATGCCCTCACATCCCGCCCCGTAGATGCAGCGGTAGCCCGACAGGAGGAACGAGACGTCGAAGGTGTAGCGGAGGTGCTCGTCGTCGGGGTCGCGGATGCTGACCCACTCGCGCTCGGGCATGCCCACCTGCTCTCCGGCCGGGTCGACGAGCGTACGCTCCACGCCACCCGACGGATCGGGACCATCCCATGAGCGAAGTCGTCAGCTACGAGGTCAGCGATCGTGTGGCAGTCATCACGATCGAGCGCCCGGACAAGAAGAACGCGATGAACGTGGACGTGTTCGACGGCCTCGGGGAGGCGGCCCGACGCGCCGGATCGGACGATGCCGTCGGGGCCGTGGTGGTGACCGGTCGGGGCGGGGTGTTCAGCTCCGGCATCGACGTCAGCGTCTTCGGGGGCCAGTCGGAGGACGGTGTCTCCGAGTCGTTCATCGCCCGGCTCCAGGCGTCGTTCAATGCGTTCGAGGACTGCGCGAAGCCGACCGTCGCGGCCATCGAGGGCTACTGCTTCGGCGCCGGTATCCAGCTCGCGGCCGCGTGCCACCTCCGGGCGGTTGCTCCCTCCGCGGAGCTGTCGGTGCTCGAGTCCCGGTGGGGGTTGATCCCCGATCTCGGTGGGACCTACCGGCTCCCGCGTCTCGTCGGGTTGGGCCGGGCCACGGAGCTGGTCGTGACCGCGCGTCGCGTGCCTGCCGACGAGGCGCTGTGGATCGGCCTCGCGGAGATCTCACTCGATGCCGGCGACCCTCTGGACCAAGCGCTCGAGTTCGCCGCAGGACTCGCCGCCGGCCCGGGCGCGGTGCGCCGCGCCCCGCACCTGCTGCGCGCCAACCTCGAGCGTTCCCGTGACGATGCGCTCACGGCCGAGGCCGAGACCCAACGCGAGTGCATCGAGGGGCACGATTTCCGTGAGGCGGTCATGGCTCGCATGGAGGGCCGCGAGCCGGAGTTCGTTGGCACCTGACGCGGATTGGAGCGCGGAGGCCGCGGCGCTCTACCGTCCGCGACCCCCGCGAAACCGGTCTCAGGCGACGGCTGCTCCGGCGGCGTCGAGACGGGACCGCCAGGTCGTCTCGCGCCCGATCGCCTCGACGAACGCATCCCGCTTGCGGGCACCGGGCGCCTCGGGCTCCACCGCGGGGACGCCTTCGAAGGTGCCTTGGAAGTAGGCCCGGATGGCGGTGATCGCCTCCGCGCGGATCTGGCTGATGCGGGCTTCGCTCACGCCGAGGTCGTCGGCGATGTCGCGCAAGAGGTCGTGGCGGAAGTAGTAGCGCTGGATGACGTCACGCTGCCGCGCGGGCAGCCGCGCGACCGCGGCGCGGAGTGTCCCGATCAGCTCCCGCTCCTCGAGCGCCAGCTCGGGCAGCGCGGTGTCATCGGTCTCCTGCACGAGGTCGCCGAGGGTCGAGGACTCTCCTTCGTCAGTCAAGACCGGGTGGTCGAGGTGGAGCAGCGTCGACTGGCGACCCCGGTGCCGGGTGTGGTGGATCTCGTCGACCGACAGGTCGAGTTCGGCGGCGAGCTCCTCGTCGGACGGCTTGCGTCCGAGCTTGGAGGTCATGACCTCCTCGGCCCGACGGATGCGGCGCAGTCGGCGTCGGACACCTCGGGTGGACCAGTCGCGGCTGCGGGTCGAGTCGAGGATCGCCCCGCGGATGCGGATCGCGGCGAAGCGTCCGAAGGGGACGCCGGTGCTCGGGTCGAAGCGATGGGAGGCGTCGACGAGCCCGTAGACGCCGGCGTTGAGCAGCTCGTCCCGGTCGACGTGGGAGGGGAAACGTCGTGCGAGCTGATGGACGATCTGGCGGACGAGGGGGAGGTGGTCGACGATCACGTCGTCGTCGACGACGGCGGCTCCAGGGGTGGTCACGGGGCTCCTCCGGTGAGGTCGTTCCTGTCTGTATCCCCGGGGAGTCCCTGTCAACGCAATGGCGGATGGAGGTACCTGTTGGATTTGGTCCGGAACGACTAGTCAGTTCGAGGTGTGAGCAGGCAGTCACGTAGCGCCATCGGGACTACATCCTCGTGCACTGAACGCACACCGACGATGTTTGAACGCACACCCCGTCGATCAGCCGGTGGTGCGGGCTGGTGGCAGCGGGCGTCAGTTCGCGGCGAGCCAGCTCCGGAGCTCGTCGGGAACGAGCTCGTCCAGGCTCTGGTGCAGGGCGTCGCGCACGAGTGTCCGTGCGTGGGTCACCTCGGAACGTGATCCCGCCACGGCCAAGCGGCGGCCGCTGTGCTGGCGGAGCCGGGCAGTGACGTGGTCGATCTCGGTGAGCTTGCGGTCCAGCCGCACCCGCAACGACCGCGCGTCCCCGCCCCACGGGGTGTCGTCGTCAGCGAGGTCGGCGAGCGTCGCTGCTTCTGCGCCATGCGTGAGCGCCACCTTGGCTGCCACGCCCGCACGTTCGCGGTCGGCGGCGTGCAACGCATCGGAGGCCGAGTCGATCCCGCCGACGAGCGCCGGCCCGATCCGACCCGACCCACTCCGGAGCAGTTGGTCGGCGGCCTCGAGGTAGGCCAGCAGCCGGTCCAACGCAACGCCTACCTGACGAGTGACGGCGAGCAGCCGTTCGGCGGTTCGGGGGTCGACCCTCATGGCCTTTCCGGTCGGCACCCCGAGATCAGGGTTAAGACCGTAGCCGAGACCTGCCCACCTCACCCCTCGGTGAAGGGACATGGAGGAGCGCGGTCGATGGTCGGATGCCGGGAAGATCCGGGGGGTGCGGTGGGTGGTGGGCTTCGTATACTCGTAGTGCCGACCGGCGAGAACACGGGGAGTGCGAATGCCGCTGTCCGAGCACGAGCAACGGATCCTCGAGGAGATCGAACGGCGCCTCGCCGAGGAGGATCCGCGCTTCGTCAAGCGGGCCAGGCGCGCGAGCGACGACGACCGCCGCCTCCGCCATGCACGCTGGTCCGTGGTCGGGTTCGTCTTCGGCTTCCTGCTGCTCTTCGGGCTGACGTTCCACTTCGCCTTCGGTGTTGCCGGCTTCTCGCTCATGCTCGGCTCGGTCGTGATCGGGATCCAGTCCTTGCGACATCTCGAGGAAGGTCCTGCGACGCGCCTCCTGGACCGTTTCAAGGAGGTCTTCAAGGGCCGCGACCACGCGAGCTGAGTCAGCCCTCGCCGCTCCAGCGGTTGCGAGCGGTAGCGACCAGTTCGCGCCCTGACTGGGCGACGGTGGCAGCAGGCTTGCGGACCGGACCGGCGAGACGGTCACGGCGGCTGACCGACGCGCGAAGGCCGTCGATGATCGCCTGCGCGAGCTCCTCAGCGCGCACCCCGTTCCCGCGCTCCACGTCGCCGCCGAACGCGGCCGCCTGTCCCAGCCGAACGAACTCGCGGGCAGGTTCTGGGTCGATGCGACCGTCTGCGATCCAGCGCTCCGCGAGCTCGGCCGCGGTCTCGGCGTCGTGACGTCCCAGGCCGTAGCGCGCGGCGATGGTGTGCACACGGCGTTGCGCCGCGAGCACCCGCTCTGCTGGCGGTAGCTCGGGGCGGCGGGGCCGGGTCCGCCACAGCGACAGCGCGCCAGCACCGGTGGCAGTGAGCAGCAGCAGCCCGAGGAGCGCGAGCGAGATCCGGGCGGGGGCGCTCTGGCCGGTCGATGAGGGTGACTCGTCCCTGTCCAGCGCGGACGGGATGTCGTTCTCCGTCCCTTCTGGCTGCTCGCCGGCAGTCGGGTCCTCCTCGGGCGCCGGCTCGTCGGTCTGGCTCTGGTTGTCTCGATCGGCGATCGTGATGTCGGGTTCCACGTCGGCGTCGGTCGGCGGCATGATGTTGCCGTCGCTCCGGGGCGTCGGATCGAACTTCACCCAGCCGTAGCCCGGGAACAGGACCTCGACCCAGGCGTGCGCATCGCTCGTCGACACGGTGTAGGTGTTGAGCTCCCGCCCCACGGCCGGATCCGCGGGGGTGGTGAGGGTCCCCGGGGCGAACCCGACGGCGACCCGTGCCGGGACGCCCGTCGCGCGCAGCATCACAGCCATCGCGGAGGAGAAGTACTCGCAGTATCCGACACGGTGGTCGAACACGAAGGTCTCGAGGGCGTCATCGCCCCGCAGAGGATCCACCTCGGTGGTCGAGTACCGGAAGCGGTCCGGGTCGTGGAAGTACCGCTGGATCGCGAGCGCCCGGTCCCAGTTCGTGCTCGCCTCGGCCTCCTCGTAGATCCGTTCGGCCTCGGCGCGGAACCGTGGATAGGGCTTCGGGAGCTGGGTGTAGAGGGTGGCGTCGTCGGAATCGGCAGCTCGGAGGTCGCCCACGCCCGGCTCGGGAAGCAGCGAACGGACGACGTACTCCTTGCCGGGGACCACGCCCTCGGCGAGGCGTCCCCCGATCTCGTTGTCGGCCTCCTCGGTGGTGGCGATGAAGCCGCCGGCGGTCGAGTAGATCATCCCCTCGTCACCTTGGACGACCTCGACCGGCTGGTAGGGGACGGGGAGGAAGATGTTCTCGAGGTCGAGCACGGTGATGCCGACCTCGATCTCCTCGCCGGTGGCGATCTCCGTCTCGAACGGGAGCCGTCCGTCGGTGTTGTGGATGTCCGAGGGATCAGGGCGGAAGACCTCGGTGCCCGGTGGTCCGAGGCGCCAGGTGTTCTTGTCGAACGTCTCGAGCGCGGCGAGGCGGAGGTAGACCTTGCGATCGGCCTGGACCTGGAGCACGGGGCGCTCCTGCGGGAGTTGGAGCCGATCCCCGACATCGACGATCGGCTCGTAGCCGACCGAGGTTCCGCTGCCCGTGAGATCCCACCACGACTCCTGGCCGTAGCCCGGCAGCATGCCGGGAGCGGCCGCGGCCACGGCGAGCGCCGCCAAGCCGAGGCTCACCCCGGCGGTGGTCACGCGGGGTCGCGAGCGCCGTGCATAGGCGGCGATGTCGACGTCGGGGTCGAGGAGGAGGACGAGGGCGGCACCGGCGAGGAAGGGGATCGCGGTCGGCCACGTCCGAGACGGGGGCATCGGGGCTGCGAGCGGGGCGGCCCACAGGATGGTGGCAGGGAGGAGACCGAGCCCGGGCCGCCGGGCTCTCGCGATGAGCTCATGGGTCGTGTGGGAGACGATCCAGACCCCGGTCGTCGCGACGAGGAGGAGGCCCGGCAGGACAGGGGCGGGTGCCGGCTCCTCTTGGATCTGGGTCATCCCTTCTTGGAAGAGGGCGGCCGCCTGGGCGAGCTGCTCCTGGCCCGGGAGCAGCGGCCCCGAGGGCAGGTGGATGACGTAGGTGTAGACGATCAGCCCCAGGAGGGAGGCGACAGCGCTCGCGACCGCCCCGAACCGGAGCTGGTTCGCGGCCGCTGCGGCGATGACCGGGATCA
The DNA here is from genome assembly GCA_033722375.1 of Nitriliruptorales bacterium. Lineage (GTDB taxonomy): Bacteria > Actinomycetota > Nitriliruptoria > Nitriliruptorales > Nitriliruptoraceae > JAWVZB01. The sequence continues at coordinate 37,263 of JAWVZB010000002.1, read as the reverse complement.
GCACCGCCGCGAGGACCGGGGTGCGCCAGCTACCGTCGGCGAACACGCGGGACAGTGCATGGGTCGCGCCGAGCAGCAGCGCGATCGCCCCCGCGCTCAACGCCAGCTCGCGCCTCATGTCGTGCCCATCGCTCGTCTCATCTACCGGGGGTCGAGACCGGTGTCCGTTGGAACACCAGCTCTCGCCACCGTTCGTCCAGGCGGTCACCGGGCCCCACGACCGTGACACGCCACTCCGCCGCTCGCAGTGCGTGGGCGGTGGCCTCCACGTCGACGGTACGGCGTCGGCGGCCACCGAACGCCTCGGTGTCGATGAGGACCGCGAGCCGCGAGGCGGCACTCCGGCCGCCCCGCACCATCTGCCGCAGCAGGTCAGGGTCGGGTACGGCCACCACCGCAGCGAGGACGGGAGCGGTCGCCATCCCCTGCGCGAGCTGCCGCCACACCGATCCGAGCTCCGCCTCCGGTCCCGGGGTCAACGTCGCGAGTCGCTCCAGTGCGAGCTGCCAGGGCAGCGCCCGGGGCGTCGTCGACACCGGCTCGGTGAGCAGGGTCACCCCGTACGATCGCTCCGCGAGGTGGTAGGTGATGGAGGCCGCGGCCGACACCGCCTGCTCGAACGAGGAGGCAGGTCCGGTGCCGTGATGTGCCGGAGCGCGGCGGTCGAGGAGCAGCGTCGCCGTCGGGTTCTGGGGTGACTCGTCCTGTCGCACCATGAGCTTGCCCCGGTGGGCGGTCGACCGCCAGTGCACCTTGCGCAGGTCGTCCCCACGCACGTACTCCCGCACGTTGGCGAGCTCGTCGCCGGTGGCCAATGGTCGGGGACGTCCTTCGCCTCCCGGGCCCTGGATCCCCCCGAGGGGGAGTCCGGGGGGGAGGCGCCACACGGGCGGGTAGACGATGAGCTCGTTCGTTCGTCCGAACGTGTGACCACGCGCAGCGATCCCGAAGGGGTCCCGCAGCCTGACCTCGAGCGGGCCGATCGCGTAGCGCCCCCGCTGATGCCCCCGCAGTCCGTAGTCGAGGGACACCTCGCCCCCGGGCGGCAAGGGGGACAGCACGAACCGGGCGCCGTCGGACAGTTCCGCGGGCGTGGAGTCGGTCACCTGGAGGATCGCGGTCGGGAGCCGGCCCACGTTGCGGAGCCGCAGCCGGACGACCGCCTCGGCGTCGTAGAAGAGGCGCGTGGGTTGGACCAGCCGGGAGGCGGTGAGGTTCGCGGAGGTCGCGACCGTGTAGATGACGGCCAGTACGACGAGGGCGAGCGCGGCGACCGCTGCCATCCCGAGCTCGGGGACACCGAAGAGGCGGCTGGCGAGCCACAGCAGCACGATGGCTGCGACCATCCACTTGCCGCGGTCGGTGAACATGGCTCCCTGTTGTCTGGCCTGCCTGCTACTCGGTCGGCGCGGGTACGCCGTCGAGGACGTCCTGGACCACCGCGATCGGATCGCGCCCCGCGAGCTGTGCTTCGGCGCGCAGGATCAGACGGTGGGGCAGGACGTGGGGCGCGAGCGCCTTGACGTCGTCGGGGACGACGTAGTCGCGCCCCTGGAAGGCCGCGTAGGAACGGGAGGCACGCAGGAGCGCCAGCGACGCACGGGGCGAGGCTCCGAGCTCCGCTTCCTCGTGGGAGCGCGTGGCGCGGCAGAGCGCGACGACGTAGCGTTCGACCGCCTCGGCGACGTGGACGCCGCGGATCGCGACGATCGTCTCGGACACGGTGGCGGCGTCGGTGACGGGCTGGAGCGCAGCCATCGGATCCGCCTGCCCGTGGGTCCGCAGGATCTCGAGCTCCGCGTCGACGTGGGGGTAACCGATCGCGACCCGCATCATGAAGCGGTCACGCTGGGCCTCGGGGAGCGGATAGGTCCCCTCGAGCTCGATCGGGTTCTGGGTGGCCATGACCATGAACGGCCGTGCCAGCTCATGGGTGACGCCGTCGATCGTGACCTGGCGTTCCTCCATGGATTCGAGGAGCGCCGACTGGGTCTTCGGACCCGCCCGGTTGATCTCGTCGCCGAGCACGATGTTGGCGAAGACCGGGCCGGGACGGAACTCGAACTCGCCGGTGTCGGGGGAGTAGACCGTGACACCGGTCACGTCCGAGGGCAGGAGGTCCGGAGTGAACTGGATGCGCTGGACCGAGCAGTCGATCGAGCGGGCGAGCGCCTTGGCCAGGAGCGTCTTGCCGACGCCGGGGACGTCCTCGATCAGCAGGTGCCCCTCGGACATGAGGACCACCAGTGCCAGCCGCACCACTTCGGGTTTGCCTTCGAGGACCGACTCGACGTTGGTCTCGATGGCCTGGAGCGTGTCGGCGATGGACGCGAGATCGGGACGGGGGCCGGGTCGGTCTCGACGGGTGGTCGTCGACACGATCGCTTGGCCTCTCCGCTCGGCTCGGAGGGCGAAGGGTATCCCCGTGACCCCGGCTGGGGAAGCCCACTGCCGCCGGGGGGCTCGGGTGTGTGTGCCGGCGTGACCGGGGGTCGGCTCAGGTGGTGAGCTCGCCGGTGTAGCCGCCCATGTGCTGGCTCTCGATGTCGGGCAGGACCAGTGTCTTGAAGTCCTCGTCCGAGAACGGAGAGGGTTCATCGATCGCGTCGAAGACCTCCTCGGCGCAGTCGCGACAGGTGGTCCAGCGCTTGGCGAGGATGACGTCGACGCCGTTCTCGTCGGTCGCCTCGGTCGAGAACACCACGCGTTGGCCTTCGAGCTCGCGCTTGCAGCCGTCGCAGACGAAGGTGGTCATGGGTCAGCTCCCGTCGTGTCCGGTCCCGCGCACACCGTAGCGACATCGACGTCGACGTCAATGCTCTTCCGGCCGACGGAGCGGCTCGCGCTACGGTTCGAACCGGACCCAGGAAGGGACACCGTGGAGGAGTCGACGATACGGACCCGGCGCGGCGCCGCGACGGCCGAACGGCTGCGCGTGGCCGCCCGAGAGGTGTTCGCCGAGCACGGCTATGCGGCAGCGCGGGTGGAGGACGTCGTTGCCGCGGCAGGGGTGAGCCACGGCACCTTCTACACCTACTACGACAACAAGGCCGCTGTCCTCGACGCGCTGGTCGACGACACGGCCGAGGCGCTCGCTGCCGTTGCTGCCGAGCCCTGGGACGGTGAGGACGTCACCGCCACGGTCGAGGACGTGCTCTCACGGTTCGTCGAGGTGTTCATCGGGGAAGCCGACGTCATCCGCACCTGGCTCGAGGCGTCCGCGCTCGAGCCCGAGTTCCGCCAGCGTCTCAAGGCCGTGCGGCGCGGCTACATCGAGCGGGTCGCCGAGCAGCTCGCCCCCGTCACCGAGACCACCGAGCACGATGCCCAGGTGGCGGCGGGCGCGCTCGTCGCGATGGTGGAGGGCTACGCCACCGCCCGGTTCGACTCGGTGGCGGGCGAGGAGCGCGCGGCGGCTGTCCGCACCCTGGCCGCGATCTGGTCCGGCGGGATCCGCCAGCTCGGCGACGGCTGAGGCCCAGCGGGGGCAGTGTTCCTCCACTTCTCTCCCCACCACTCCTGACGGCAAGATCTCGCTTCTCAGGGCCGTTCTTGGGGCTTCTGGGCTGGCCTCCCGCTGCTCTCGACCGCCTTTGACGTTGACGTGTGGAGTTCTGGGGCATAAAGTGGAGCGAAGTGGAGAGCAACCTGTGCCGTGGGACGGTCCGGTGTGGATCGGCCCCGGGGTCGGGAAGGACGGGATGGTCACGTGTTCCTCGGAGAGCACCAGCACACGCTGGACGCCAAGGGGCGTGTGATCCTGCCTGCCAAGTTCCGTGACCGGCTCAACGGCGGTCTCGTCTTCGTCCCCGCGCAGGATCGCTGCATCGACGTCTACCCACGTTCGACCTTCGAGCGTCGGGTGGAGGAGTGGCGGGAGTTGCCGCGGGAGGATCAGCGCACCCGGGCCTTCATGCGAACGGTCCTCGCCGGGGCGCACGAGGAGGTCCCTGACGGTCAGGGACGGGTCACCATCCCGCCCCGCCTGCGCGAGTACGCGGGACTCGAGAAGGAGCTCACCATCAACGGCGCCGACTACAAGCTCGAGATCTGGGACCGGGCGCGCTGGGACGAGTACCGAAGCGAGGTCGAGGACGACTTCGCGAACCTCGATGGCGTGTTGAGCCTGTGAGGGGGAGGAGCGCGGTGGTGGCGTCAACACCCGACGCACACGTCCCGGTGATGCTGGACCGGGTCGTCGAGCTGTTCCTCGACGTCCCCGCCGGGGTGATCGTCGACGCGACCGTTGGCGCTGGCGGACACGCCGCGGCGATCGCTCGTGCCCGTCGGGACCGCGGGGCCTCCGTCCACGTCCTCGGCATCGACCGCGACCCCGACGCGCTCGCGCTCGCCCGCGACCGGATGGCCCAGGTCGATGGCGTCGCCTTTACACCCATCCAGGCACGCTACGACGAGCTCGACGACGTCCTCGACGAGCAGGGCGTCACCGCGATCGCCGGGGTGCTCTTCGACCTCGGCATCTCCTCGATGCACGTCGACCAACCCGATCGGGGCTTCAGCTACCGCCACGAGGGTCCGCTCGACATGCGGATGGGGCCCGATGCCGCTCGTACCGCGGCCGACGTGGTCAACGACTACGACCTGGACCGGCTCACCCAGGTGATCCGCGAGTACGGCGAAGAGCGCTTCGCCCGCCGTATCGCCCACGCGATCGTCGAGGCCCGACCGCTCACCACCACCACCGCGCTCGCGGACGTGGTCAAGCACGCCATCCCCGCCGCGACCCGCCGCACGGGCGGGCACCCGGCCACGAGGACCTTCCAGGCCATCCGCCTCGAGGTCAACGACGAGCTCGCGGCCCTCGAAAGCGCGTTGCCGCGAGCGATCGCACGGCTGCGCCCCCGCGGCGTGGCAGCCGTGCTCGCCTACCACAGTTTGGAGGACCGCATCGTGAAGCGGACCTTCGCCGACGCGGCCAGCGGGTGCATCTGCCCGCCGGGACTCCCGGTGTGCGCCTGCGGCCGCGTCCCCATCGTCGAGCACGTGATCCGGAAGCCGGAGCGGCCGGGGGACGACGAGATCAGCAGCAACCGTCGCGCCTCCGCCGCCCGGCTCCGGGCCGTGCGCAAGCTCTCCGGGGGGGAGAGATGACCGCCCTCCCTGTACCGACCCGTCGCCGGTCGCGGGGCCAACGGCGCCCTCACCTGCGCGTCGTCTCCCCGCCGCGGACGCGACACGTGGTCGCCTTCACGCTCCTCTACCTCCTGGTCGCGGGGGCGACCGTGTTCGGGGCGGTGTCGCTGAACGCGCTCGCCGCGGGTGATGCGGTGGCCGCCCGCACCCTCGAGCGGGAGGTGGTCGAGGCGGAGCGGAAGTACGGACTCCTCGTCGCTGAGGTCGCACGGCTTGAGGACCCCGACCGGGTGCGCCGGGCCGCCGAGAAGCTCGGGATGATCCCCGCCGATTCCCCCCGCTACCTCCTCGTGCAACGGTCCCTACCGGCCGACGGGCGGTCACGCGAGGAGCTGGTCGCCCCCGGCGAGACGACCGACCCCATGAAGCCGGTCTTGTCCGCGGAGCGCTGAGGTGACCACGGCGCGGTCACAGCGGACGCCACGGGGTGCCCGCATCCGTCGACGCCGGATCCGTCTCCCCGCCACGACGGTCGGCCGCCGGTCGCTGGCCCTCACGCTCGCGTTCGTGGTGGTGTTCCTCGTCGTCGTGGGGCGGCTCGTGTCCGTCCAGGTGCTCGATGCCGAGCGATGGGCAGTGCGGGGTGCCGAGCAGCGCTCGCGGGTGGTGGAGCTGCCGGCACAGCGCGGCCGGCTCTACGACCGCCAGGGTGACGTGCTGGCGACCTCTGTCGACTCGGCCACCGTGTACGCCGACCCGCGCCGCTTCCGTTCGGAGACCACCCCCGACGGGCTCGTCAAGCCACCTGCCATGGAGCCGGAGGCCGCAGCCGCGGCGTTGGCCCCCGTGCTGGACCGGCCGGCTGCAGAGATCGAGACGCTGCTGCGACAGGACTCTCACTTCGTCTACCTCGGCCGTCAGCTCGACTGGGAGGTCGGCGAGCGTGTCCTCGCACTCGAGGTGCCCGGGGTGGGGGTGCTCACCGAGCCGCATCGCGTCTACCCGGGCGGCGGCCTGGCGGGTCAGGTGGTCGGTTTCACCGGCATCGACGGAGCCGGTCTCCACGGACTCGAGCTCCAGCACGACCGTCTCCTGCGTGGGACCCCCGGTCAGCTCGTGGCCGAGAAGGCGCCCGGCGGTCTCGACATCGCGTCGGGGGTCCGTGAGCTCGCGCCGCCGACGCCGGGAACCGACCTCGTGCTCACGATCGACCGTGAGATCCAGTACGTGGCGGAGCAGGCTGCCGCCGGCGCGGTCGCCGACTACGACGCGGTCGGCGCCAGCGTGGTGGTGCTCGACGTCGCCACCGGCGAGGTCCTGGCGATGGCCTCCGCCCCCGGCTTCGACCCGAACGAGCTCGTGGGCGGCGAGAAGGAGGCGTGGCGCAACCGGGCGGTGACCGACGTCTTCGAACCGGGATCGGTGCAGAAGGCGATCACGGCCGCCGCGGTCCTGGAGGAGGGGGTGGCCACGCCGGACAGCACCTACGAGGTCGCGGACGAGATCGAGGCCGGCGGCAAGCGCTTCTCGGATTCGCACGAGCACCCGACCGAAGAGATGACCTTCCGGCGCATCATCGAGACCTCGTCGAACGTCGGGACGATCATGGTGGCGCAGGAGCTCGGCCCCGAGCGTCTCCACCACTATCTGCGTGAGTTCGGGTACGGCCAGACCCTCGGGACCGGCTTCCCCGGCGAGGCACCCGGGCTCTTGATGCCGGTCGAGGACTGGTGGAAGACGAGTCTCCCGACGATCGCCATCGGGCAGGGCGTCGCCACCACCCTCCTCCAGGCGGCGAGCTTCTACGCAACGATCGCAAACGACGGCGTGGCCGTCCCGCCCCGCATCCTGCGTGGCACGGTCGGCGAGGACGGCCGCCTCGAACCGCTCGCCGCCGACGGCGGCGGCCGGCGGATCATCAGCACCCGGACCGCGGCGCAACTCCGGCAGATCCTCGGGGGCGTCGTGGCAGCCGACCACGGCACGGGCCAGCGCGCCGCCATCGCGGGCTACGAGGTCGCCGGTAAGACCGGGACCGCCCGCAAGCCCAAGGTCGGCGAGCGCGGCTACTCGGGCCAGTACGTGGCCACCTTCGTAGGCTTCGCGCCGGTGGACCAGCCGCGCCTGGTCGTTGCCGTGATGGTCGACGAGCCCTATCCGATCTGGGGTGGTGTCGTCGCCGCCCCCGTGTTCGCCGAGGTGATGGGTTTCGCCCTGAAGCACCAGCAGGTCTCTCCAGCGGCAACGACCCAGCCCCTCGACGCCGCGCTCACCGACGCCAGACGCACCGAGCAGGAGTGGCGAGCGCAGCGTGAGCAGGAGCGCCTCGAGGCGGAGCGTGAGCAGGCGTCGGAGGAAGGGACTGGCGAGGCCGCCGGGCCATGAGGTGGTCGGGTGACCGGACGTGGCTGCACGGTGTCGCCGCGCCACCCCGTTAGCCTGCCCTCGATCCCGGGTCCCCGAGACGCCATCGTGACGACGACCTTGACCGCCGCGACGGCGGCACTGCCCCACGCCGAGCTCCGGGGCGCCGACGTGCCGCTCGTTGATGCCACCCACGACAGCCGGACTGTCGAACCCGGCTGGCTCTTCTGCTGCGTGCCGGGCGAGAACGCGGACGGCCACGAGTACGCCGGGGAGGCAGCCGAGCGTGGGGCCGCAGCCCTGCTCGTGGAGCGTTGGCTCGACGTCGACCTGCCACAGGCCAAGGTGAGCTCGGTCCGGGCGGCGATGGGCCCGGCGGCTTCAGCCGTGCACGGCTACCCGAGCGAGACGCTCGACGTGGTGGGGGTGACGGGGACCAACGGCAAGACCACCACCACCTACCTCCTCGAGTCGGCGTTTGGTGCGGCGGCGGTCGGCACCGGGGTCATCGGCACCGTCGAGACCAGGATCCACGGTCAGGCGCAGCCCGGCCTGCGGACCACTCCCGAGAGCACCGACCTCCAGCGCCTGCTCGCCACCATGCTGGCGCGTGGCGCCGACGCGGTCGCGATGGAGGTGTCCTCCCACGGCCTCGACCTGCGGCGCGTGGACGGCACCCGGTACGCCGTCGCGGTCTTCACCAACCTGAGCCAGGACCACCTCGACTGGCACGGAACGATGGAGGCCTACTTCGACGCCAAGGCTCGGTTGTTCACGCCGCACCTCTCCGAGCGGGGCGTGATCTGCGTGGACGACGACTACGGCCGTCAGCTCGTCGACCGAGCCACGGTGCCCTGCATCACCTACGGGCGCGCGGACGATGCCGACCACCAGGTCGTCGCTCTCGAGTCCGGGCTCCAGGGGAACCGCGCCCGGATCTCGGGGCCCTACGGGGACATCGAGCTCTCCACGCGCCTGCTCGGGGCACACAACGCCCTGAACGCGCTCGGCGCCTACCTGGCAGCTCGCGAGATCGGACTCGAGGCCGAAGCCGTTCGCGCAGGCATCGGTGCCTGTTCGGGGGTGCCGGGTCGCCTGGAACCGGTCGACGCCGGGCAGGACTTCACCGTGCTGGTGGACTACGCCCACACCCCCGATGCGCTCGCGACGACGATCGCGTCCCTACGCGAGCTCATGTCCGAGGACGCGGCGCTGCACGTCGTGGTCGGGGCCGGTGGCGACCGCGACCCCGACAAGCGTCCCCGGATCGGCGAGGTCGCCGCCAGCGCGGACCGCGTGGTCCTGACGTCCGACAACCCCCGGAGCGAGGACCCCGAGGCCATCCTCGACGCGGTCGAACGCGGGGCGCGGGGAGCCGCCGAGCCCGGGAAGATCCTCCGTCAGGTCGACCGCCGTGAGGCCATCGAGACCGCGCTCGACGCGGCCGTCGCCGGGGACGTCGTGCTGATCGCGGGCAAGGGCCACGAGACCGGCCAGGAGTTCGCCGATCGGACCGTCCCGTTCGACGACCGGTTGGTCGCCCGCGAGGTGTTGTCATGATCCCGCTCGACGCGCGCGCGATCGCCGCCGCCACCTCCGGGGACCTACGGGGTGACGGCGCCCGCGTGGCGCGAACCGTCGCGACCGACTCCCGGCAGATCGAGGGTGACGCCCTCTTCGTCGCGTTGCGTGGCGAGAACGCCGACGGGCACGACTACATCGACGAGGCCGTCGCCAACGGAGCGGTGATCGTGCTCTCGGAGCGTCCGGTCGAGGTCGCGACGGCCACGGTGGTGGTCGTCGACGACACCTGGCAGGGGATCGGCCAGGTCGCGGCCGCGGTTCGCGATCGCGTCGACCCGCGCGCGGTTGCGATCACCGGATCGGTCGGGAAGACCACCACCAAGGATCTCACGGCTGCTGCTGTCGGAGCTGGCCGCCCCACAGTGGCCGCTCAGGGATCGTTCAACAACGAGCTCGGCGTGCCGCTGACCCTGCTCGCGCTCGAAGCCGATTCCGAGGTCGTGGTCAGCGAGGTCGGGGCGCGTGGGGTCGGGCACATCGCCGAGCTCATGCCGCTGGTCCGGCCAGACATCGGGATCGTGACAGCGGTTGCCGGTGTCCACCTCGAGCTCTTCGGCGACATCGACGCCATCGAGACCGCGAAGGGCGAGCTCGTCGAGGCGCTCCCGGCCGGCGGCACCGCGATCCTCAACGGCAACGACGAGCGAGTGTCCCGGATGGCGACGCGCACGGACGCAGCGGTGCTCCGCTACGGGACGCCAGACGAGGCTGTCGCCACGATCGACTTCGCGGCCACGGAGGTCACGCTCGACCGGGTCGCGCGGCCAACGTTCACCGCCAGAACCCCGTGGGGCGAGGTGCGGACCACGTTGCCGGTCGCGGGCCGCCACCAGGTCATGAACGCCCTGGCGGCCCTGGCCGCCGCAGGCACGCTGGGCGTCGACCTCGAGGCCGCTGCGGGAGCGCTCCGCGACGCCCCGGTGAGCGAGTGGCGGGGCGAGGTGATCGAGGCCGGCGGCGTGATCGTGTTGAACGACGCCTACAACGCGAATCCGACCTCGGTCCGGGCGGCGGTGGACATGCTCCAGAGCGTCGAGCGCACTGGCTCGACCTGGGCGGTGCTCGGGGTCATGGCCGAGATCGGTGATACCCACGAGCGTGACCACCGCGACACCGGTCGGGAGGCGGTCGAACGGGGGGTCGATCACCTGATCGTCGTCGGCGAGGACGCTGCGGCGATGGCGGAGGGCGGCCGCGCGGCAGGGGGGGACGACGTGCGGAGGGTGTCCGACGCCGACGAGGCGCTCTCGCTCGTTCGCGACGAGGTCGAGGACGGCGACGTCGTGCTCGTGAAGGCGAGCCGCGTCGGTGGCCTCGAAGCGGTGGCGCAGGGTCTCGCGGAGCACCGGGGAGGGACTGGCTCATGATCGCCATCCTGATCGCCGGGGCGGTGGGCCTCGCCGTGTCACTCGCCGGAGCGCCAGCGGTGGTGCGCTACTTCCGTGAGCGCGGCTTCGGGCAGATGATCCGCGAGGAGGGCCCCGAGGCGCATCAGTCCAAGGCTGGCACGCCCACCATGGGCGGGACCGTGATCGTCGGAGCGGCGATCATCGCCTACCTCGTCGCCCATGTTGGCCAGGCACGTTTCACCCCCGTCGGGCTGCTCGTGCTCGGCACCTTCGCGGGGATGGCGATCGTCGGGTTCGCCGATGACCTCATCAAGGTTCGGATGCGCCGCAACCTCGGGCTCAACAAGACCGCCAAGTTCGTCGGGCAGGGACTGATCGCGGCCATGTTCGCGTTCCTCGGGCCGCGCCTCGCCGGGATCCCCCAGAACATCTCGGTGGTCGGTGACATCGCCGTGCCGATCCCAGTGTTCGTGTTCTTCATCTGGATGTTCATCCTGCTGGCCGGCGTGTCCAACGCCGTCAACCTCACCGACGGGCTCGACGGGCTCGCCGCCGGCTCGGGAGCGCTGGTGTTCGGCGCCTACACGCTGATCTCGTTCTGGATCTTCCGTAACCCGTGCACCCATCTGTTCCTCGCCGATGCCGAATCCTGCACGAGCCAGGTCGCCGCGACGCTCTCGGCCGACGGGCAGGACCTCGCGATCATCGCGGCTGCCGTCATGACCGCCTGCGCGGGCTTCCTGTGGCACAACGCCCCGCCGGCCCGCATCTTCATGGGGGACACCGGCTCCCTGGCGCTCGGCGGACTGCTCGCGGCCATGGCCGTGGCCACCAACACCCAGTTCCTGCTCGTGCTGCTCGGCGGGCTCTACGTGGTCGAGACCATGAGCGTGATCATCCAGGTCTTCGCCTTCCGGGCGTTCGGACGCCGGCTCTTCCGGATGGCCCCGATCCACCACCACTTCGAGCTGTTGGGCTGGCAGGAGACCACCGTCATCGTGCGGTTCTGGATCGTGGCCGGGATCGGGGTCGCGCTCGGCCTCGGCACCTTCTACGCCGAGTGGATCGGCCGCAACCCCGATCTGTTCCAGCGGGCCAGCGGTGGCTGAGCACGCGCTCGACGGCATCCGCCGGGTGCTGGTCGTCGGATCGGGTCGTTCGGGGCGTGCGGTCGTGGCGGCCCTGACGGCGCAGGACGTCGAGATCGTGGTCGTCGACGAGGACGCCTCCGCCACTCCGGATCTCGGCGACGTGCCGGTCCACGTCGGCGTGGAGGCGCGCGACCACCTCGACGGCGTCGATCTCGTCGTGCCGTCTCCCGGGGTGCCCGAACATGCAGCCGTCATCCAAGCCGCCATCGCGGAGGCGATCCCGGTGTGGTCCGAGCCGGAGCTCGGATGGCGGCTGGCGCCCCGCCCGGTCGTCGCGATCACCGGGACCAACGGCAAGACGTCGGTCACCGAGCTGACGGCGGCGATGCTCTCGGCCTCGGGGATCGACGCCGTGGCCTGTGGCAACATCGGGACGCCCTTCACGACCGCCGCGCTCGAGGCGGCCGAGGACACGGTGCTCGTGGCCGAGCTGTCCTCCTTCCAGCTCCGGTTCTGCCACCGGTTGCGGCCCTGGGTCGCTGTCCTGCTCAACCTCGAGCCGGACCACCTCGACTGGCACGGGGACCTCGGGGCGTACGGTGCAGCCAAGGCACGGATCTGGCGCGCGCAACAGGAGGTCGACGAGGTGGTGGCCAACGCCGAGGACCCCAACGTGGTCGATCTCGTCGACTCCTCGGTCCCCGGTGGCCGCGCGTGGTTCAGCGGCCGTGGGCGACATGTCGAGCGGGGCGTCGATGTGCATGACGAGGTGATGCACGTGCACCTGGACACGCATTCCGGACCCTTGTTCCGGCTGGCCGATCTGCCGCTCGATGCTCCCCACCATCGCGACAACGTGTCAGCGGCTGCGTGCGCGGCGCTGCTGGCCGGCGCGGATCCATCCGGGGTCGCGACGGCAGCGGGATCCTTCCGCCCGGGCCCCCACCGGCTCGAGCACGTGGCCAGCGGGGGAGGGGTCACGTTCGTGGACGACTCGAAGGCGACCAACGTCGGTTCTGCGCGAGCGGCGCTCAACGCGTTCCCCAGCATCGTGTGGGTCGCCGGGGGCCTGGCGAAGGGCGCGGACCTGGCTGCCCTGCGGCCCGAGCTCGGCAACGTCCGGGCAGCGGTCGTGATCGGTGAGGCGGCAGCGGCGCTGGCGGAGGTGTGCGAGGACGCCGGCGTCCACGCCGTCAACGCGACATCGATGGAGGAGGCGGTCGAGGCGGCGGCCGAGCTGGCGGAGCCGGGTGACACCGTCCTGCTCGCTCCGGCGTGCGCCTCGTTCGACATGTTCGACGACTACGCCGACCGGGGGGACCGCTTCGCGGCCGCCGCCACCGCCGCCGCCGAGCGGCTGGAGCGCGCGTCGTGAGTGCAGGCCAGGGGGACGCGCGGCTCAATTGGAGCGAACTCGGGACGGCCATGTCCCGCCGCCTCCGTGGCATCCGTCTCCAGGGATGGAACACCGACACCGTCGTCTTGACCTCGATCGTGGCGATCCTCGTCGCCACCGGACTGGTGATGAGCTTCTCGGCCTCGTTCGTGGACGCCGCCGAGAGCGGTGACCCGTTCGGCGTGTTCCGGCGTCAGCTCGTGTGGGCGACGGTCGGGATGGTCGCCTTCGTGCTGGTGGGGCGACTGCCGCATCAACTGTGGCGGCCCGTCTCCTGGGGGTTGTTCGCGGCTGCGCTGGTGGGGCTCGTGGCGGTCCTGCTGCCGGGCGTCGGGCTCGATGCCTACGGATCGACGCGCTGGCTCGCGATCGGGCCGGTCGTCGTCCAGCCGTCCGAGCTGGCGAAGCTCGGGCTCCTGCTGTGGCTCGCCGATGTCCTCGAACGCAAGCGTCCGCGGGATGGATCGCTCCAAGACACCACCCACCTGCTGGTGCCGGCTCTGCCCGCCTACCTCCTCACCGCGGTGCTGGTGATGCTCGAGCCGGATCTCGGCACCACCGCGATCCTCGCACTGATCGTCGGCTTCGTCCTGTTCGCGGAGGGGCTGCCGCTGCGGCACTTCGCGAGCCTGCTCGCGGCGGGGGCGGTCGCGGGTGTCGGCCTGGCCGTCGCCGCGCCGTACCGGCTCCAGCGCCTCACGGGCTGGCTGGATCCCGATGCCGATCCCGAGCGCTCGGGCTGGCAGCTGCTCCAGTCGCTCTACGCGTTGGGTTCGGGTGGATGGTTCGGGCTGGGACTCGGCTCGAGCCGGGGGAAGTGGAACTTCATCCCGAATCCGGAGACCGACTTCATCTTCGCGATCATCGGCGAGGAGCTGGGCCTCCTGGGATCCTTGGCCGTGGTCACCCTGTTCCTGGCGCTGCTGATCGTGGGGATGCGGATCGCGCGGGGGGCGCCGGACGGTTTCGGACGGACGGTCGCGTTCGCCGTGACGGGATGGATCGTTGCTCAGGCTCTCATCAACGTCGGCACGGTGACCGGACTCTTGCCCGTGACCGGTGTGACCTTGCCTCTCGTCAGCGTCGGAGGATCGTCGCTCGTGTCCACACTCGTCGCACTCGGCATCCTGGTCGCGATCGCGCGGTCGTCGGCGACCGGACAGGAGTCGGCATGAGCGATCGACGCGCCGTGCTGTTCGCAGGTGGCGGGACCGCCGGCCACGTCTTCCCGGCGCTCGCGGTCGCCCGCGCGATCACCGACCTCGCCCCCGACGTCGAACCGGTCTTCGTCGGCACGGAGGATCGACTCGAGGGACGCTTGGTACCCGAGGCCGGCTACCGGCTCCACCACGTGCCGATGCTGCCACTTCCACGGCGACCGTCCCTGACGCTGCTGAAGCTGCCGTTCGCGGTGAACCGATCGGTTCGGAAGTGTGCCGACCTCGTCACGGAGGAGAACGCGGTCGCGGCCGTCACGTTCGGGGGCTACGTCAGCTTCCCGCTGGCGTGGGCCAGCGCTCGGACCCACCTGCCCTTGGTGGTGCACGAGCAGAACTCCATCCCCGGCCTCGCGACCCGGTTCGCCACACGGTGGGCCGATCGCATCGCGGTCACCTTCCCCGGATCGGCCGACCGGTTCCGGCATCCGGAGCGGGCGGCCGTCACCGGCAACCCGGTCCGGGAGGAGATCCTCGAGCTGGCTCCCGAAGAACAACGGGGTGCCGCTCGGGAACACTTCGGCCTCGACCGCGACCGTGCCACGCTGCTCGTCTTCGGGGGCAGCCAGGGCGCCCAGAGCATCAACCACGCCACCGTCGACTCGTACCCGATCTGGCAGGAGCCGGAGGAACTGCAGATCCTCCACGCCGCCGGCCAGCGGTTGCACGGTGAGACGGCCACGATGTGGGAGCAGGCCAAGAAGCAGGGCTCGGGCCCGTCGGTGCGGTGCCTCGACTTCATCGACGACATGGCCCTCGCCTACGCCGCCGCGGACGTCGTCGTGTGTCGAGCGGGGGCTACCTCCATCGCCGAGCTCACCGTGCTCGGCAAACCTGCGCTGCTCGTGCCCTACCCCCACGCGACCCATGACCACCAACTGCATAACGCACGCGCCGTCGCGCAGGCTGGGGGAGCAGCCGTGGTCGAGGACGACGACCTCGACGGCGAACAGATCGTCGCGACCGTCGAACCGTGGCTTCTCGACGAGGAGCGGCGGCGGGAGGTCGCCGAGGCGTCCCGAGCTTTCGGCCGCCGGGACGCGGCCGCCAACGTGGCCCGGCTCGTGCTCGACCTGTTGTGAGGAGGAACTGTGACCGTTGACCTGACCAGCCCCCGCCACGTCCACCTCGTGGGCATCGGCGGGGCCGGCATGAGCGGGATCGCCCGGGTGCTGCTGCAGCGTGGACACACCGTCTCGGGTACCGACCTCCAGGAAGGCCGCACCCTCGACGAGCTGTCCGCGATGGGCGCCGTCGTCTCGGTGGGTCACGACGCCGAGGCCGTTGACGGCGCGGAGGTGGTGGTCGTGTCCGCCGCGGTCCCCGACCACAACCCTGAGGTGGAGGAGGCGCACCGACGAGGTCTGCCCGTCTACCAGCGTGCCGAGATGCTGGCGGCGCTCATGTCGGAGGCGACCCGTGTGCTGGTCGCTGGCACCCACGGCAAGACGACCACGACGTCGATGGTCGTCGTGGGGCTCCAAGCCGCCGGCCTCGACCCGAGCTACGCCGTCGGCGGACAGCTGAACGAGACCGGTTCCAACGCGCATGCCGGCTCCGACGATCTCTTCGTCGCCGAGGCGGACGAGTCCGACCGCTCCTTCCTCGTCTTCGAGCCAGATCTGGCGATCGTGACCAACGTCGAGCTGGACCATCCCGACGAGTTCGAGGACGACGACCAGGTCCAGGAGGCGTTCACCGACTTCCTCGGTCGGCGGTCGCCTGGTGGCGTGGCCGTGATCTGCATCGACGATCCAGGGGCGCGGGCGCTCGTGAGCGAGATCGACGAACCGATCGTGACCTACGGCGAGGACCCCTCCGCGGACGTGCGGCTGGTGGTGGACGATGGCGGCGGGGCGGTCGTGCGGCGGGACGGGGAGTGGGAGGTTCGGCTCGAGCTCCCCGCCCCCGGAAGACACAACCTCTTGAACGCCACGGCTGCCCTGACCGCGGCGGCCTGGGCCGGGGTGGACCCCGGAGAAGCCGCCCAGGGGCTCGGCAGCTTCGCGGGTCCGCAGCGGCGCTTCCAGCGGTTGGGGTCCGCCGGGGGCGTGGAGGTGGTCGATGACTACGCGCACCATCCGACCGAGCTCCGATCGACACTCGCTGCCGCGAGATCCGTCACCGACGGCCGGGTCGTTCTGGTCGTCCAGCCGCATCGCTACAGCCGGACCCAGGCACTCGGCGAGGAGCTCGGTCGCGCCGCCGCTGCTGCCGACGTGGTGGTCGTGACCGAGGTCTACGCGTCGAGCGAGGATCCCATCCCGGGGGTCACGGGTCGCTCCGTCGCCGAGGCAGCGGAGACGGCCGGGGCCCGGGTCATCTGGGAACCGCACCTCGCGGCCCTGCCCGAGCGGCTCGCCGAGGTCGTGCAGCACGGGGATCTCGTCCTCGTCACCGGTGCGGGGGACGTCACCCAGGTCGGACCCGGCCTCCTCGACCTGCTCGGGGACGCCGATGACTGAGGTGGTTGCTGCCTGGCTCCGGGACCACTGTCGAGGGCGCGTGGAGGTCGATGCGTCCTTGGCCAAACACACGACGCTCCGGGTCGGAGGCCCTGCTCGTCTCCTCGTGACCGCTGCCGGCGTTGGTGACCTGGCGGCCGTGGGCCAGGCCTGCGTCGACCACGACCTGCCGTGGCTCGTGGTCGGGCGCGGCTCCAACCTGCTCGTGGCCGACGACGGCTGGAACGGCATCGCGATCCACCTCGACGACGACGAGTTCGGCGGCTACGAGGTGACGGGGAACCGAATCCGTGCTGGTGCTGCAGAGATGCTGCCCGTCCTGTCCGTGCGGCTCTCGAACGAGGGCTTCCTCGGGTTCGCGTGGGCGTCTGCGGTGCCGGGCAGCCTCGGTGGCGCCGTCAGGATGAACGCCGGTGCGCACGGCAGCGAGCTCGCAGATCACCTCGTGTCGGCCGAGCTCTACCGTCTCCGCAGCCAGGCGCGCGAGGTCCGTGCCGCGGACGAGCTCGGACTGGCCTACCGGCACAGCGAGCTGCCCGACGATGCGGTCGTGATCGCGGCGACCATCGAGCTCGACCGCGGCGAGGGTGATGCCATCCGCGAGGAGATCCGCGAGATCAAGCAGTGGCGGCGGGATCACCAGCCCGTCAACGAGCCGAACTGCGGATCGGTGTTCGCCAACCCCGAGGGGGACTCCGCCGGGCGACTGATCGACGCCGCCGGCGCGAAGGGATGGTCGCGGGGCGGGGCGCGGATCTCGGAGAAGCACGCGAACTTCATCGTGACCGACGAAGGGGCGACCGCGTCCGACGTGCGTGCGTTGATCCGAGACGTGCGGCACCGTGTCTCCGAGGAGTTCGGCGTCAGCTTGCGGCCGGAGGTCGTGATGGTGGGTGACTTCGGGGACGACCTGGGCATGGAGCCTTCGTGAGTGTCGTCGTCGATGACCGCATCGCGGAGCGCCGGCAGCAGGTCCGCGCTGCTCGGCGTCGGCGCCGACTGCGCAGAACGGTCGCGGTGGTGGTCCTGGCGGTCCTGGCCGGCGTCGCCTTCCTCATCGAGCGCAGTGACCTCGTGGCACTTCAGGAGGTCCGGGTACTTGGCGTCGAACGGTTGACGGAGGATGCTGTCCGGACGGCTGCGGATCTGGAGCTCGGCACCTCGACGCTGCGACTCCGCCTCGGCGCGGCCGAGGAGCGGGTCGAAGCGTTGCCGATGGTGCTGCGTGCCGACGCGAGTCGGGCCGATCCACTGACGGTCGAGATCGCGATCACCGAACGCGTGCCGTACGTCACGGTCGAGGGCTCGAACGGTGCGGTGCTGGTCGATGCCGAGGGTCACGTCATCAGCGAAGGACGTGGCCGCGGCCTCCCGACGATCCGGCTGCCCGGAGCGGTGCCCGCGCCGGGAGCGACCGTCGCCGCCGACGCGGGACTGGCGGGTGCCTTCCGGCTGGCCACGACCTTGCCGGGCCCACTCCGGGCGCGCGTGGCGCGGTACGTCGTGGACGGGTCGCAGGCGCTCTCGCTCCGGCTCGACGACGGGGTCCAGGTGCTGGTGGGGGATGTCTCCCGCCTGCCCGAGAAGGCTCGCGCGCTCGGGGCGGTCCTGGAGGACGTCGGTGAGACCTCGGTCTCGGTGATCGATGTGCGCGCACCGTCGAACCCGACCGTGCGCCCCTAGCACGTCTCGGGCGGTTCGCGGCGGAGGCTTGACTCGCGGCGCCTGCCGGTCCTACCTTCCACCCCTCGTAGAGGTTTACATAAGTATAAACGTCAACTTGAGGTAGAGGGTTCGGCTCTCGGGTCGACCCAACCGCCCGGCGACTTCCCTCGCCACGCGCCGTGGGAACCGGGGGCCCACCGCTCCCACGACGGTCGTGGTGCGCCGGGCGCCAACCCTCTGGGGACGGGGCCGGACCCGCGGAGCGCCGGACGGCGGCGGACGCGGTTGACGAAGGGCGCTTGCGCCCACACCCGACAGCGCCGACCGGCGCGAGGAGATGAGAGTCCATGGCGGCGAACCCGACCAACTACCTGGCCGTGATCAAGGTCGTCGGGATCGGCGGTGGCGGCGTGAACGCCGTGAACCGCATGATCGATGCGGGCCTGCGCGGGGTGGAGTTCATCGCGATCAACACCGACGCTCAGGCGCTCCTCATGTCCGATGCGGACGTGAAGCTCGACATCGGCCGGGATCTGACCCGGGGACTCGGCGCGGGATCCGACCCCGAGGTGGGGCGTCAAGCGGCGGAGGACCACCGCGACGAGATCACCGAGGTGCTCAAGGGCGCGGACATGGTGTTCGTCACCGCCGGCGAGGGTGGTGGGACCGGGACGGGCGGCGCCCCGGTCGTCGCCGAGGTGGCCAAGGAGCTCGGGGCCCTGACGATCGGGGTCGTGACGCGGCCGTTCACGTTCGAAGGCCGGCGCCGGAGCGTCCAGGCCGAGGAGGGGATCCACAACCTCAAGGACGAGGTCGACACCCTCATCATCATCCCCAACGACCGCCTGCTGCAGATCGCCGACGGGGAGACGTCGGTCGTGCAGGCGTTCAAACTGGCCGACGAGGTGCTGCTCCAAGGTGTCCAGGGGATCACCGACCTCATCACGACTCCGGGACTCATCAACCTCGACTTCGCCGATGTCCGCACCGTGATGAAGGACGCCGGCTCGGCGCTCATGGGCATCGGGACGGCGCGGGGCGATGACCGCGCCCTCGAGGCGTCCCAGCTCGCGATCTCCTCGCCGCTGCTCGAAGCGTCGATCGACGGGGCTCGGGGCGTGCTCCTCATGCTGGCCGGGGGCAGTGACCTCGGGCTGTTCGAGGTCAACGAGGCCGCGGATGTGATCACGAAGGCCGCCCACCCCGAGGCGAACATCATCTTCGGGGCGGTGATCGACGACAGCCTCGGCGACGAGGTCAAGGTGACCGTCATCGCGGCCGGGTTCGACGGCTTCGACGGGCCCGTCGAGCAAGAAGGGGCCTTCGTCTCGAGCACCGAGAGCGAGGAGCAGGGCCTGGCGGTGGCCGAGGACCCCTTCCTCGACGAGGATGACGACGATGAAGAGGATGCGGTGTTCCGCCCCGCTGACGAGGAACGGGACCGCCCCAACGTCGTGATCGATGCCGAGGACGACCTGGACATCCCGTCGTTCCTGCGGTGACCGATACGTCCTCCGACGTCGCGATCCCCGTCTTCGAGGTCGATCTGGGTGCACCCGTGGGCGCGTGGTTCACCGGCAGACCCAGCGCCGCAGAGCAACCGGCCGTGGGTCGAGCGGGCAACCTCTCCCATCGCAGACCCCACGAGCCCGTACGACTGGCGGCGGCACGACGGTCGGTGTGCGAGCGCATCGGGGTCGACGTCGACGCCCTCCACCACATGCGCCAGGTGCATGGCGCCAGCATCGGCGTGATCGATGAGGACACGCCCATGGGGGCCGAGCTTCGAGATGTGGACGCGCTCGTGACCTCGATGGTCGGCCGCGCGCTCGTGGTGCAGGTGGCGGACTGCGTGCCGGTGCTGCTGGCCTCGTCCGAGGGGGCGGTGGCGGCTGTCCATGCCGGGCGCCGCGGCGTTCACTCCGGCGTGGTCGAGGCCGCTCTGGATGCGCTCGCGAGTGCCGGGGTACCTGCCACCACGATCACGGGTGTGGTGGGACCGGCGATCGGAGGCTGCTGCTACGAGGTCCCCGCCGAGCTCCGCGACGAGATCGCAGCCGACCGCCCCGAGGCGGCGAGCGAGACGACCTGGGGCACGCCTTCCCTGGATCTGCCCCGAGCGGTCTCGACGACGCTCGAGCGTGCCGGTGTGTCGGTCGTGGATGCTGATGCGTCCTGTACGCGCTGCGATCCCGAGGGGCGGTGGTTCTCCCACCGTGCCGATCCCGACGCCGGTCGGCAGGTCGGCATCGTCGTGCGGCTCGCCCCGAACGGCGACGGCGGCCAGGACCGGGGGGTGCAGGCGCCGTGACCGAGCTCGCGGACCGGCTGGCGACGGTGCAGGAGCGCATCGAGGCTGCCGCCGCGCGTGGCGGACGGCGCCCCGAGGACGTCCGGATCATCGGCGTCACCAAGACCCACCCGCCGGCGGTCGCGCAGGAAGCGGTCGACCTCGGCGTCACCGATCTGGGCGAGAACCGTGTCGAGGAGTTCGTCGCGAAGCGCGAGCGCGTCGAGGGGGCCAAGTGGCACTTCATCGGCCAGCTCCAGAGCAGGAAGGCGAACGCACTCGTCGGCACCGGCGCGGTAATCCACTCGGTCGACCGCCGATCCCTCGTCGACCGCCTCGAGCGGCTGGCCGAGCGCGAGGAGGTCACCGTCGAGACTCTCGTCCAGGTCAACGTGGGGGACGACCCACGGAAGGGTGGGTGTGGCTTGGACGACCTCGATGATCTCGTCGCGTACGCTCGGGACCGATCCCACCTCACAGTGACCGGCTTGATGACGATGCCGCCGCTACCGCCGGCCGACGCCGACCCGGCCGAGACGGCTCGTCCGGTCTTCGCCCGGTTGCGACAGCTCCGAGACGAACTGTGGGCGGACGCGAGCACGGAGGGCGATTTGTCCATGGGGATGACGGCGGACCTGGAAGCCGCGGTGGAGGAGGGGGCGACGATGGTCCGCGTCGGCACGGCCCTCTTCGGAGAACGCGGCCCGCGAGCGTGGTCACCTGCGCGTGACCTCGAGGGGAGTTGGTGAATCCAGCATGAGTGTGTGGCGCAAGACTCTCATCTACCTGGGCCTGGTCGAGGAGACCGAGGCCGAGGATCTGCCGCAGCGTTTCGGGGGGGACGAGCCAGCCGCCCGCGAGCGAGAGCAGCAGCCGGTCCACGCCTCGAACGTCCGGCCACTCCGCGTGCCGGAGCCCGGTGCTGCACACGTGCGGGCCCAAGGGGGTCGGGGCCGGGTCGCCGTCGTGGACGTCGTCAGCTTCGACGATGCCGCCGAGATCGGAGCCCAGTACCGGGCCGGGCACCCGGTCCTGTTCGACCTGTCGGGGCTCGACCGTGGCGAGGCCAGGCGCATCCTCGACTTCGTGAGTGGCGTGACCTACGCCCTCCATGGCCGACTGCGGAAGGCGGGAGCCCGGGCGTTCGTCCTGGCGCCGGACGGGGTCGAGCTCGGGGCCGACGAGCTCGATCGTCTCGCCTCGCTCGGCTACGAGCCGCAGGCCTGAGATGGTCTCCGATGTTCTCTGCTGGCTCACCACGGCGTACCTGGCCGTCCTGATCGCCCACGTCGTGTTCTCGTGGGTGCCGCGGCCCCCGGAACCGATCCTGCCGGTCGTGAGGGGGGTCCGCGCGCTCGTGGAGCCACTCGCAGCCCCGCTGCGTCGGCTGATACCCCCGGTGCGGTTCGGTGGGATGGGCCTCGATCTGTCGATCCTCGTTCTCTTCTTCGCCGTGATCATCCTGCAGGAGTTGATCTGCTGATGGGGGAACCATGACGCTCTCTGCGGACGACATCGTCAACTACCCGCTCAAGCAGTCGGTGCGGGGCTACTCGGTCAAGCAGGTCGATGACCTGCTGGACCAGATCGCGGACACGCTCGAGGAGACTCAGCGAGAGGTCGACGACCTCTCGCAGCGTCTCGAGGTGTCGGAACAGCGGCTCGCGTCCGCCTCCGAGACCGAGGCGACCCTGAAGCGCACCCTCGTCACCGCGCAACGGGCCGCCGAACAGTCGCTCGAGGAGGCCAAGCAGCGGGCGGCCGAGATCGTCGACGACGCGCGGCGGGAGGCGGCCGCGATCGTCGAGGAGGCCAAGCTCGAGGCCGAGGAGGTGCGGCTCGAGGCGGTCCAGGCTGCGAGGGCCGAGGAGGCGGAGATCCGCCGCCGCCGTCAGGCGATCGAAGCCCACATCGAGGCGTTGCGGATGTTCGAGCGGGACTACCGGAGTCGGCTCCGGGCCCACCTCGACGAGCAGTTGCGGCTCCTCGACGAGATCCCGACCCGCCCGCCGAACCTCCCGACCGGCGTCGAGACGGGAGAGCACGTCGCGCCGGACGAGGGGGAGGAGGACATCCCCCTGGACACGTCGAACTTGGGTGATAGCTCGCCACCTGACGGCCCCCGGCTCACCGTCCGTGTTCGGGAGACCGACGAGCCGATCCCTGCCGACGACGAGACCCCCAGGGAGGGCGAGCCCGAACCACTGTGGGGTGACGACGACGCCGACCGAGAACCAGGCCCCACCGACACCGAACACGACTGAACCGTCACTGGTGGACGGGTGGGCACGTTCGGATCCGCCCTGGAGCCGACTACGCTGCCCGCCGCCCCACCGCGATCCGCACAACGATCCCAACGGGAGAGCTCCTCTTGATCGTTCTGAGCTTGATCCTCGTCATCGCCGCCGCGGTGCTGCTCATCGCTGGTTTCTTCCAGACCGGCCTCGAGCTCATCTACGCGTCCATCGCCGCCTGTGTGCTCGCGATGATCTTCCTCGGCATCGGGGTGCTCCAGCGGCGTCGTGCCCGCCCCGCCAGCCAGCGCAGCGGCTACGGACCGGGGACCGGAGGGGCGGCCCCGGTGCGCCCCAGCGGTTCCTCGCGGCCCACGTCTCGTGGGGAAGGTGGATCGGGTGATGTCAGTGCGGTTCGGCCGTCGGGGGACTCCGATGTGGTCGTCAAGAAGACCTCCGCGGCTGACGCGCCGAAGAAGACGGCGGTGAAGAAGGTCGCGTCGAAGCCGGCGGCCGAGACGGCGGAGCCCGCGGCCGCGGCAGGGGCAGACGAGCCGGCTGAGACAGAGGCGGATGCTCCGCCGCCCAAGAAGGTCGCGAAGAAGAAAACGGCTGCGAAGAAGACCACCAAGAAGACCACCAAGAAGGCCACCAAGAAGAAGGCAGCCAAGAAGACCAAGAAGAAGGCAGCCAAGAAGACCAAGAAGAAGGCTGCGAAGAAGAAGACGGCCAAGAAGACCACGGGTGCCGAAGCACGCAAGCAGCTCGCCGGCATCAAGGGGATCGGGCCCGCCAAGCAGGATGCGCTCCTCGAGAAGTTCGACTCCATCGAGGCGATGAAGGACGCGTCGATCGATGAACTCAGCGAGGTACCCGGCATCGGCGAGGCGACCGCGAAGACCATCAAGAGCGGGCTGAAGTAGCCCCGAGACAGTTCAGGTGTTCGCGGTCTCGGCTCCGAGTCGCGCGGCCCGTTCGAGCGGGTGGTCGGCGTAGCCGTATCGGGCTGCCAGCCAGGTGTACGCGACGAACAGCAGCGGCCCGAGGCGTTCGGCTTGCCGCACGTGAACGGCCTCGTGAGCGAGCAGACGCTCGGAGCCGCTGTCCGCGGTGACGACCACCACCTGGCCCATCGCGTTCGCCCTCGCCCCGATCGTCTGGAGGATGCGCCCCGACACGCCGCCGGAGCGTTCGAAGACGAGGCAGCCCAGCCCTTCGTCCCATCGCGGACGGCCCCCCGATGCGATGCCGAAGCCGAGCCCGGCCACGGTGAGCGGGAGCGCCCAGAGCGCGGCCGCGAGCCTGCCGGCCCTGGTGGAGGGGCGTGGGGGCACCCACGTCGCGAGTTGCGTGGCAAGCGCCCCCATCTGGGGGGTGTCCGCGAGTCCGATGGGGCGGCGGGGGGAGCGTCCCTGGGTTCGGGCCTCCACCGCCTCGCGGCGCTGCCGCCAGACCCCGACGACCCCCGCGGCCAGGGTCGTCCCCACGGCGAGCCAGGCCAGGCGTCTCATCCGGTCAGGACCGCCACCTCGGCCGCGCCGAGCTCGCCCAGGTCCACCTCGGTCGCCTCGGCTTCGGGACGACGGTGCACCCGGGTCGCCAGTACCTCGCGGGCGATCGTGTCGTACCAACCGCCGTCGGCGAGGTCCTGGTCCAGTTCGGGTGGGGTGGCGTGGATGGTGACCTCGACCCGGCGGTCGAGCGCGAGGTCGAGCTCCTTGCGGCGGTCGTTGAGCGCGCGCACGAGCTCCCGAGCGGCACCCTCGACCTGCAGCTCGCGGTCGAGTTCGAGGTCGAGCGCGATGGAGGTGGCACCGTCGCTGGCGACGTGCCAGCCGGTGCGCGGGGTCTCCACCACCTCCACGGCGTCGGGGCTGATCTCGACCGGCTCACCGTCGACGACGATCTCGGCTCGGCCCTCGGCGTCGAGCCGGTCGGCGACCTGTGCCGCACGGTCGGGTTCGAGCTCCCGGATCGCGTCGGCGACGCGTGGAGCATCGGACTGGAAGCGGGGGCCGAGGGTTGCGAAGTTCGGTTTCAGGGTGCGGCGCACGAGGTCGCTGGTCGCGTCGCTGAGCTCGACCTCCTTGACGTTGAGCTCGTCCGCGACCTCGTCGAGGAGCTCGCGGAGGCCCTCGCGCTCCTTGGGCGGCACGGTGACGAGCGCACGCGCCAGCGGCTGACGGGTCTTGCTGCCGGCCTCGTTGCGGGCCTGCCGACCCAGCTCCACAACGCGGCGCACGGTGGTCATCGCCCCGCGGAGCCACTCGTCACGCCAGTCGTCGGGCGGGGACGGGAAGTGGGTGAGGTGCACCGACAGCGGTGCGTCTTCGTCCTGTGAGCGCACCAGGTCGGCCCACAACCGGTCGGCGACGAACGGGGCGAATGGCGCCATGAGCCGCGCCACCATCGCGAGACACGTGTGGAGGGTTGCGTAGGCCGCGAGCTTGTCCCTTGGGTCGTCGTCAGCCGCCTTCCAGAACCGCCGCCGGTTGCGCCGGACGTACCAGTTCGACAGGTCGTCGACGAAGGCCTCGATGCGGCGGCATGCAGTCGACGAGTCGTAGCGCTCCATCGCCTCGTCGACGTCGTCGATCACCGCGGCGAGCTCCGCGAGCGCCCACCGGTCGGCGAGCGGTCTGTCCACCGGGTCGGGGCGACCGTCGCGGGGAGCGAAGCCGTCGATGGCGGCGTAGGTGAGGAAGAAGTAATGGGTGTTCCACAGCGTCAGGAAGAACCGCCGCACGAGGTCCTCGAGGACGTGGTGGCCCACCCGCCGGTTCACCCACGGGCTGCCCTCGCCGAGCATCAGCCAGCGCAGAGCGTCCGCGCCGTGGGTGTGGATGAGGTCCCAGGGATCGAGGATGTTGCCCTTCGACTTCGACATCTTGACGCCGTCCTCGTCCACGATGTGGCCGAGGCAGAGGCACGTCTCGTAGGAGGTGTCGTCGAAGAGCAGGGTGGATTCCGCGAGCAGCGTGTAGAACCAGCCGCGGGTCTGGTCGATCGCCTCGCAGATGAAGTCCGCGGGGAAATGCTTCTCGAACTCCTCCTGACCCTTGTGGGGGTAGCCCCACTGGGCGTACGGCATGGCGCCCGAGTCGAACCACGCGTCCGCGACGTCAGGGATGCGCTGCTGTCGACCGCCGCACTGTTCGCAACGCAGCTCGATCTCGTCGACGTAGGGACGGTGCGGGTCGAGCTCGGACAGGTCCCGCCCCGCCCGATCGCCGAGCTCCGCGCGAGAGGCGACGACGGTGACGTGATCGCAGTCGTTGCACCGCCAGAACGGCAGTGGCGTTCCCCAGTAGCGGTCACGGGACAGCGCCCAATCCACGTTGTTCTCGAGCCAGTTGCCGAACCGACCCTCCCGGATGTGCTCGGGGTACCACTCGATCTTCTGGTTGTTCTCGAGGAGCTCCTCGCGCTTCGCCGTCGTGCGGATGTACCACGACGGCTTCGCGTAGTAGATGAGTGGTCGCTTGCAGCGCCAGCAGAAGGGGTAGGTGTGCTCGTAGGTGCCGGAGCGCAGCAGCACACCAGACTCGTCCAGCGCCGCGACGATCTCGGGGTCGGCGTCCTTGACGAACGTGCCTTCCCACGGCCCGGTCGTGAACCGGCCGTCGAGATCGACCGGGTTGATGACCGGCAGCCCCTCCCGGCGTCCGACCTCGAGGTAGTCCGCACCGAACGCGGGAGCCATGTGGACGAGACCGGAGCCGGCGTCGGTCGTCACGAACTCGCCCTCGACCACGTAGCGGTAGTCCCGGTCGGGATCGACCAGCGTGAACGGGGCCTCGTAGTGGAGACCGAGCAGCTCGTCGACCGCCACCTCACGGATCACGACCACCTCTTCACCCAGGACCGGTTCGAGGCGGTCGGCGGCGATCACCAGCCGGTCGCCGTAGGTCTCGACCAGGAGGTAGCGCACGTCCCGGCCGACCGCGACCGCGGTGTTGGACGGCAGCGTCCAGGGCGTGGTGGTCCAGACCACGAGGCCGGCCTGCTCGAGGTCGCCTTCGGCGTCGACGAGCGGGAAGCGGACGTGGACCGACGGGTCCTCGACCGTCTCGTAGCCCTGCGCCACCTCGGCGTCCGACAGCCCGGTGCCGCAGCGCGCGCAGTAGGGCGTCACCCGGTGGTCCTCGAAGATCAGGCCCGCATCCCACAGCTCCTTGAGCCCCCACCACAGCGAGTCGACGTAGCTCGGATCCATCGTCCAGTACGGGTCGTCCATGTCGACCCAGAACCCGATCCGGTCGGTCAACTCCATCCAGGCATCGACGTAGCGGGTGACCGACTCGCGGCAGCGGCGGTTGAACTCCTCGATCCCGTACCGCTCGATGTCGGCCTTCGAGTTGAGCCCGAGCTCCTTCTCGATCTCGAGCTCGACCGGGAGCCCGTGGCAGTCCCAGCCGCCCTTCCGGGGCACGCGGTAGCCCTTCATGGTGCGGTAACGAGGGAAGGCGTCCTTGAAGGCGCGCGCTTCGACGTGGTGGGCGCCGGGCATGCCGTTGGCGGTCGGCGGGCCCTCGTAGAAGGTCCACAACGGGCCGTCCTCACGCAGTTCGATGGAGCGCTTGAAGACCTCGTTGCGGCGCCAGGCCTCGAGGACCTCCTCCTCGAGGGCAGGGAAGTCCGGGCTCGTCGACACCACTGGCCAGCGGCTCGGTGACGTCGCCGGTTGGTCGTCGCCAGAAGGCTCGGGAGCGGTGTACTGCGTCATTGGCGCCTCGTGTCTCGTCGTCCTCCGGGACGGGTCATCGTGTCCCGAGGGACGACGGGGAGCGTCCTCACGCTCTGGGCGCCGCGGTACCACCCTCGTTGGCGGCGGTGAGCCGCCCACTTCGTGGTGCGCGTGTCGTGCGCTGTCCGTCCTGCCCTACTGGCGCCTGCGGTTCGGGCGGGCCGCTCGGAGGTGATGGCGTACGGACCTCGCCGCCGGCTCCCACCGTCCCGGCTCGCTCGTGGCGGGGCGTATCCGCGCGCCGCGTCCTCGTCGTGGCGTTGAGCGGTCAGGATACGCGCGTCCGACCCCGATGTGCACCCTGGATCCGGTCACTCGTCGGCCCCCCACTCCCATGTGGCTCGTGGTGCGTGGCCTGGTACGGTCCGCGGCCCCATGCCGACCCAGAAGAAGCCCACCAAGAAGATGCTCGCGGAGCTCCGTGAGGCGCTCGAGGCTGAGCGCGAGCAACTCCTCGACCAGGTCGAGGACCTCGATTCCGAGTCGGACATCAAGAACTGGCGCGACGGAGGGTTCGACGACGACCTGGCCGACACCGGCTCCGCGAACTACGAGCGAGGGCGTGCCCAGAGCCTCGCGAACCACGCCCGGCGGCTCCTGAAGGAGATCGACCACGCCCTTCAGCGGATGGACGAGGGGGAGTACGGCCGTTGTGAGCGCTGCGGTGACTGGATCGAGCGGGAGCGGCTCGAGGCGATCCCCTACGCCACCCTGTGTCTCGAGGACAAGCGGCGCGACGAAACTGGGCGATAGTGGCGTCGCGCGGAGTCGAGACGGAAGAGCGCTGAACCCGGTGCCCGTGCTGCCGTTGTTGCATGCCGATCGTGACGGTTCCGGCCGCCGCGATCCCTTCTTCGGGCACCCAGAGCGGGGCGACCCGTTCCACGTCCAGGTGGGGCTCATCGTTGCCGCCGCCGCGGTCATGCTCGACCAGGCCACCAAGCACATCGCGGAGGAGCTGCTGACCCCGGGGCGGATGGTGCCACTGCTGGGGAACGAGATCGGTTGGCAGCTCACGTACAACCCGGGGGGTGCGTTCGGGTTCCCGGCACCTTCCTGGATCTTCCTCGTGGTCACGGTGGTCGTGACGGTGTTCGCGGTCTACAACCTGCCGCGATCGACCTCGGCGTTCCAGGCCGCCGCCTGGGGGTTGCTCCTGGCGGGGGCGCTGGGCAACGCCCTGGACCGGGTCTTCCGACCGGGCGGCCCTGACGACCCGCGCTACCTCAACGGCGAGGTCGTGGACTTCGTCGCCTGGGGCAGCTTCCCCCGGTTCAACATCGCGGACACGGCCATCACGATCGGGTTCGTACTGCTGGTCGTGTCCTTCTGGCTCGACGACCTCGAGGACGCCGACGAGGAGCAGTGATGGCGGCCCAGGGTCGGCGTTTCGTGGTGCCGGTGTCCCACGACGGCGAGCGGCTCGACGTGACCCTGTCCGCGCTCCTCGAGGAGTCCCGTTCACAGGCCGCGGCGCGCATCGAGCGGGGCGAGGTGCAGGACGCGAGCGGCGCCCCGCTCAGCAAGTCGCACCGCGTCGCCGGAGGCGAGGAGATCGACGTGCTGGCCCCTCCGGTGGCACCGACGGGCGCTGACGGGGTCGCGCCGCCCCCGGTCCGCTACGAGGACGAGCACCTGCTCGTGGTGGACAAGCCGTCGGGGCTGGTGGTCCACCCCGGTGCCGGCCACTCCGCGGGGACCATGGTGCAGGCCCTGGCCGCGGCCGAGGTCCCGCTGGCTGCGGCCGGGGGAGACGTCCGGCCTGGCATCGTCCATCGGCTCGACCGCGACACCTCCGGGCTGCTGGCGGTCGCCAAGACCGATGCCGCGTTCACCGGTCTGGTGGCGGCGTTGAAGGCCCGGGAGGTCGATCGCCGGTACCTGGCCCTGGTCGAGGGCGAGTTCGACGTGCCCACGGTCCGCATCGAGGTGCCGCTCGGGCGAGATCCGTCGTCCCGCAAGCGGTTCGCCGCTCGCCCCGACGGCAAACCCGCCGTCACGCACGTCGAGCAGCTCGACGTCGGACGCGCGGAGGCCATGCGCGTGGCGCTGCTGGCCTGTCGGCTCGAGACGGGACGCACGCACCAGATCCGGGTCCACGTGAGCTACGCCGGGCATCCCGTCGTCGGCGACCTCGCCTACGGCGCTGCAGAGACGACTGCGGACGCGCTCGCCCTGACGCGGCTGTTCCTCCACGCGGCGTCCCTGCGTTTCAGCCATCCCGTGACGGGTGCCGAGATCGCGGTCGAGTCGCCCCTCCCGGAGGACCTTCGTGCTGCCTTGGGGCGCGCGGGGCTCACCGCGCCGTAGGGCCCGTTCGCACGGTTGTCACCGCGCCGTTTCGCGTGGCTGCGACCCCTGCCCGAGCCTCGTGGTGGTCCTCGTGTGGAAGGAGGTCGATGACCGTGCTCGCAGACCACGATCGGCGCCGAGTCGCGTCGTCGGTCGACGGTGCCCTGACGGGCACAGCTCCCGACGAGGACGACCGCTTCCGCGCTCGCGACGGCGACGATGCCGACTTCATGCGGGCACTGGCCGAGGAGGCCGCCACCCACCTCGAGGGCAAGCCGGCCGATCGCATCCTCGCCTGGGCGGCCCACGTCGTCCCTCGGTTCGTGATCACGAGCTCGTTCGGTGCCGACTCGGCGGTGCTCCTGCACCTGACGAGCCGGGTAGCGCCCGAGGTTCCCGTGCTGTTCCTCGACACCGGCTACCACTTCGACGAGACGCTCGATCACCGGCGGCGGATGGCGCGGGAGCTCGGCCTGACGGTGCTGGACGTGCGTCCCGACCTCTCCGTTCCGCAGCAGGACGAGCGTTACGGCCCGGAGCTGTTCCGTCGCGACCCGGACGCCTGCTGCCGGATGCGGAAGACCACACCCCTCCGCACGATGCTGCGCAGCTTCGACGGGTGGGCCACGGGGGTCCGCCGGGTGCAGACGCCCGAGCGAGCCGGAACACCCGTCGTCGAAGCCAGGCTCCACGACCATCGGTGGCTCGTGAAGGTGGCGCCACTCGCGGCGTGGACCGACGCTGACATCGAGGCCTACATCCGTCAGCACGACCTGCCTCAGCATCCGCTCGAGCAGGAGGGCTACCGCTCGATCGGCTGCGCGCCGTGCACCGCCCCTGTCACCTCGGGTGAGGACCCACGGGCGGGGCGGTGGTCGGCGTTCGACGGCAAGACCGAGTGCGGCATCCACCTGACCGAGGACGGCCAGGTGGTCCGCGAGACCACGACCCCAGGATGAACACCGACGTGTCACACCGAGAACCCCGCATCGCCCCGGCGCTGGCACCGGCTGCGCTCGGTGTGGACGGGGCGCGCGTCGGGACGGTCTACCTCGTGGGTGGGGGCCCCGGCGATCCCGGGCTCGTCACCGTCCGCGCGGCAGCGCTCCTGGCCACCTGCGATCTCGTGGCCTACGACCGCCTGGCCCCGCAGGACCTCCTGTCGCTGGTGCCGGACGATGCCGAACGGATCTGCGTCGGGAAGACCGTCGACCGCCCCGGCTGGCGCCAGGACGAGATCGACCGCCTCCTCGTCAACGAAGCTCGGTCCGGCCGGGCCGTCGTGCGACTCAAGGGGGGCGACCCCTTCGTGTTCGGCCGCGGGGGCGAGGAAGCGCTCGCCTGCCGCCGGGCCGGCGTTCCGGTCGAGGTGGTCTCCGGTGTCACGTCCGCCGTGGCTGCCCCTGCGGCGGCCGGCATCCCGGTGACACACCGTGGGCTCGCCACCGGGGTCGCCTTCATCACGGGACACGAGGCCAGCGACAAGCCCGACTCGCAGATCGACTGGGAGGCGCTCGCCCGGTTCCACGGGACGCTCGTGTTCCTGATGGGTGTGGGGAACGCGGGCCGCATCTCCGCCCGCCTGATCGCTTGCGGCCGTGCCCCCGAGACCCCCGCTGCGGTCGTGCGCTGGGGGACGACCGCAGACCAGGTGGCGGTGCGGACCTCGCTCGAGTCCCTCGCCGACGAGCTCCGACGGAGCGGGATCCGCTCCCCAGCCGCGATCGTGGTCGGCGACGTCGCTGCGGTCCGTGACCACCTCGGGGACCTGTCTGCGCTCCCGGCTGGGGCCGGGGTCACCACCGTCCCCGCCTGATCTTCGGTGGCCTTCGAGTACCCGGTCAACCTGGACCTCGCCGGCAGGGCGGTGGTCGTGTTCGGGGGCGGCCCCCTGGCGCGCGAGCGGATCGCACGATTGCTCGAGGTCGGTGCCGAGGTCACCGTCGTCACCCCCGACGACCCGGGGGTCGGCAACAGGGTCGACCATCACGCCCGACTCGGGACGCCGGCCGATCTCGACGGGGTCTTCCTCGCCATCGCGACCGGCGAGGACGACGCCCCGATCGACGAGCTGTTCGCCGCAGCCGAACGGGCCGGTGTCGTCTTCGCGTCGGTCGACGACGTCGAGCACTCGCACTTCGGAGCCGCGTCGACGATCCGTCGGGGGGATCTCCAGCTCACGATCTCCACGGCGGGGAAGGCTCCCGCGCTCTCGAAGCGGCTGCGTATCGAGCTGGAGGACCGGTTCGACGACGCCTACGGCGAGCTGGTGGAGGTGCTGCACGGGGCGCGTCAGCGACTCCTGCCCCGCACCGTCCCGTTCGCGGACTGGGCCGCCGCGTGGGGAGCCGCCCTCGCAGACCTCGACGGGCTCCTGGAGCTCATCCGGGATGGGCAGGCGGGCGTTGCCGAAGAACGGGTCGTGTCCATCGTCCGCGAGTCGCTCTGAGGGCGGCGCCGCGCACGAGCTGCGCCGTACCCTCCGACCCATGGACGGGGAAGACGGATCCGGCGGCACGGGCGGACGCCTGCGGCAGTGGGACGACGCCCTGATCGCCCGCCTCCGCGGCTGGGACGACGCGCTCATCGACCGTCTGTGGAACATGGACAGCGCGGTCGTGCCGAGGTTGCAGCGCCGGGCACGGCGCGTCACTGGCTTCCTCGGCCGCCCCTTCCGGGCGGTGCGCCGCTGGGAGGACCGCTCCTGGTTCCGCGTCGTGGCTCGCCACCGGGCGGTGCTGGCCTTCCTCGCGGTCGCCATCGCCACCGCCGCCTCGGCGGTCCACTTCGACCGCTATCCGGACCTGCTCGAGGCCCGGGCCGAGGCCCGTGCAGCCGCCGAGCGGCAGGCGATCCGGGTACCGGGGTCGAGCAGCGGAGGCGAGGGCTCGGAGCTCGCGGGTGGCGGGACCTACGAGATCGGGCCGCCGGTCGGAGGGGACGTCGACGCCTACATCGCAGACCGCCACCAGGAGCTCGCGGACCTGGCCGCAGACGACGACCGTCCCCTCGTGGCGGTGGTCTCGTTCGCCGGTTACCTCGAGCCGGAGGCCGTGCTGTCGATCCTGCCCGAGGGCACCACGGTACGGCTGGCGCAGTACCGCATTCCCGCCGAGAGCGAGCCGCCCCTCGAGACCGAGGTCGTGGGCGGTGACCTCGTCGCTTCGATCGATCGGATCATCGAGACCGAGCTCGGGCCGATCCGTGCCGAGGCGAGCGAGGTCGAGAAGCTGATCGAGTCCGGGACGGTCCAGGACGAGGAGTACCAGGCGGACTACGAGCGGCGGCTGTCCGAGCTCAAGACGGTCGAGAACGTGCTCGAGACCGGTGCCCCCGTCGTGTTCGCCGTGGTCGTCGAGGGGGCCGCGGGGCCGCTGCGCGATCTCGTGGACCACGAGGACGTGCGTCTCGTCGATCCGGCGCCGGGCGAGACCGACATAGACGGGTCCGCCTTCTTCGGGTTGCGCCCCGACGACACCGACGAGGTGACCTACGGGCGCGACGTCTGACCGTCCGCATCCGTCGGGCGCGCTCCAAGCGCACCCGACCCCCACGGGAGAGCACACTTCGCACGCGATGGGTCGTGGTCGGCTGAACCGTCGCAGGGTCGTGGTACGGTCCCGAACCACATGCGTGTGACTCCTTCCCCGGCACATCGCAGCGTTCCGATCTCGGCAAGACGACCTCGGGAGGGTCCGCTCAGTGACCAGTGGTGAGGGCTTCGTCCATCTACACGTCCACAGCGAGTACTCGATGCTCGACGGGGCGTCGCGCATGGACGGACTCCTCGCCAAGGCCGAGCGCGACGACCAGCCCGCCATCGCCGTCACCGATCACGGTGTGCTGTTCGGGCTGGTCGACTTCTACCGCAAGGCCCAGGACACGCCGGTCAAACCGATCCTCGGCATGGAGGCCTACCAGGCGCACGGCTCCCGGTTCGATCAGCAGGTCACCCGCGACGGCCGCAGCCGCTACTACCACCTGACCCTTCTGGCTGCGAACGAGGTCGGGTACCGCAACCTGATCCAGCTCTCGACCCAGGCCTACCTCGAGGGGATGTGGTACAAGCCGCGTCTCGACAAGGAGCTCCTCGAGCAGTACAGCGAGGGGATCGTGGCGCTCTCGGGCTGCCTCCAGGGCGAGGCCAACCAGGCGATCACGGCGGGGGACGAGCGGGGCGCCACCCAGGCGCTGTCCGAGATGCGGGACATCTTCGGTGCCGAGCGGTTCTTCGTCGAGCTGATGGACCACGGGATCGACGAGCAGCAGGCCAACTGGCCCGTCCTCGAGCGCCTGGCGCGTGACCTCGGACTGCGGACCGTGATCACCAACGACTCGCACTACACCGACCGCTCCGACGCGGACGCCCACGACGTGCTGCTGTGCATCCAGACCGGTGCGAAGATCACCGACGCCGACCGCTTCAAGTTCTCCGGCCCCGAGTACTACCTGCGCACCGCGGACGAGATGTGGGCGCAGTTCGGGACCCGGGCCCCGGACGCCCTGAAGGCCACGCTCGACATCGCCGAGATGTGCGACGTCGAGCTCGAGTTCGGCCTCGACCTGCTGCCCGAGTTCCCCTGCCCGGACGGGCTGTCCGAGGCGGAGTTCCTGCGCAAGAAGGTGTTCGAGGGTGCCGCCCGCCGCTTCGGCGAGCCGCTGTCGGACACAGTGCAGCAGCGGCTCGAATACGAGCTCGGGGTCATCGAGCAGATGGGCTATCCCGCCTACTTCCTGATCGTCGCCGACCTCTGTGACTACGCCCGCTCGGCCGGCATCCGGGTCGGCCCCGGCCGCGGCTCGGCCGGTGGGTCGGCGGTGGCCTACTGCACCGGGATCACCGAGGTCGACCCGATCCGGCACGGTCTCATCTTCGAGCGCTTCCTCAACCCGGCCCGCATCCAGATGCCCGACATCGACATCGACTTCGACGACCGGCGGCGGGGCGAGATGATCCGTTACGCCGCCGACCGCTACGGCGATGACCACGTGGCACAGATCATCACCTTCGGCACCATCAAGGCCAAGTCCGCGATCCGCGATGCGGCGCGTGTCCTCGACGAGCCGTTCGCGGTGGGGGACCGGCTCTGCAAGATGATGCCGCCGCCCCGTCAGGGCAAGGAGTACCCCCTCACCGAGCCCAACCCCGACAAGGACAGCGCCTACGACCTGTCCGCCGAGCTGCGCGACGCCAAGGAGGATCCGACCTACGCGCGGGTCCTCGACACGGCCGAGAAGCTCGAAGGGCTCAAGCGCCAGCACGGCATCCACGCCGCCGCGGTGATCATCGGGGCGCGCCCGCTGACCGAGAACGTCCCGCTGCTGCGGACCGACGACGGCTCGATCGTGACCCAGTACGAGATGGGCGCGTGCGAGGCCATCGGCCTGCTGAAGATGGACTTCCTGGGCCTGCGCAACCTGACCGTCATGTCCGATGCCGAGCGGCACATCGCTGACAACCGCGGCGTCGAGGTCGATCTCTCCGACCCCGAGCTGCTGGGCGACATGGACGACCCGGCCGTCTACGAGATGCTGTCGACCGGCCACACCCTCGGCGTCTTCCAGCTCGACTCGTCGGGCATGCAGGCGCTCGTCCGCAAGCTCAAGCCGGCGCGGTTCGAGGACATCTCCGCGCTCCTGGCGCTGTACCGCCCGGGGCCGCTCGGGATGGACATGCACATCACCTTCGCGGACCGCAAGAACGGCCTCGAGGACGTCAGCTACGACCACCCGGATCTCGAACCGATCCTCGGCGAGACCTACGGCGTCATCACCTACCAGGAACAGGTGATGCAGATCGCCACCGACATCGCCGGGTTCTCGATGTCCGAGGCCGACACGCTCCGCAAGGCGGTCGGCAAGAAGAAGCGCAAGCTGATGGAGGCGCAGAAGGGAGACTTCGTCGCCGGCGGGATCGACAACGGCTACGACGAACGCTTCATGCAGTCGCTGTGGGAGTTGATCGAGAAGTTCGCCGAGTACGGCTTCAACAAGTCCCACACCGTCGCCTACGGCGTCGTGAGCTACCAGACCGCCTGGCTCAAGACCCACTACCCGGTCGAGTACATGGCAGCCCTGCTCACGTCGGTGAAGAACCACAAGGACCTCAAGCCCCTGTACCTGAACGAGTGCCGCCGGCTCGGCATCGACGTGCTGCCTCCCGACGTCAACGCTTCCGATGTCGACTTCACCCCCCGCGGGGACCAGATCGTCTTCGGCCTGTCGGCGGTGCGGGGCGTGGGCGACGCGATCGGCGGCGAGATCACCCAGTCACGGAACGAGCAGGGGGAGTTCGAGGACTTCCGCGACTTCTGCGACAAGGTCGACGGCTCCGTGCTGAACAAGCGGGTGCTCGAGTCGCTGATCCTCGCCGGAGCGTTCACGAACCTCGGCCACACCCGGCGTGGCCTCCTCGAGTCCTACGAGCCGATCGCCGATGCCGCGTCGAGTCGCAAGCGAGCCGAGGCGGCCGGTCAGTTCTCCCTGTTCGACGGTGGCGAGGACGACGACGGCGGCGTCGAGCTGGACGACGGAGTCGAGATCACCGACAGCGAGTTCACCAAGCAGCAGGTGCTGCGCTACGAGCGTGAGATGCTGGGTCTCTACGTGTCCGACCACCCGCTGTTCGGGGCCGAGCGGCTCCTCGAGCAGTACACCGACGCCGCGTGCGCAGAACTCCGGGAACGCGAGGACGGATCCACAGTCACGGTGGCGGGCGTGCTCACCTCGTTGACGAAGAAGTTCACGCGCAAGGGAGACACCTACCTCGTCGCCACGCTCGAGGACCTCTCAGGGTCGGTCGACACGGTGTTCTGGCCCAACGTCTACCGCGTCGCCCACGAGGTTCTCGAGGAAGATGCGGTGCTGATCGTCACCGGCCGCCGCGAGGTCGGGGACGGGTCGGTCAAGCTCGCTGCGCACAAGGTCACCGCCCCCGACCTCTCGGAGGTTCGAGGTTCCCCGGTCGAGGTCACCTTCGCGCTCGAGCAGTGCACGACCGAGGCGGTCAAGCGGTTGAAGTCGATCCTGGCCAACCACTCGGGTCACGTTCCGGTGCAGCTTCGGGTGGCAAAGCCCGACGGGAGCCAGACCCTCTACCGGCTGGGGGACGACTTCCGGGTCCAGCGGCACTCCGGGCTCTTCGGTGAGATCAAGGCTGCCTTCGGTCCGGATGCGGTCGAGGACCGGGCGGCGGTGCGCACCTTCGAGGACGATTCGAGGCGTGACCGGGGGTGGAACCGCGCCGCTTCGTGAGGTGCTCGCTGCCGCCTCTGGCGGGCTGCTCCTCTCACACTAGTCCTGCGACGCGAATCGGGCATCCCGGGCGCGATGTGGGACATCTGACCTATCGACTAGTTCTGATGAGCAGTGAGGAAATAGCACTCGCGGGTGACGCGAACAGAGGGTGTCTGCGCACATACTGAGCGCAAGCCACCCCGGAGATCGCAGATGCAGGCAACCGCCCTCCCCGCCCG
>JAWVZB010000001.1:0-69284 GCA_033722375.1 Nitriliruptorales bacterium | reverse complement strand
GTCGGGGTCGAGCAGGAAGAACGGCTGCTCCTCCCGCAGCCGAGGGACGGCCATGTAGACGAGCTTCCCGTCCTCGAGGGCCCGCTGCCGGACCGGCCATTGGGGCGAGTCGGGGTTCGACTTCAGGGTCGCTGCGCTTCGCCAGGCATCGGTGTCCCGCAGCCGTTCGGCCGCGTCCTCGGCCCCGGTGAAGTTGGGGATCCGACCGTGTGCGCCGGGGAAGCGCCCGACGCCTGCATCGCTGATCGCGTCCCACACCTGCTGCCGCAGCTCCGCCTTCCGATCCAGGACCTCGGGATCGCCACCGGCATCGTGGTCGTGACGCGACTCCCTCACGTGGTCGCGTCCACGGGCTCGCCGACGTGGTCGCCGTCGGGACGGGCGACGACGCCATGGAGGTGACAGGCGACGGTGCGCCCGGCGTGTTGCTGCTGACCGGGCTCCGGGCCGAACCGGAAACGGACCACGACATCGTCCCCGTCGCGCTCGACGGTCTCGACGCCGCTCCACACCGCGGTCGGAAGCTCGGGCCCGACGTCCTGGAGCCAGGTCGAGAACGCGTTCCTGTCCTCGGGGCTGAACCGGAGCCGCGAACCCTCGAAGCCCACGCGCTCGAGGTCGCCGGTCATGCCGAGCTCCCGTTCGAAGGTGTCT
Source organism: Nitriliruptorales bacterium (assembly GCA_033722375.1). GTDB lineage: Bacteria > Actinomycetota > Nitriliruptoria > Nitriliruptorales > Nitriliruptoraceae > JAWVZB01. The sequence goes on along the minus strand of JAWVZB010000001.1, from coordinate 68,630 downwards.
TCGTCGACGGTGGTCCACCGCTCCTCGAGGGCATCGACGAGGTCCTTCGGCTCCCAGCCGCAGGGCTCGAACGCCTCGGGACAGCGGGGGTGGAACCGGCACCCGCGTGGTGGGTCCAGGGCATCAGGGATCTCACCCCGCGGCAGCTTCTTGTCGCGGTCCCGCCGTGACGGATCCGGCAGCGGGATGGCCTCGAGCAGAGCCCTGGTGTAGGGATGCTGCGGATCGTCGTAGATGTCCTCGGATTCCCCCCACTCCACCATCTGGCCGAGGTACATGATCGCCATCCGGTCACAGACGAACTTCCCGGACGCAAGGTCGTGGGTGATGTAGAGGTAGGTGAGGCCGAGGTCGTCCTGCAGATCCATCATGAGCTCGAGGACTTTGGCCCGGATCGACATGTCGAGCGATGCGACCGGCTCGTCAGCCACGACGAGCTCGGGTTCGGTGATGAGGGCTCGCGCGATGACGACCCGTTGCTTCTGGCCGCCCGACAGATCCTCGGGGTAGGTGTCGAGGAACTGCTCCCCCGGCGACAGACCACAGCGGTCCAGCATCTCGGCGGCCCGCCGCCGGGTCTCCGCGCGGTTGCTCGTGATCCCATGGATCCGGAGAGGGTGGCCCACCCCCTGCCCGACCGTCATCGCCGGGTTCAGCGAGGCGTTGGGGTCCTGGAAGATCATCCCGAGGTTCCGTCGCAAGGGGCGGAACTGCTTCTCGTCGAGTGTCGCAAGATCCATGTCGCGGTAGCGGATGTGTCCGGAGGTGGCAGGTACGAGCCCCAGGATCGTCCGACCCAGCGTGGTCTTGCCGGACCCGGACTCGCCCACGAGCCCGAAGATCTCACCGCGTCGGATGTCGAAGCTGACCCCGTCGACAGCCCGAACGACGTCCCCCTCGCCGCCGAAGAGGCTGCCCCCTACGTCGAAATGGGTGTGGAGATCCTCGACCTCGATGATGGTGTCGGTCATCTGGTCTCCCCTTGCAGGCCCTCCGCCGCATCCCGTTCGGGAGGAACGACATCGGTGGTGCTCCCGGCATCCGCGCCGGGGTAGAGCAGACACGCGGCGTGCTGATCGGACCGGACCTCGGTCAGTGCCGGGTCGACCGAGGGGCACGCATCGAACGCTTCGGGGCACCGCGGCTCGAACCGGCACCCACAGGGCGGATCGATGAGACTGGGCGGGGCACCGTCGATACTCGACAGTTCGGTGGTGTCGGTACTGATGACGGACCGGAGCAGGCCTTTGGTATAGGGATGGGCCGGATTGGCGAACACGTCGTCGATGGGTCCGATCTCGACGATCCTGCCGGCGTACATCACCGCGACCCGGTCGCAGGTCTCGGCGACGATGCCGAGGTTGTGGGTGATGAGGATCAGCCCGACGTCCTCGGTGCGACGCATGCGGTCCAGGAGATCGAGGATCTGGGCCTCGACGATGACGTCGAGGGCCGTGGTCGGCTCGTCCGCGATGATCACGGCCGGATTGAGGACGATCCCCAGTGCGATCATGATCCGCTGCCGCATGCCACCGGAGAACTCGTGGGGGTAGTTGTCTGCGCGTGTCGGCGGGATGCCCATCGCCGCGAGCACCTCGCGCCCCGCTTGCTTCGCGTCGTCCTTGGACGTGTCGGGACGGTGGGCGCGGACCGCCTCGACGAAGTGGTCGGAGACCCGCATCAACGGATCCAGGCGGGTCATCGGTTCCTGGAACACGAGCGCGATGTCCTGGCCGCGCGCATGCCGCAAACGACGCCGACCCACCCCGATGAGTTCCTCTCCCTTCAGCTTGACGCTCCCACCGACGTCGCCGCCGGGTGGCAGGAGCTGCATGAGCCCCCGACCCATGGAGGACTTCCCGCAACCGGACTCGCCGACCACCCCGAGACTCTCGCCGGGATGGAGATCGAAACTGATCCGGTCGACCGCGTGGAGCGACCCCTGCGGTGTGCCGTACGCGACCGAGAGATCACGGACCTCGAGGATCGGACCGGCCCTGTCGCGGTCGTCGGGGGAGGCGAAGGTGACGGGAGTACTCATCTGGTCTCTCTCCGAGAGCCGACCGTCACGTGCTCGTCCTGGGTGGCATCTGCCTCGGGGGCGGGCTCGTCGCGATCAGGAACCTTGCCCTTGTACCCACGAACCCGCAGCAGTGGGTTGATGATGTCGTTGAGACCCTCCCCCACCAGGGTGAGCCCGGTCACGAGGAGCATGATCGCGACGCCAGGGAAGAACGCCGTCCACCAGAAGCCCGAAACGACATCCGACAGCGCCCGAGAGACGTCCAAACCCCACTCTGCCTCAGGGAACGGCACCCCGTATCCGAGGAACCCCAGCCCCGCCAGCGTGAGAACGGCGTCGGCCGCGTTGAGGGTGAAGATCACCGGCACCGACTGCACCACGTTGAAGAACACGTACCGGGTGATCACCGTCCGAGGCTTCGCCCCGATGGATCTCGCTGCTTCGACGAACGGCTCCTCCTTGACCGACAGCGTGTGGTTGCGGATCACGCGGTAGTACTGGGGGATGTAGACCACCCCGACCGCGACCGCAGCAGACGCGAGGCCCGGATCGAAGTACCTCTGGAGCACGAAGGCGACGATGATGGCGAGTAGCAGACCTGGGATGACGTAAACGGCATCCATGAGGGTGACGAGAGCACGGTCCAGCTTCCCGCCGCGGTATCCCGAGAAGAGACCGAGAGGCACGCCGATACCCATGGCGAGGGCGGTCGACAGAAGCACGATCGCGAACGCGACACGTGCCCCGTGAATGACACGCGAGAAAACATCGAAGCGGTCCGCCGTCGTACCGAAGGGATGGCCCTCGGTCGGCTCGATGCGGCGAGGGATCTGGGGGCATTCGACCTCGGCGCAGTCTGCGTCCACGGTGAGGGGGTCGTCGGTCGTCCCCTCGACGAAGCGGTACTGGTCCTCCGCGTAGGGCGCGACCGCGTTGGGGAACACGGCGAGGAAGCCGAAGAAGCCGGTGATGAGCAGGCCGACCACCACGAGGCGACGGGCCATCGGGTTCGCCCGACGCCATGGCCGCAGGGCGTGTTCCATGCGTCGCCGCAGCGACGCCCAGCGGCTGATGTTCGGGGCAGTGGGGGTCATGAGTAGCGCACCCGGGGATCGATGACCCCGTTGATCACGTCGATCGCGACGCTGACGAAGACCACCATCAGTGCGAAGAACGTGACGATCCCCTGAACGGCGGCGTAGTCCCGCGCGTTGATGAACTCGACCAAGGCGGACCCGAGACCGGGCCAGGAGAACGTCGTCTCGGTCAGGATCGCCCCACCGAGCAAGAGGGCGAACTGCAAGCCCATGATGGTCACTACCGGAACGAGCGCGTTCCGGAAGGCATGGCGGAACACCACCTTGCGCTCCTCGACCCCACGTGCTTCCGCGGCCTCGACGTAGTCGGCCCGAAGGGTCTGGAGCATGTTGACCCGCACCATCCGGATGAACACGCCGCTGATCACGAGCCCGAGCGTGATGGCCGGCAGTGCGAGATGCTGGAGAGCGGTGGTGAAGAAGGTCATATCGGTCGTCAGGATGCTGTCGAGCAGGTAGAAGCCGGTCGGCTTCTCAACCGTGATACGAGCACTCAACCGGTTCCCGGTCGGGAGGAGCCCCCACCGGGACGCGAACAGGAGCTGACCGAGGATCCCGAGCCAGAAGACGGGAGCCGCGTAGATGAGGATCCCGAAGAGCCGACCACCGACATCAAGGGGCGTGTCGCGGAACCTCGCCCCGATGGCACCGACCACGACCCCTATCGCGATCGCTAGGAGCATGGCGGTCATGGTCAGCTCGAACGTCGCGGGGAACCGGTCGAACACGATCTCGCTGACCTCGCGCGGGTCGGTGACGGCATCGCCGAAATCGCCTTGCACGACCCCGGCGAGGTAGCGGCCGTACTGGACCAATATGGGGTCGTTGAGGCCTGCGGCTGCCCGTCTGGCTTCGAGTGCCGACGGCGACAAGCGGTCCCCGAGCGCAGCGGTAACAGGGTCACCCGGCATGACTCGCAGGAGGATGAACAACAGTGTGAGCAGCAGGAACAGAAAGACGGGCGCGAAGGCCAGCCGCCCCAGTACATACGACCGCAGGCTGCCGCCACGTTCGTTCGATGCTGCCAGCGCGTTCCTCCCGGGTCCCGGCCGCGTGAGTCTAGTGAGCGTAGAGAAGACGGTGGCCGGACCTCATGGGTCCGGCCACCGCGTCGTCCTGCCCTGGTGTGATCAGCCGCGGCCGATCAAGAACCAGCGGGCCTGGATGGCGATGTCGATCGAGTTCTCGACACCCGTCAGACCCTCGACGTACGCAGCCGTCGTGGACTCCTCGTACAAGGGGATGAACGGCATGTCCTGCGCTGCCAGTTGCTGGATCTCGTCGAAGATCGGGAGGCGAGCCTCGAGATCACTCTCTTGCTGCTCCTGATCGATCAGCGAGTCCATCTGGTCCGACTGGTAGAACCCGAGGAACGTCCGCTCCGAGTGGTAGAACGGCTCGATGTAGTCATCGGGGTCGATGTAGTCGGGGTACCACCCGAGCAGGTAGGCCGCGTACACCCCGTTGTTGAGGTTGTTCACGTACTCCGATGCCCAGTCCGCCGACTGCGTCTCGACGGTGAACTGGCCCGACTCCTCCAAGGAGCGCGCGATCGTCTCTGCGACCGCGTCCTCGGTGTCGCCGTACTTGTTCAGCGGGTACCACAGGGTGATGTCGACCGGCTCGTCGAGCGAGGCATCGATGTCGGACATGTAGTCCTTCGATGCGGGGTAGCCCGGCGGGATCATCGAGTAGATCGGCTGGCCGTTGCCCTCGAACACCTCGTCGATGATGCGCTGACGGTCGATGTTCGCCGACATCGCCCGACGGACGTTCGGGTCGTCGAACGGCGCCTGGGTGACGTCGATCACGATGTAGCGGATCCGCCCGCCGTCACCGGTCTCGACGGTGATGCCCTCGGACTGCTCGAGTGAGGTGAACTCGGTCGGGGTGAAGTCCTGAACGTTCAGGTCGATCTCGCCGTTCTCGAGTGCACTCTTCATCTGCGCAGAGTTCTCGAAGAACTGGATCCTCACCGTCGGGATGAGCGGGGCGTCACCCCAGTAGCCATCCCACGCTTGGAGCGTGGCCCCCTGGTCGGGGTCGTAGTCGGTGAGCTGATAGGGGCCAGAGCCCAAGATGGTCGAGTTCTGGATGAACTCGTTCGCCTCCTCGGCAGACGGTTCCTCGAGGGCCGATTCCGGCGCCGAGTAGGTGTCGGAGTCGGACGGAAGGATCGCGCCCACGGAGTAGGCCAGTCGCGACAGGAAGGTCACGTTCGGAGAACCGATCGTGATCACGACGGTCCGGTCGTCGGGTGCCTCGATCGACTCGATCGCACCGATCAGGAAGGACGCACCGTCGGGATGGTTGATGTTCAGCGACCGCTCGAGCGACCACTTGACGTCCTCGGAAGTGAGGTCGGAGCCATCCTGGAACGTGACGCCTTCACGGAGGGTGAAGGTGTAGGTCAGCCCGTCATCGGAGATGTCCCAGCTCTCGGCCACGCCGGGAACGGCGTCACCACTGCCGGGCTCGAGCGCGACGAGCGTGTCGGTCGTGTTGAAGAGGATGTCGGAAGCGAACTTCTCGTAGACCCGCGCTGGGTCGATCGAGCTCGGCTTCTCGGTCGTTCCGACGACGAGTACGTCGTCGGCGGCCTGGTCCCCACCGTCATCAGTCGGACTCTCGGTGTCTGCGCCGCCGGGTTCCTGGGTCTCTGTCCCGCCGTCGTCAGGTGTGTCGTCCCCGCCGCAGGCGGTGGCGACCAACGCGAACGCGAGCAGGGCACCTGCCCAGCGGAGTCGTTTGATCCGCATGTGTGATCTCCCATCGTGGATGAACGCAGCAGCGGCAACCCGAGACGCCTCCCCCGAGGGCCCCGCACGGCCGACTACCGCGGTAGTAGCACCCTAGTCCCCACAGCTGGATTGGCAAGCACGAACCGCACTCGGTGCGCGGTGGGCGAACAAGTGGCCACGTCGGTCAGGCGGTGTCTTCTACCTCTTCGCGTTCGGGGAGGGCCAGCACGCGCGCCCCGTCCAGGCCGTGTTCGGCACGGAGCTCGTCGATGCGATCGAGCTGCTTCTCGAGCATGCGGCGCCGGCGCCCGCTGAGCATCTCGTACTCCTTCTTGGTGGAGTCGATGCGGTCGCCGACCTTGTCCATCTGCTCGACGAAGCGGCCCCACTGATCGCTGAACGCGGTCAGACACTCGAGGATCTCGCTGGAGGTCTGTTCGAACGCGAAGTTGTCGGCCGCCTCGCGGATCACCGCGAGCACGGAGAACAACGTCACGGGAGAGCAGAGGACCACCTTCTGCTCGAGCGCGTAGTCGAGGAGCTCGGGATCGCGCTCGTGCACGAAGGCGTAGATGTGCTCGTTGGGGATGAACATGATCAGGTAGTCGAGCGTCCCTGAGGTGGGGTCGACGTAGTCGCGCTTCGTGAGCTCGCGGACCCGGTTCTTCACGTCACGGAGGAACGCCTTCTCGTGCTCGGCACGGTCACGGTCGCCCTCGGCCTCGAGCGCCCGCAGGTAGTTGTCCAGCGGGAACTTCACGTCCATGTGCACGACGCGGTCGGCGGGCAGCTTGAAGGTGAAGTCGGGGCGACCCTTCCCGGAGGTGTCCTGCCGCAGGTAGTTGACGCCCTCGACCATCCCGGCCGCCCGGAGCACGTCGTCGGCCATCCGCTCGCCCCACTGGCCCCGCGCCTGGGGACTCGCGAGCGCCTCTCGGAGTGCGCGGGTCTGTCCGGCGAGCTCGGCGGTCGTGCGCCCCGCCTTCTCGAGCTGCTCGGAGAGCTGGCCGAACCGGCGTTGCCGGTCGCGTTCGAGGTCGCGCACGAGCTCGCGCATCCGGTCGAGCTCGTCGTTCATCTTCTGCAGCCGCTCCCCCATCACCTCGTTGCGGGATTCGAGCGCCCGCGTGCCGGCCTCGGTGTGCGCCCCGAGCTGCTCTCGCGCCATCGCGACCAGGGTGTCGAGCGCGGACCCGATCGACGCGTCCCGCTGGCTCTCCAACTGCTGGCGCTGAGCGACCAGCTCCGCCCGCAGCTCCGCCACGAGATCCGCCGAACCGGCCTTCTGCTGACGGGAAACGACCAGCGCCACGATCACGCCGGCCACGAGCGCCGACAGGACCCCAACCGCGACCGTCATCGTCCTCCCACCGACCAGCGAACACCTGTTCAAGACGTGACCGTACGGCGAGGGTGTGACACGTCCCAGGAACCTCGACACCGACCAGGGGCGCTCCCGACACCCCCCGGGGGCATGACGATCCGGGACGAGGAACAGCAAGCAGTTCCCCCCTGTCATTCGTCCAGGGGGTCGTGCCCGTTCGGCGGGCTCCGGAAGGAGTGTCCCTTTGACGACATCACTGGCATGCAGGCGCCACCGTGGTGCACTGGCCATCCGTGTGCAGGCGGGGGCACACCAGCGCAGCTATCAGGAGAGGAGGCGGCCCACGTGAGCGACCAGGACCGCATCCACGACCTCGAGGAGACCCTCTCCCTCCTGCGGCACGAGCTGACGACGCCACTGACCGTGATCGAGACCGCCCTGGACGCCCTCGAGAAGCAGCGCGACAGACTCCCTGCCGACAGTCGCGAACTCGTTGGAGCCGGTCGCCGACAGCTCCGGGTGGCGCAGGCGATCGTGGACGACCTCCACGTTGCCGGCCAGGATGAGCTCACGCTCGACCTCGAACGTGTCGATCTCGGTGAGCTGGTGAGCGAGTACGTGGACGATCTGGACCGGGTCTTCGTGGACGGCCACGAGATCGTGCTGCGCGTACCCGACGAGGAGGTCCCGCTCACCGTCGACGTGACGCGGATCCGCCAATTGCTCCGCAACCTGCTGGACAACGCCGACAAGTACTCACCCGACGACGAGCCGATCCACGTGGACGTCGTCACCGAGGACGACGCGGCACTCCTGTGGATCACCGACAGCGGCGACGGGGTCGCCCCAGAGGACGCGGAACGGATCTTCGAGCACTACGTCACCGGGGACCATGCCCGATCCGGACTCGGACTGGGACTCGCCATCTCCCGACGCATCGCGCAAGCCCATGCCGGCGGCCTCGCGGTCACCGACGCCCCCAACGGGTCCGGCGCCCGCTTCGTCCTGGAGCTGCCCCTCACCGCCTCAGGTGTCCAGTCAACCGACTGATCGGGGCGTGCGCGCCGCGCCGATGACCCCGGAGGCGACCAGTCCGACCTGGGTAACCAGCGTTCCGATGACACCGGCCCATCCGGCCGCTGCGACCACCGAGCCGATCTCGCCGAGCGAAACACCCGCAGCCGCCGTCCCGACGATCGCCCCGACCGACAGCCTCATCATCCAGGCGCGCCCCGACGCTCCGGCTTCGATCCGTTCACGCAGCCACCGACGTGGATCGGCGCCGACGACGAGCACCATCGGTGCCAGGTAGGTCACGGCGCCGAGGATCGCGGTCACCAGGCCACCCACGAGGACGGCCAGCCCGGCGGGATCGACCCACCGCCAGGTGCCGGAGGCCACGGCGGCCACGTCGATCGCGATCCCGAGGCAGAACCAGACAGCCGCGTCACGGATGAGGAGTGTCGAGAGCGATCGCTCCCACGCCCGTCGGGACGCCACCAGGACGGGGCGTACCACCTGGGCGGCGCCGGCGAGGAAGACAGCCAGCGCGACCGCCGCCACCAGACGCGACACGGTCGCAGCGACCCCACCGAACCCCGTGGCGATCAGCGCGACGGCGGCCACCGTGACCGCCGTCGCGCCGACGCGGACCGCGCTCCTGGCTCGGTCCTCGGCACCGTCAGCGATCTTGGTGCGGAACACGGTCGGGCCGAAGAAGACCAAGGTCGCCAGCAGCGTGACGCCCGCCCACCCGAGCACGTTCACGTGCAGATGCGCGACACGGACGCCCCAGTACCACTCCCCCGGCAGCACACCGATCCCCAGGAGCGCCCCGAGCAGTGCCCCGTGGAGGAAGGCACCGTGCGCTCGCTCGTAGCCCCGGACGACGAACCGGAAGCGATCCTGCTCGGTGTCCTTCCGCATCCGGCGCAGGCGGAGGTAGGCCGTGAACACCGCCGCGGACGCGATCGTCGCCCCGCCGGCGATCAACCACGGCCACCCGCCAGGGAGGCCCACGAGCACCATCGCGGCACCGCCAGCGAGTCCGCCGAGCATCCACCTCGTCGAGCGCCGGGTGGCGTTGAGCACGCCAGCACCGAAGTGCAGCGAGAAGGTCGCGACCAGCGGCGTGAGCACCCCGAGCGTGAAGAGGTGGATCGCCACCCACCGCCCGCCGGGGAGGACGTCACCGGCGACGATCCAGATGATCGCGGCGACCGCCGAGACGCCGGCAAGCACGACCGGCGGCATCAGGTGACCGAACGGCGGTCCCGGATCGCTGGCGGCGCCGTTCGACGGGCGCTTGGAGAGTGGAACCACCGTCACGCGCTCACCTCTGCGGTGGTTCCGAGGGCGGCGAGATCGGCGAAGCTCGTCGCCGCGAGCCGCTCACGCAATGCCTCCTGCGCCTCCGTCCACGGGGCATGCACGACGCACGTACCGTTCCACCGGCACGCACCTCCGCGCAGTACGCACTCGGTCGAGCGCAACGGCCCCTCGGCCGCCTCCACCACCGTGAGCAGCGAGATGGTCGCCGGCGAACCGGCGAGCCGGTAACCACCGGCGGGCCCGGCGCGGGACACCACGAGGCCGGCGTCGACCAGCATCGCGAGGATTCGCGGCAGGTAGGAGCGCGGGATGTCCATCTCCTGGGCGATCTCGCGTGACTTCCGCTGTTCCGTATGGCGGGCCAGGTCCAGGATGACCCGGATGGCGTAGTCGGCGCGCTTGCCGAGCTCGAGCTGCACGTCGTGGACCTCCGTGATCAACGTTGCGATGCATGGTCCGGTCGCAGAGCCGAGCGAGGAAGACACGAAGTGCCCCTCCGCTCGGGACCTTCGGCCCACGCTCGAGTGCCAAGGGCCCCTGTCGCCGAACCGGTCCGAAGGCGGAGCCTGCAGATGTATGAGTGCTGCAGTCAACGTTGATCGGTGAGGAGCGAGCCATGCTGATGCGCACGGACGAACGAACCCACCAACAAGAGGGCCTGGGGACGGGACGGGCGGTCTCCCTCCTCGTGGCGGCCGTGACACTCAGCGTGGCGGCGGCGCTGCTCGTGAGCGGAGGCTCGGATCCGGTGCCGGTCCCCGAGCCGGCCGCGGCCGATCCGGCACCCACAGCTCCATCGACCGACCAGGTGAACCCGCTCGCCGCCGGCCAGGACGTGCTGCCCGAGCTGGTGCCGAAGTCCTCGCTGGCACCGGCACCAGCGGACGAGATCAACGTCGCCGTGGCGCCAGAGATGCCCCCAGCCGCTGACCGCACCACCCCCGCCATCGTCGACGTGAGCTTCGAGGTGGTCGAGAACGTCTCGACGATCGACCCGGGAGCCGGCACGCAGACCGAGACGTGGGGCTACCGGCTCACCGACGGGCCAGAAACGCTCGTGGTCGGCACCCCCGGGCCGGTGATCCGTGCCCGGGTGGGGGACGTGCTGCGGTTCACGATCCACAACCCCGCCGGCAACGAGCACCCCCACAACGTGGACTTCCACGCCGTGACCGGCCAGGGCGGCGGCGCAGCGGACACCACGGTGGCCCCGGGCGAGACCCGCACCATCGAGGCCCGGCTGCTCTACCCCGGCTTCTTCATGTACCACTGCGCCTACGGCGACGTGCCGTCGCACATCTCGCACGGGATGTACGGCGGGATCCTCGTCGACCCGGCGACCCCACTCCCCGAGGTCCACAGGGAGTGGTACGTCGTGCAGTCCGAGTACTACCTCGCGGACAGCGACGCCGACGTCAAGCCACTTGACCGGGCAGCACTCACCGACGAGCTGCCCACCCACGTCGTGTTCAACGGCGCCGTCGGCGCGATCGCCGGCGACAACGCCCTCGAGATGGAGGTGGGCGAGCGCGCCCGGATCTACTTCATCAACGCGGGGCTGAACCTGCTGTCGAGCTTCCACCCGATCGGCTCCCACTGGGACGTGGTCTACCAGGAGGCGGCGCTGCTGAACGACCCGATCCGCGGCTCACAGACCACGCTCGTACCAGCCGGTGGCGGCACCGTGGTGGAACTGGTCGGGCAGGTGCCACAGACGATCGTGCTCGTGGACCACGCCCTGACCCGCACCTTCGACAAGGGCGCCGCGGGCCACATCGTCATCACCGGTGCCGAGGATCCCGAGATCTTCGAGCAGGTCGAACCCGGCGAGATCACGCGCCCCGAGGAGGCACAGGCTCCGGACAGCGGTGGTGACGAAGCAGCTGGCGATGGCCCCACCGCCCAGGTGTCGATCCTCCAGGGCTCCATGGAGTTCCAGGAGGAGGGGGCCGACGACGAGTTCGCGCTCGACGAGAGCCCTGCCGACTACTCGACCAACGTGCTCGAGGTCGAGGTCGGCACGACGGTGACGTGGACGAACCACGACCACGGGATCATGCACTCCGTCACCGCGGTCGACGGGTCGTTCGACTCCGGCCTGCTCGGCGACCACGAGACGTTCTCGTACACGTTCACCGAGCCCGGTGAGTACGAGTACCTGTGCAGTCCACACCCGTGGATGCGCGCCAAGGTCGTCGTCACCGGCTGAGCGGCAGGGGGGCAGGTCATCCCGATGGTCAGCCGACCGCCGGGATGACCTCTTCTCCGATCAGGGACACGCTGTCGAGGTCGGTGTGGACCAGGTGCTGGAGCATGACGCGGTCCACCCCGGCGTCACCGAGCTGACCGATCGTGTCGGCCACCTGCTGGGGAGTTCCGAGCGCCCACTTGTCGCGGCGCTCCTCGATGAACTCACCCGCATCGGCGTCGCGCCCGAGGCGGTCCAGCAAGACCTCGGCACGAGCGCGTACCTCGTCGTCCGAGCCGCCGACGAGGACGGGAACCATGACCGAGAACCGCGGATGGCCGTCGCGCCCCGCCTCCTCCCACGCATCGACGAACCTCCCCCGCCGGTCCCGGACGTCGTCGAGGCTCGCCCCGAGCGTGTTGTACTCGTCGGCGAACCGGGCCGCGATCGACAGCGATCGCGGGCCACCGCTCCCACCGATGACGAGCGGAGGCGGGTCCTGGACGGGGCGCGGCAACGGCTTGACCTCCGAGAGGGTGAACCGCGGACCGTCGTGGCTGACCTCTTCCTCGGTCAGAAGGCGCCGGACGATCTCGACCGACTCCTCGAACAGGTCGTAGCGTTCGTCCGTCTCCGGGAAGTCGAAGCCGTAGGCCTCGTGTTCGCGCTCGTTCCAGCCCGCGCCCATGCCCACCTCGATGCGTCCCCCGGACACGTGGTCGGCCGTGACGGCGTTCTTGAACAGCAGTGAAGGGTGGCGGAACGTCACCGGGGACACGAGCGTGCCGAGCCGGATCCGGTCCGTCACCGCAGCGAGCGCGTTGAGAGTCGCCCAAGCGTCCAGCGAGCCCCGGGTCTCGTCACCCATCAGGCCGACGTAGTGGTCGGAGCGGAACAGCGCATCGAATCCGTTGGCCTCGACGGCGTCGGCGAGCGCGGTCCAGTCGGACCACGACACCCCCTCCTGCCCCTCGATCATCAGCGCGAACTCCACGGCATCCTCCTGGACAGCGTCGCGGTCGACCGTACTCGTGCCGGGTCGGTGAGCGACGATCAGTCGTCGGGGGTGTCCTGGATGCTCGGATCGCGCCGTGCCGGCTGGACCGACGACGACGGGAAGTCCTTCAGCGGACCACGCCGCTGCGCGTCCCAGGTCCCGAACGTGAAGTCGGTCTGGAGGTAGACACACACGAGCTCGGCCGTCGCGCGCAACGCCTCGAGGTGCGTTCGCTCGAACCCGTGGGTCGCATCGGTCCCGGGACCGATGAGCGCCGCCCTGGTCTCGGCACCGGCCTCGAGCGCGGCCGCGACATCTGAGCGGTAGTGGATGAACACGTCTCGCTCGTGGGGGATGTCATAGGCGCTGGCGAGACGCAGGAGCTTGCGGGTCAGGTGGTAGTCGAACGGCCCGTGGAGGTCCTGCATGGCCACGGTGACCGCGTCCTCTCGGGACGACTGCCCCGGCGCGACCACCGCCGAGTCGATCGAGACCATCTCGGCGACGTCCTTGCTGAGCCCGTGGCTCGCGCCGGTGCCAACCTCCTCCGAGATCGTGACGAGCAGGTGCACCCCGACCTCGAGCTCCACCTCGTGGTCGATCAGGGCCTTGAAAGCCGCAAGGACCGCCGCGACGCCTGCCTTGTCATCGAGGTGGCGGGACTTGACGAACCCGTTCTGGGTGATCTCGGGCAGCGCCTGGATGGCCACGAAATCCCCGACGCGGATCCCGAGCTCCTCGAGGTCGGCACGGGAGCGGACGGGCTCATCGATACGAACCTCGACCTGGGTCCAGGCGACCGGCTGCTCATCGACCTCGTGGTCGAACGCGTGGCCGCTGGCCTTCAAGGGGAGGATGGTGCCGGTGAAGACGAGATCGGCGTCGTCGGTGAAGAGCGTGACACGGTTGCCCTCGGCGAAGCGGGCGCTGTGGGTTCCGACCGGAACCACCGCGAGCCGCCCGTTGTCCTTCAGCTCGCGGACCATGCAGCCGATCGTGTCCGTGTGGACCATCACCGCGCGGTCAGGGCTGTTCTGACGCCCCTCCAGAGACGCCAGCATCGCGCCCCGCCGGGTCAGCTCGAAGTCCAGGCCGAGCTCGTCCACCCGTTCGCCCACGTACTGCATGATCTCGTCGGTGCGCCCCGTCGGGCTCGGGATGCGCAGCATCGCGACGAGGACCTCGCGCAGGTAGTCGAGGTCGATCTCGAGCTTCTTCGCATCCATGGCTGCGACGGTAGCGACGTCAGAGCTTGTGGTCGCGACCTCGCCCCGACTGTGCGGGATCCCAGCCGGTGGGCAACGCCTGCGTCGACGGGAACAGGAGATCGATGAAGCGTTCCGCGGTGGGCTGCGGCTCGTGGTTGGCGAGACCGGGCCGTTCGTTGGCCTCGATCATGACGTAGTCGGTCCCGTCGACCTCCGGCACGATGAGGTCGAGCCCGACGACCGGGATGTCGAGCGCCCGGCTGGCGGTCCGTGCGGCCTCGGCCAGCTCTGGATGCAGATCCTCGGTCACGTCGTGGATGGTCCCTCCGGTGTGGAGGTTGGCGGTCTTGCGCACCTCCACCTCCTCGCCTTCCGGCAGCACGTCGTCGAGGTCGAAACCCGCATCAGACACCGCGGCCTCGGTGAGATCGTCCATGGGGATGGCTGCTTCCCCGTCGGTGGCCGCGGCCCGGCGTCGGCTGAGCGAGCGGATCAGGCGCTCGATCGAGCGGTCCCCGGTGCCGACCACACGGGCGGGGCGGCGAACGGCCGCGGCCACCACCTCGTGGTCGATCACGACGATGCGCAGGTCGTCTCCGTCGACGTGTTCCTCGAGCAGCACGTCCGGACAGAAGCTCCTGGCCAGGTCGATCGCGTCCTCGAGCTCCTCGGGCTTGCGCACGCCGACGGTGATCCCCTGCCCCTGCTCCCCTCGGGCGGGTTTCACCACGAGCTCACCGACCTCGTCCAGGAAACCACGATCGTCGGCGTCGAAGCTGGCGGATCGCCCGCGTGGCACCCGCAGGCCGGTATCGGCGAGGATGCGGCGGGTCACCCGCTTGTCGTCACACATCGACATCGCGACGGCGGTCGTGAGCTCGGACAGGGATTCGCGGGTCAGCACCTCCCGCCCACCGTGCGACAGCTTGAGGAAACCGGCGGCCGCATCCACGACGTCGACCGCGATGCCACGACGCAGGGCCTCGTCGACGATGACGCGGGCGTAGGGGTTGAGATCCTCGATGCCGCCCGCGGACGGCGGGCTGAACAGCTGCTCGTTGATGGGGTTCTTGCGCTTGACGCAGAACACCGGGACCCGCTGGAAGCCGAGCTTCTCGTACAGCCCGATGGCCGGGGTGTTGTCGTGCATGACCGACAGGTCGAGGTACGCGCGCCCCCGCGCCTTCATCCGCTCGGCCAGCGTGCGCACGAGCGCCTCGCCCACCGACGGCAGCGTCGTCTGCGGATCCACCGCGAGACACCACAGCGACGAACCGTCCTCGGGGTCGTTGAAGGCCTCGGCGTGGTCGACGCCGGTGATGGTGCCCACGACGTCGCCGTCCTCGTCCGTGGCGACGAGGTAGACGAAGGTCCGGGTGCGCTGGTTGTCCCACATCACGTCGGTCGGGGCGACCACCATCCCGGCCGACGTGTAGATGCGGTTGACCTCGTCCGCGTCCGATTCGTCACGCAGCTCACGAACGGTGACGCCTCGGATCGGGTCCTGGCGGGGGCGGTAGTGATGCAGCCACAGCCGGTAGGTGTGCGACGGATCGATGAACAGCTCCTGCGGAGCCATGCTGACGAGCACGTGGGGCTCGCGCACGTAGAGGCAGATGTCGCGCCGGCCCGGCTCCTCGTCGCCGAGCACGTCGGTGAGCTGCTCGAGGTCCGCGAAGGTCTGCCCGAAGATGAGCCGACCCCAGCCGCACTCGAGCACGACCTCGGGGTCGAGGTCCCCGGTGAGGTGCTCGGGGCGGTCGGTCCAACTCCGGGTCGACAGCGCCTCCTCGGCGGTCGGCTTGCCGGCTTGGCGTGCGGCGCCGCGGGTGGTGCGGGGGTCGCGGCGGGTCGGCTTCTTGTCGGCCATGTCAGACGCCGTGTGCCTGGAGCCACAGCTCGAGGAGACCGAGCTGCCAGAGCTTGTTGCCACGCAGCGGCGTGAGCTCCTCGTTGGGGGCGGCGAGGAGCTGATCGACGTAGTCCGCGCGGAACAGTCCACGCTGCCGGGCGGCGTCGGACTTCAACGCGCTGCGGATCAGCTCGAGGTAGCTGCCCTCGATGTGCTTGAGCGCCGGTACCGGGAAGTAGCCCTTGGGGCGGTCGATGACCTCGGAGGGGATGACGCGTCGGGCGGCCTCCTTCAAGACCCCCTTGCCGTCCTGGGCCAGCTTGAGCTCGGGGGGGATGCGGGCCGCGACCTCGAGCACCTCGTGGTCGAGGAAGGGCACGCGGGCCTCGAGCCCCCACGCCATCGTCATGTTGTCGACGCGTTTGACGGGGTCGTCCACGAGCATGATCTGGGCATCGAGCCGGAGGGCCCGGTCGACCGCGGTCTCGGCGCCGGGCTGCCCGAAGTGGAACCTGACGAAGTCGCGAGACACGTCCTCGTCGATCAGGTGTTCCGGCTGGACGACCTGCGCCATCTCGGCGTGAGTGCGGTCGAAGAACGCCTGCGCGTACACGTCCACGCCCAACCCCTCCGCCTGACGCATCGGCGGGTACCAGTGGTAGCCGGCGAAGACCTCGTCCGCGCCCTGGCCCGACTGGACCACCTTGAGGTGCTTCGAGACCTCCTGGGACAGCAGGTAGAAGGCGACGACGTCGTGGCTGACCATCGGCTCGCTCATGGCGCGGATGGCGTCGTCGAGCGCCGGCAACATCCGCTCGGTACCGATCCGGATCTGGTGGTGGTCGGTGTCGAAGTGCTCCGCGATCACGTCGGAGTACTTGAACTCGTCGCCCTCCTCGCCCCCCGCGGCCTCGAAGCCGATGGAGAACGTGTTGAGGCCCTTCTGGCCCGCCTCGGCCAGAAGACCGACGACGAGGCTCGAGTCGAGCCCGCCCGACAGGAGCACGCCCACGGGCACGTCGGCGACCAGGCGGTACTCCACCGCCTTGCGCAGCGCCGCGAGCGTCGCGTCCTCCCAGTCCCGCTCGGTCCAGTCGGCGCGATCGGGATCGCGGGTGAAGTCGGGACGCCAGAACTCGTCGGCCCAGCGCGCCCCGTCCGGCTCGAGAACGACGATCGTGGCCGGCGGGACCTTCTTGACGCCTTCGATGATCGTGTGCGGCGGCGGCACGACCGAATGGAACGTGAGGTAGTGGTGGAGGGCGACGGGATCGATCGACGTGTCGACCCCGCCCCCGGCCAGGAGCGCGGGGAGCGTCGACGCCACGCGGATGCGGTGGGGATCCTCGGTGTAGTAGAGGGGCTTGATCCCGAACCGGTCACGAGCGGCGTACAGACGTCCCGAATCCCGCTCGTGGATCACGAAGGCGAACATGCCCTGGAGCCGCTCGACGAAGCGGTCCCCCCAGGCGTGGTAGGCCTTGAGGATGACCTCGGTGTCCGAGGTGGAGAAGAAGCGGTAGCCGGCGGCGCGGAGCTCGTCGCGGAGCTCGGGGTAGTTGTAGATGCAGCCGTTGAACACGATCGTGAGCCCGAGCTCCGCGTCGTGCATCGGCTGGGACCCGTGCTCCGACAGGTCGATGATCTTGAGCCGCTGGTGGGCGAACGCCACGGGCCCCTGCGACCACACCCCTTCGCCATCGGGGCCGCGGTCGGACATCGTCGCGGCCATGCGGGCGACGGCGGCCAGATCGGGCGACTCGCCGTCCAGGCGGAGCTCGCCCACGAATCCGCACACAGGGATCTCCTCGCTCTCTTCCGAGGGTCGTGGCCCACCGTCGCCAGGGCAAGTCGTCACCGCGGTCACGGGTACAGCGCCCCGTTTCGGAGTCGGTCACCCCTCGAGGAAGGCGAGCACCGTGTCCCAGGCGGCGTGGTCGGGGTCGATCATGTCGAAGTGTCCGCCGTCGACGATCTCGAGCTGAACCTGGTCGCCGGCAGCGCGAGCCTGCTGGGCGTACTGCTCCGACATCTCGACGGGCACCAGCCGATCCTGGCGGCCGTGGACCAGGAGCTGGGGCACGCCCAGGGGCAGCGACGCGATCGGCGCTGCGACCCGGACGCGTTCGGGAACCTCGGACGGCGCCCCGCCCAACAGCTTGTCGACGGCGTCGGCCCCGAGTCCCTGCCGAGCGGCCGACCGGAGGTCCGACACCGCAGCGAGACCGACGACCTGGTCGGGAACGACGGCCGGCTGTGACCCGACCCGGCCGTCCGGCAGGCGCTGTCGTGCTGCCGCCCACAGGGCCAGGTGCCCGCCGGCCGAGTGCCCGACGACGACGATGCGCGACGGAGCCACGGGCAGCTGGATGACGTGGTCGATGGCCATCGCGACGTCCTCGAAGGTGCCCGGCCACCCGCCGGCGTGCTCGCCGACGCGCCGGTACTCGATGCTCCACACGGGGTAGCCGCCGTCGGCCAGGTCGCGAGCCAGCGGTTGGACGCTCTCGAGCCCGTACTGGGCGTACCAGAAGCCGCCGTGGATCAGCACCACGAGCGTCGATCGGGGCTCGTCGGGCAGGTAGAGCTGCCCGAACTGTGACGGGTGATCGGGGGCGTAGCGGATCGACTCGATGGTGGGCTCCCTCGGGTCGGGGTCGCTGGTGGTGGCGGTCGCAGGTGTCGACGTCGGTTCGCCGGCCGGCGGCGTTCCGTCGGTGCAGGCTGCCACGGTCACGAGCAGCAGCGCGAACGCCAGCACGGTGCGCATCCACGCTCCTGTTCGCGATCGGTGCTCGTTCGGTGGCATCGGCGGGGTGGTCAGCGGCCACCGGGACGCTCACTACGCTGCCGCCCCGACGAGGAGTGTGCCCGTGCCGGCGGACCAACTCTCGCCACAGCGACGTGCAGACGCGATCGCGAGCATGCGCGATGGCGTGTTCGACGTCGCGGTCATCGGTGGCGGCGTCACCGGTTGCGGGATCGCTGTGGATGCGGCCACCCGAGGGCTCGACGTCGCGCTCATCGAGCAGCGGGACTACGCGGCCGGAACGTCGAGCCGGTCGTCCAAGCTGATCCACGGCGGGCTGCGCTACCTCGAGCAGTACAACTTCGGACTCGTCAAGGAGGCGCTGGAGGAACGGTCACTGATGCTCCAGCGGCTCGCCCCGCACCTGGTCCGTCCGGTCCCGTTCCTCTACCCCTTGCGCCATCGGGGCTGGGAGCGGTTCTACATCGGTGCTGGGCTGGTGCTCTACGACACGCTGGGGGGCGCCCGTCAGCTCCCGTCCCACCGCCACTTCACCCGCTCCGGGGCACGGAAGATCGCCCCGGCGCTGAAACGGGATGCGCTGGTCGGCGCGATCCAGTTCTGGGACGCGCAGGTCGACGACGCCCGGCACACCATGAGCCTCGCGCGCACGGCCGCCAGCCACGGTGCCGCCGTCGCCACCAGTACCCGGGTGATCGGGTTGCTCCGCGAGGGCGAGCGCGTGGTCGGGCTCCGGGCTCGGGATCTCGAGTCCGGCGAGGATCTCGAGATCCGGGCACGCCAGGTCGTCAACGCCACCGGCGTCTGGGCCGACGAGGTGCAGAAGATGGCGGGGCGTGGCCGGATCCGGGTTCGCCCGTCCAAGGGCATCCACATCGTGGTCCCCAAGGATCGCATCCACGCCGACGCCGGGCTGGTGTTCCGGACCGACGCATCGGTCCTGTTCGTGATCCCGTGGCCGGCGGGGGCGAACCAGCGACACTGGCTCATCGGAACCACCGATACCGACTGGGACCTGGACCTCTCCCACCCAGCGGCCAGCCGTGCGGACATCACCTACCTGATCGAGCAGGTCAACCAGCACATCACCCCGCCCCTGACCGAGGACGACGTCGAAGGCGTCTTCGCTGGCCTCCGACCGCTGCTCTACGGCGAGAGCGAGGCCACGAGCACGCTGTCTCGCGAGCATGCGGTCGCGCAGACCGTGGCGGGCATGATCACCGTCGCCGGGGGGAAGTACACGACCTACCGCGTGATGGCCAAGGACGCCGTCGACGCGGTGGCGCGCAACCTCCACCGTCGCGTCCCGCGGTCGGTCACCCACCGCATCCCGGTGGTGGGAGCACCTGGCTTCGAGGCGATATGGAACCAGCGTCACAAGCTCGCCCGCGACAGCGGACTGCACGTGGTCCGCATCGAACACCTGCTGCGGCGCTACGGGACGCTGACGACCGAGGTCCTGGATCTGCTGGAGGACGATCGCTCGCTGACGGCACCGATCCCGGGCGCGGACGACTACCTCATGGTGGAGGCGCGGTACGCAGCCACCCACGAGGGGGCCCTCCACCTCGACGACATCCTCACGCGGCGGACCCGGACCTCCATCGAAGCGTGGGACCGTGGCGTGTCGGCGGCCCAGCCGATCGCCGAGACCGTGGCCGACGTGCTCGGCTGGGACGAGGAGGACATCCGTCGCGAGGTCGAGCACTACCTCGCCCGGGTCTTCGCCGAGGTGGACTCACAGCGCCAGCCCGACGATCACACGGCGGACGCCGCCCGGGTCGGGGCGCCCGACGTCCGCATGGGCGCCGCCGGGCCGCCCGACTGACCACGCAGGATCTGTCGCACGTTGCGCACCGCATGGGCGACGAACCCGTGAGCGATCCCCGGAGGATGTGTCAGGTCAGGACCGCCAGCGGGAACTCCATCGCCACCACCCAGTTCGGGGCGTCGACGACCTCGCCGATCCGCAGGTTCCCGAACACGCTGCACAACAGGTAGGCGTCGCGGGGATCGACCCCCCGCCGGCGCAACTCGTCGATCATCGCCCGGGTGGCATCGCGCGTGCAGGTCATGAGGTCCGGTCCGACGCCGGTCGTGACGTGGTACGGGCCGTGCGGGACCGGGAGCGGCTCGGGGACCACGACCTGCGGACTCTCCACGCTGCGGTCCTTCAGGACGTCGACCCGGAGGACCACTTCCATGGGCGTCTCCACCGCCGTCCCGCAGACCTCGCCGTCACCTTGGAGGGCGTGCGTGTCACCGAGTGACAGGAGCGCCCCGTCCACGGCGACGGGCAGGAGCAGGGTCGTGTCGCGCCCGACGTCCTTGAGATCGAGGTTCCCGCCGACCGTGCGGGGCGGGATGACGGGATGGGTGCCGGGCGCGGACGGTGCCACGCCGATCGTGCCGATGAACGGGGCGGGGCGCGCGGTTGCGAGGTCGCCGAACTCGAGCTGCTCCGCGTCGTAGCGCGTGTGGATCAGGTGCGGTTCGGGGAAGTCGTCGGACAGCAGCCCGAAGCCGGGGATGTTCGCCGTCCATCCCCATCCGGAGGTGTGCAGCTCGAGGATGTGCACCGCGAGGACGTCCCCCGGCTGCGTCCCGACCACCCGGATCGGACCGGTGAGCGGGTTGGCCCGCTCCCCGTCGAGGTCGGCGACGTCGGCGGCGCCGGAGGTTTCGTCGAGCTGGCCCCCCGCGGCATCGATCGTGTGGACCTCGACGACGTCCCCAGAGGAGACCTCGAGGATCGGCTCGCGGTCACGGTCCCAGCCGTGGTGCCCGTCGCGGTGGTGGATCGTCGGTCGCATGTCGCGACCCTACGAGCGTTCACGGCGCGCAGACACGTCCACTCGGGCGAACCGCCCCGTCCTCTGGGCGGAGCCGCCGATGCGGCAGTCAGGCGGGCGGGATGTTCTGGTTCAGGTGGAAGACGTTTTCGGGGTCCCAGCTCGCCTTCAGGGCGCGGAGCCGGTCGTAGCGCTGCGCCCCGTAGGCCTCCCGGACCCGCTCCTCCCCGCCCTCCATGAGGAAGTTGACGTAGACGCTGGTCTGGTACGGGATCAGGGCATCGAAGAAGTCGCGGACCCAGGTGCGCTCCTGCTCGAAGTCCTCCGGACCGTCGGTGATGCCGGAGATGTTGAAGATGAACCCCGCGTCACGGCTGCCGAACGCCGTCGCGTCTCCATCCATCTCGGCGACCCGGCCCCCGAGCTGCCAGGCGATGACGCTGGATCTCGGGGAGACGGCTCGCCCCGCGTGCTCGATGCTCACGTCGATGACCTCGTCGGTCAGCTCGACCACGTCGCAGGCCTTCATGTAGACCCAGACCCCATGGGGGAAGCTCGCATCGAGTAGCCCCTGGTGCTCGACGAACGGTCGCGGGGCGGTCAGGTCGGCCGCCGACGACCCGAATGCTCGCATGGGTCCGACGACCGCCAGTCCCTCCTCCAGCGGGCCCGCCCAACAGCCCACGACCCCGACCACGAGCTGCCCGTGCAGGTGCTCCGGGACGATGTCGAGGGCGGGGGCCCTGCGCATCACCAGCGCCGTCGTCAGCTCCTCGGGCACCGCAGCCGACCACTCCCGGTAGTAGCGGCTCACCCCTTCAGCATGTTCGAACGGCCACAACGCGAACACCGACAGCACCGTCGGCCCCACAGGGTTGAGGGCGAACTCGAAGTCGGTCACGATCCCGAAGTTGCCGCCGCCACCGCGGATACCCCAGAACAGCTCGGGGTGCTGCTCCTCAGACACCCGAACGACCTCCCCGTCGGCGGTGACGAGGTCCGCCGCTCGGAGCTGGTCGATCGCGAGACCGTGCTTCCGCATCAGCCAGCCGATGCCACCGCCGAGGGTCAGCCCGGCGACGCCGGTGTGGGTCACCGCGCCGGTCGGCACGGCCATCCCGACGGCCTGCGTCGCGCGGTCCATCTCGCCGAGGAGTACACCGGCCCGGACGCGTGCAGTCCTGGCTTCTGCGTCAACCTCCACACCCTTCATCGCACCGAGGTCGATCACGACACCGTCGTCGACGACCGAGAGGCCCGGGAAGCTGTGCCCACCGCTTCGCACGGCGATCTCGAGGTCGGTCTCCCGCGCGAAGCGCACCGCAGCCTGGACGTCGGCGACACCGGCGCAGCGAACGATCAACGCTGGGCGCCGGTCGATCGACCCGTTCCACACCGCCCGGTGGAGCGCGTAGTCCGGATCGCCGGGGCGGATCAGCGTCCCATCCAGATCGGCATCGAGGCGGTTGAGAGCGTCATCAGCGGGCGGCCGCCGTCGTCCTCGGGTCCGCATGTGCCTCCTCGCACCCGGTGGGGGGCCACCATCCCACGTCAACGCCGTGGTGTCAGGAACTCAGGTTCCACTCCTCCTCGATCATCCGTGCCGGATCGAGGAGGACGATCTCGGTCCGCTCGGTGCGGACCAACCCTTCGTGGCGGAGCTCGCGGAGGATGCGCACGACCACCTCGCGCACGGTGCCGGCCGCGTCCGCGAGTTCCTGCTGTGTGATCTTCACGACCGGGAGGCGACCCTCGAGCGCTGCGGGCTCGACGTCCCGCACCCGTTCGGAGGCGAGGTCGAGCAGGTGCCGCACGACCCGCTGCCGCACGGTCGCGAAGGTGCCGCCGGGGATCTCGTGCAGGAAGTCGCGGGCCCGTTCGCTGAGCTCGCACAACAGGGCATGCGCCACCTCTGGGTCGGCCGCGAGTGCCCGACCGCGGTTCACGGACAAGCGCAAGAGCTCGCTGTCAACGAGCGCTTGGGCCGTGGCCGGCATCAGGAAGTCGCGGGTGAACAGCGACATCGCCCCGAGCAGCGCACCGGGGCGGCAGTAGCGGATCGTCATGGTCCGCCCATCCGGAGCCGTGATGAACACCCGGATCGCACCCGAGACGACGAGCTCCAGATGCGGCTCGCTGTCACCTTCACGATGGGTGATCGATCCACCCGAAACGGCCACCTGACTCGCACCCTCGAGGAGCTGTGCGAGTGTCCCGCGACTGACGGCATGCAAGTGGGACGCAGCGACGGCGTTCCGCAACCCAGCATCCACACCCGACACTCTAGAACTCGAGCGCACGGAGCCCACGGATACGCTCCGCTCGATGGAACGTCACCCGCTCCTCGCGCCCCGCTGGATCGTCGGGCACGTCCTCGTCGTGGTCGCCACCGTGGCCTTCGTCTCGCTGGGCTTCTGGCAGCTCGACCGCTGGGGTGAGGAGAAGGCGCTGGCAGCGCAGTTGGACGAGCGACTCGCGCAGCCACCCGTGCCGGTGACCGAAGTCGCGGCACGATCGATCGAGGAGATCGAGTACCTGCCGGTGTCCGCGGCGGGGACCTACCTCACGGACGACGAGGTGCTCCTGCGTTCGCGGTCACACGACGGCCGCAGCGGCTACCACGTGGTGACTCCCCTCGAGCTCGACGACGGCCGCGCGGTCCTCGTGAACCGCGGCTGGGTCCCGTTCGAGCTCGACGAGCCACCGGTTGCCGAGGCCGCCCCTCCCCTGCGGGCCACGGTTCAAGGGGTCGTTGTCGCCTCGACCGAGAACCCCGACGGCGGGTGGTTCGCTCCCACCGATCCCGTCGAGGGGGAGGTGGAACGCCTGTTCCACGCCGACGTGGACCGCATCGCCGCACAGACCGACACCCCCCTGCTGCCGTTCCTGATCCAACTCACGGCGCAGCAGCCGAACCAGCCCGGGGACCTGCCGATCCCGGCGGCTTTGCCGACGGCGGATCCGACCCAGAACCTGAGCTACGCGGTCCAATGGTTCTCGTTCGCCACGATCGCCGTGATCGGCTACGCCATCGGGATGCGCCACATCCTTCGGAAGCGCGGTCGGGGCGCGGAGGGCCGTGACGAGCCGGAGTCGGAGCGAGCGACCGCCGCCCGCTAGCGCGGAGACATCCGCAGGTGGGTCACCCACCACTCGTCGCCACCGCCGAAGGCGAACAGCTCCGCACAGGCGATCACGAACGTTCGCCACCGGTGGAGCCATGCCTCGGCGTCGCTGCGGCCGTACGCGTCCGCGAACAGGTCGAGCACGCGGCCACGGTTGGCGTCGAGACGCTCGAGCCAGGCCTCGCAGGTGCGGGCGTAGTGGCTGCCGTCGACGACCCAGTGGTCCTCGACCACGAGCTCCCGCTGGAGGTGGAGGAGGTAGTCGTCGGACGGCATCAGCCCGCCCGTGAAGAACCACCGCGCCATCCAATCGGCGCGACCGTCCCGCGAGAACGGGTAGGCGGCCTGTCGGTGGGCGAAGTGGTGGACGAACAAGCTGCCATCGGGACGCAGCCAGTCCGCGATCCGCGACAGCAGCCGTTCGTGGTTCTGCACGTGCTCGAACATCTCGATCGACACCACGCGGTCGAAACTGTCGGCCCGGAAGGTGAGATCATTGACGTCCACCGTGCGGGCCTCGACGTTGTCGAGCCCCCGCTCCCCGGCGACCTTCTCGATGTGTTCCCGCTGGGTCGCCGAGTTCGAGACAGCGGTGATCCGAGCGGTCGGATAGTGCTCCGCCGCCCACAGCGTGAACGAGCCCCAGCCGCAGCCGAGGTCCAGCACGTCCTGTCCCGGGCCCAGCTGGGCGCGCTGAGCGGTCATGCGGAGCATCGCCTCCTCGGCGGCGTCGAGATCGTCCACTCCGGGCGGCCAGTAGCCCGAGGAGTACTTGAGCCGCGCCCCGAGCATCAGCTCGTAGAGCTCCGTGGGCACCTCGTAGTGCTGATCGTTCGCGTCCGAGGTGTGGACCGCGATCGGTCCGCGGCGACCCGACTCGATCACCTGACGTTTCCGGGCCTGCACCGCCTCCGGCCCGCCCGTGAGCTCACGCGCTCGTCGACGCCGCAGAAGCAACCGGATGGCGCCCCGCAGTAGCGGGTCGGGAACGCCACGATCGACGATGCCGTCGATGACGTTCACGCCACGCCCTCCACCAGGGTGATCTCGCCAGCCTGCGACGCGAGCGCGTGCTCGGCGCCGTAGGGGGAGGTCCCGAGCGTCGCGTTCATCGGACGGGTGAGCACGAGCTGGAGATCGTTGATGTAGCGGGCCAGGAACGCCCCTTCGCAGTAGGCGAGGTAGAAGTCCCACATCCGCAGGAACCGCTCGTCGAAACCCAGTCGGCGGACCTGGGTCGCGTTGCCCAGGAAGCGTTCCCGCCAGCGTCGCAGGGTCTCGGCGTAGTGGATGCCGATGTTCTCGACGTCGTCGACGTAGAGGTCGGACGAGTTGCCCATCGCACCCGTCATCGCCTCGAGGGACGGCAGGTGGCCGCCGGGGAAGATGTAGGCCTGGATGAAGTCGGGGCGGAGCTTGTAGCGGCCGTAGCGCTGCTCGGGGATCGTGATGACCTGCACGACCGCCACCCCGTCCGGGGCCAGCAGCTCGTCGACGCGCTGGAAGTAGGTGTCGAGGTAGCGGGGTCCGACGGCCTCGAGCATCTCGATCGACACGACCCGGTCGTAGTTGCCCTCGACGTCGCGGTAGTCGACCAGTTGGATGTCGACGAGCTGCGAGAGGCCGGCGCGGGAGAGGCGGGCTCGTGCGTAGCTCGCTTGCTCCTCCGAGAGCGTGATCCCCGTGACCCGACAGCCGTAGGTCGTGGCGGCGTACTCGGCGAACCCTCCCCACCCGCAGCCGATCTCGAGCACGTGCTCGCCGCCCCGGAGATGCGCCTTCTCCGCGATGCGGCGGTACTTGGCGCGCTGCGCCTCGTCGAGGGTCATGGTGGGCTCCTCGAAGTAAGCACACGAGTAGGTCATCGTCTCGTCGAGGAACAGCTCGTAGAGCTCGTTGCTGAGGTCGTAGTGGGCGGCGATGTTGCGACGTGCCTGGCGGTGACGGTTGCCGTTGAGTGCATGGCGGATGCGCTCGTCGAGCACCCGCACGACGGCCGCCGGGGTGACGCTGCGCAGCGCATCGCGGTTGGCGATGACCATCCGGATGAGCGAGACCAGGTCGGACGAGCGCCACTGGCCGGCCATGTAGGACTCCCCGACGCCGATCGAGCCGCCCGCGAGCAGCTGGTGGAAGAAGTCCCACTCGGCGACGTCGAGCTCAGCTGTCAGCTCCGACGTCGGATCCCCGAAGGTGCGGCGGCGGCCGGCGGGCCGCGGCCCATCGAGCCGCCCGACGGTCATCTGCTCGAACTGGGAGGACGCGGCGCGGACGGCGGACAGGTCACGTCCAGACGGTGAGCGTCTCATGATGCTCTCTCCAGTGGTCGGTTCGGGCTCTCGGACGGCAGCGGGGCGCCGTCGAGCCCGTTGTCGGGTGCGTCGGGCTTGCGGAAGAACGGCACACGCTTCCACCACAGCTTCACAGCCTGCCAGTGGATGCGGGCGATGGTCATGACGGTGACGAGCGGGTGGCGGACGACCGCCCGCCACAGGCTCGCCGTGGTCAACGGTTCCGGACGCTCGGCGAGCGTGGCGTCGAACACGAGCTCGCCGTCCTCGCCGTGGACATCCATGTGCGCTGCCACCGTCCGCCCGTCGCCGGCCGGGGGCCGGAACCGGAACGTGTAGTCGAGCCCGTCGACCGGCAGGAACGGCGAGACGTGGAACCGTTTCGTTCGCCTGGCCTGCCACGTGCCGCCCCGTTCCTCCAGATCGTCGAGCAAGTAGCAGTAGCGCTCACCGAAGGTGTTGTTCACCTCGGCCACGACGAGCTCGAGCTCCCCGGTCCGCGAGTAGCAGAAGAACCAGCTCACGGGGTTGAACACGTAGCCGAGCACCCGGAGGCTGGTCCACAGGTGGACGGGTCCGTCCGGGAGCGACCGCCCGTGGCGTCGGAGCCAGCGCTCCAGCTTGTTCCGGACCGGCTCGTCGGTGTCATCGAGGTGGTCGCGGTCGTGGAAGGAGGTCGGCGCGGCACGGTTGTGGCCGAACCCGACGATCTCCCGATCCAGTCGATCGAGCTCATCGAGGTCGAGGAGGGCGTGGAACAGCCCGTAGCGGAACGCGTGCTCGCGCGGCTGGTGGCGCCGGTGGCGCACGGTTCCTTCGAGGAGCTGCGAGTGGGCCGGGGGTTCGGAGGTGGATGGCGGGGTCATGGCCAGCGGATCCCGAAGTGCGCCGCTGCTCGCTGGGCGGACCAGACCCCGTCCTCGTGGAAGCCGTAGCGGTGGTACGCGCCGACATAGAAGGTGTTGTTCCGGCCGTTGAGCTCGTCGAGGTGGGGCTGGGTTGCCACCGACTCCGGGGTGTAGGCGGGATGGCGGTAGTTCATCCTCGCGAGGACGTGGTCCGCGCTCGGCTGGCGTGGGGGGTTGAGGGTGACGACGTACCGCTCCTGCGTGTCGATGTTCTGGAGCCGGTTCATGTCGTAGCTCAAGCTCACCCGCTCGCCCGGGGCGGTGCAGTCGTTCACCAGGTAGTTCCATGATGCACGGGCACGGGAGCGCTTGGGAAGCAGCGATGTGTCGGTGTGCAGCCACGCATCGTTGTCGGTGTACTCCCACTCCCCCAGCAGCTCCTTCTCCCGGCGGGTCGGGTCAGCCAGCATCCCGAGGGCCTGGTCCGCGTGCGCCCCGACGACCAGGCGGTCGAACCGATGTCGCTCCCCGGACGCGAGTCGCAGATCCACCCCGTGGGGATCCCGGTCGACGCTGACCACGCCGTCACCGAGATGGATGCGCTCGCGGAACCCCTCGACGAGCTTGGGGATGTAGGTCGAGGCCCCGCCCGTCACCGTGCGCCACGGGTGGTGACCGGTGACCCCGAGCAGGCCGTGGTTGTGGAAGAAGCGCAACAACGTCGCGAGGGGGAAGTCCTCGATCCGTCCCGCCCCCGTCGACCAGATCGCGGCGGCCATCGGGAGCAGGTAGTGGTCGCGCAGTCCACGACCGAACCCGGCACGGTCGAGGAACCGCCCGATCGTGAGCCGCCCCGTTCTGTCCTCGTCGACCAGCTTCCGGCCGAGCCGGTTGAACCGGTTGATCTCGGCCAGGAACCGCACGTACGAGGGATCAGCCAGGTTGCTCGGCTGGGCGGTCACACCCTGGAGGCTCCCCGCGTACTCGAGGTTGCAGCGGCGGCAGCTCACCGCCCACGACATGTCACTCGGTTCGGTCTCGACCCCGAGCTCGTCGAACAAGCGGGTCAGTCCGGGGTAGGTGGGCTCGTTGTAGACGATGAAGCCGGTGTCGACCGCGACCGCATGGCCGCCCCGCTCGTCGACACCGAGGTTCGACGTAGAGGTCCGCGCACGCCCACCGCCCACCGTCATCGTGTGGGTGTGGCCGCCGAGCCGTTCCCGCTGATCGAAGACGTGCACCTCGTGACGGCGGTCGAGCAGCCACGCAGCAACGAGGCCGGCGATGCCGGTACCGACGACGGCGATGCGCACGAGCTCTGCTCCAGGTCGGAGGCGGGGCGGTCCCGTCCTGGTTCGTTGCGACGTGCGGAACGGTTGGGTCGCGAAGGAGAGTTCGTCGCCTGTGGTAGACCGCGCCCATGACCCACGACGACCGCCACCGACGCCGCGCCCTGACCTACTTCGCGGGCACGCGCCTCGTGCTCGTGTCGATGGAGCGGCTGGCGTTCCCCTTCCTCCCCGCGATCGCCCGGGGCCTCGACGTCTCCCTCGCCCAGGCAGGCCTCCTGCTGTCTGCCCGCGGGGTCGGCGGTCTGATGGTCCCGTTGGCAGTGGCTGCGGGCGGTCATCGGGGTGACGCCCGGAGACTCGTGACGGTCGCGCTCCTCCTGTTCACGGCAGGCGCGCTACTCGTGGTGGCTCCGGCGGGCTACGCGGTGGCGCTCGTCGGCTTCGCCGTGTTCGGGGCCGCCCGGCTGGCCTTCGACGCCACCGCGCAGGCGTACCTCTCGGACCTGACCAGCTACGACCGCCGTGCCCGGGTGCTCGCCGTTCTCGAGCTCGTCTACGCCGGGGCGCTGTTGGTCGGCGCCCCGATCGCAGGCTGGCTCATCGCCACGTGGGACTGGCGCGCCCCGTTCGTCGTCGGCGCGGTGTTGGCAGCGATCTTCTCCGGCCAGGCATGGCGGTCGCTCGAGGCGCGGGAAGCGACCGGGCAAGCGCGCGGACCGCTGCGACTCGATCGCGAGACCTTCGCGTTCCTGGCGCTGATGGCCGGGCTGCTGACCGCCGCCGAGCTGACCTTCGTCGTGTTCGGGGCGTGGCTCGAGGATGTCCATGGCTTCAGCGTGATCGGGATCGGAGCGTGGGTGATCGCGATCGGTGTGGCCGAGCTCGCCGGCGAGTTCGTCACGCTCGCGGTCGGCGACCGCTTCGGGAAGCGGCGGACGTTCCTGGTGGGGTGCGCGCTCGCGGTCGCTGCCTTGATCACACTGGCGCTGGCCTCGACCAAGCTCGTGGCCGGCGTGATCGCCGTTGCGTTCGCGCTGTTCGCCTTCGAGGTCGCCATCGTGGCCGCGATCCCGCTGGGTACGGAGCTCCGACCGGCCGGCCGGGTGCGTTTCCTCGCCCTCGTCGGGATGTCGATGTCCGGCGGCCGGATCGTGGCCGCGGCCGCCGGTCCGTGGCTGTACGAGCAGGGCGGCGTCGCGGCCAACGCGCTCGCCTCAGCGGCCGTGTTCGCGCTGACGGGCCTCGCCATGGCGCGATTCGTGACGGACCGATGACAAGGCAGAACCCCGGACCTCGAGGTCCGGGGTTCTGACCGGACGGGATCGATCGCCGTACCACCCCTGGAGTTGGCGACCGGGTCCGGGTTTCCCCCTCTGTCGTACATTCGGGCGTTCGGGCCGTGCCCTCTTGCTTGGAGCAAGTATGACAAGCAACGGCCGGCAAGAGACAGTGTGTGAGCGGGCCTCTTCGCAAGGTGGTGCTAGCACCACCACATCCTCCCGATGTGTTCCGCTGCCAGTCCGCCCCGCACGCCTACCCTGCCCGCATGCCACCCGACACCATCACGGTCCTCATCGCAGAGGACGACTACCTCGTGCGCGAGGGCGCCCGCTCGGTCATCGACGAGACCCCGGGCATCGAGGTCCTCGGTACTGCCGGCCGCCCGGACGAGTTGCTGGACCTCCTGAACGAACACTCCCCGGACGCGGTGCTGCTCGACATCCGCATGCCGCCGACGTTCACGACCGAGGGGATCGAGCTCGCCAAGCGACTGCGGAAAGAAGATCCGGAGATCGGCATCGTGGTCCTGAGCCAGCATGCAGATCCTGAGTACGCACTCGAGCTGCTCGGTGACGGCGCCGAGCACACGGCCTACCTGCTCAAGGAGCGGCTGGGGGACGCCGACCGGCTCGTGCAGGCCATCACCGAGGTGGTGAACGGTGGCTCGGTCCTCGACCCGACCATCGTCGAGGCGCTGATGGAGGCGCAGCGGCGCCGGACCGCCAGCGAGATCGCCGGACTGACTCCTCGCGAGCTCGAGGTGCTCGCCGCGATGGCATCAGGGCGTGGCAACGCCGCGATCGCCCGGGAGCTCCACATCACCGAGCGGTCGGTCGAGAAGCACTCCAACGCCATCTTCCGCAAGCTCGGGCTCACGGACGAGTCCGACCTCAACCGCCGGGTCGCCGCCGTGCTGTTCTTCCTCCGTCGCCGGGACTGACCGAACGGGGAACCGGCCGCGGACCCTCGTCCCGTCGGGACCACTGGTGACAGCCAGCTCGCCCCGCAGCGCCCGGGCACGGTCATGCATGTGCGCCAGACCGGACCCGCCCGCCGCAGCCGTGTCGAAGCCAGTGCCGTCGTCGGTCACCTCCAAGACGAGATGCTCTGCCTCGAGCACCACCCGGGCCTCCACCCGGGTCGCATCCGCGTGCTTGAGCACGTTGGTCACGGCCTCCGCGACGATGAAGTAGACGTTGGCTTCGAAGTCACGAGCGAAGCGCGGCAACGGATCAGGATCGGTGTCCACCTCCAGCGGAACGGGGCTCCGGCCCGACAGGCTCCGCAGGCCACCGCTCAGGCCGCGGTCCTGCAGGATCGAGGGGAAGATCGCCTGGCCGGTCTCGCGCAGCAGGGCGATGACCCGGTCGACCTCGTCTGCGATCTCGTCCAATGACTGCCGGACGTCGGGGTCGGTCCGGGATGTGAGTCGACCGAGCTCGAGACGGAGCATCACGAGGCGCTGCTGGAGGCCATCATGCAGATCCCGCGACAGCCGGCGTCGCTCTTCGTCCTGGACCGTCACGACCCGCTCGGTCGCCCGTTGCAGCGCCTGCGCCTGCCGTCCGATCACCTCGAGCTGCGCCAACAAGGTGCGCCGCATCCGCTCGAGGGAATCGGCGAGCACGCCGATCTCGTCGGCGTCCTCGTGTTCGAACGTCGCGGCAAGATCGCCGCGAGAGATCTGCTGGGCGGTCTCGGCCAGGCGTTCGAGCGGGCGGATGACGAGGCGTGTGGACAGCCACGCCAGAACGCCGGCCACGCTGATCAGGATCACGACCATTGCGAGCCGGTTGCGGAACAACGACGCGTCCAATCGCCCCAGTGGGGACGGCAGAAGCAGTCCGACCGACGCGTCGGCTCCCCAGACGGCCGACGACCGACTGACGGGGTGGTAGCTCAGGAGCGCCTCCCCCTCCTGGAGTGCCACCTCCTGCGGCTCACGCATCATGCCGATGTCCCCCGGCGGGGTCCCGGCCTCGAGGCCGATCGAGGTCGCGCCCACGACCTCGCCGTCGACGACCAGCAGCACCCCCTGGATGCCGGTCAGGTTGCGCAGCTCGAACGCACGGGCGTCCCCGAACCATTCTCCGGCGACGAGCATGTAGGGCTCCGGGCCCCGCCCGACGGCGGTCGCGACCATCTGCACCCAGCCCCCGTCCACGGTGGGGACGACGCCCTCGAGGTCACTCGCGAGCAGCTCCTCGAACGCCTGCGGTGGGGGTGGGGCGAGCTCCTCTCCGGTCTGGGCGACCAGGTTCCCCGACGGGTCGAACACGTTCACGAGCGAGAGGCTGGCTGACCGCTGGAGCTGGGTGATCGCCTCGATCAGGCGCTGCCGTGCACCCGGCCGATCCAGGTCGAGCGACAGCGTCTCCGCCACCGTACGGATCTGGGTTGCGAGACGTGTCTGGTTCGACACGTTGTGGGCAGCCACGACCTCGAGGTCGTTGGCCAACAGCGACGCCGCCTGTTCGCGGAGCGCATCACGCGTGAGCCGGTTCTCGAGCAGCAGGGTGACGATGGAGCTGACCGCCAGGACCACGAGGAACGCCAGGAGGATGCGCGGGAACAGCGAGGTCTGGACGGTTGCAGCCGCACGCCAGAGACGCTCCCACACCCCCGATCGACGCGGCGTGTCGTCGCTCATCCCTCCGCCTCGATCGCGATGCGTTGGGCCTCTTCGAGTGCCTCCCGTGCCCCCGCCGCGCCGGTCAGCACGTCCTGGATCGCGTTACTGAACGCCTGCGACGCCTCGGGGAAGGCGATGAGCTTCATCGCCGAGGCCGTGGGAAGGGCCTCCCGCACGGTTGCGTAGACCGGAGAGTCGAAGAAGGGGTCCTCGAGCACGTCTGTCCGGGTCGGGATGCGTCCCTCCTGCTCCGCCAACGCCAGTCCGATGTCGGGCCGGATCAGGCGGCGCATGAACTCGAAGGCGAGCTCGCGATGCTCCGCACCCGTCGGGATGAACAGGCTCGAGCCCCCGATGACGGTCCCAGCGTCACGCCCTTCGACCGTCGGCAGCGAGATGACCTCGAGCTCCCACGGAACGTCACTCTGGAGGATCGCGGCGACATCCCAGGTTCCCGACAGGTGCATCGCTGACGACCCCGATTGGAACAGCGCGAACGAATCGGTGGAGACGTCCTGGGTGGAGGCTCCAGCCGCACTGCCGTCCGAGACCAGCGACTCCATCAACGTGAAGGTCTCGATCACCTCGGGGCTGTCCAGCAGGAAGGTCGGGCTGCCGTCGTCGGCGATCTCCACCACCTCACCCCCGTGGGCACGGATCAACCCATAGGTGGACCAGCTCGAGTTCGAGAACGCCAGACCGAATTCGTTCCGGGACGCGGCCGCACGGACCGCGTCAGCGAGCACGTCGACCGAGTCCAGCTCCGAGGGGGTGAAACCGGCCCCCTCGAGCGCATCGGCGTTGGTGAGCAGGACGAGTGCGTTGGTGTCGAGCGGAACGCCGTACAGACGCCCCGCCCACTCCACGTCCTCGACGGCGCCGGGGACGAAGTCGGCACGATCGAGGTGCTCGTCCCAGAGGTCGTCGAGAGGTTCGGCGATCCCGAGCGCGGCTGCGGCGAAGGCGTGCCACTGGGCCACGTCAACGGCCGCGCCGCTTGCCCTCCGGGACTCGACGGCATCGGCGATCTGGGCGAACGGGAGCCCCTCCATCCGGACCTGCACCCCGGGATGGTCCTGCTCGAAGGACCGGATCGCGGTCGTGACCGGCTCGGTGCTGGCCCAGTCGTCGGCCATGATCACGTTCAGCACCATGCTGTCCGGCTGACCGTTGCCGGACGAGCAGCCCACCAGTATGAGCGCCCACGCCAGCAGCAGACCCACAGCCGTTCTCGGTCGCACGGGTCGTCCCCCAATACCGTTCTGCCGCTGCCAGTATGTCGGATGCAGCGCCGCGAGGCGCGCGAAGCGGCAGGACGGATCGTGACGGGACAAGACGAACGTGATGTGGCGATCGTCGGCGCAGGCCACAACGGTCTGGTCGCAGCGACCCTGCTGGCAAGGAACGGGCTGTCGGTCACCGTGCTCGAACGCGCCGACATCGTCGGCGGGGCGGTACGGACCGAGTACCCGTTCGCTGCCGTACCGCGACTCGGGGCCTCCACGGGCGCCTACCTCCTCGGCCTCATGCCGCCCGAGCTGCTGGAGCTCCTCGACCTCGACCTCCCGCTGATCCGCCGCGACCCCCATTACCACCTCCCGCTGCTGGACGGGGGTGCGCTCACGCTCGGTTCCGACCCCGACCGCAACCGAGCCGAGATCGAGGAGCGGTTCGGGGCCGCCGAGGCCGCAGCGGTGGAGCGGTACGAGGCCGACCTCGCCGCACTCCGCGACGATCTCGCCCCTGCCTGGCTCGCACCGCCGTCGACGGTGGAGGAGACGGCCGCGCGCTACGTCCGCCCCGAGCTCCGTGCGCGCTTCCTCCGCCTCGTGCGCGGCTCGGTCGGGGACCATCTGAGGAGCTACGGCTTCACGAGCCCGCTGCTGATGGCGATGTACGCCGTCACCGACGGCTTCCCGGGGATCCACGGGACCTGGGACACGCCGGGAACGGGGCACAACCTCCTGGTGCACAGCTCGGCGCGCCTGCCGGACAGTGACGGGACCTGGATGGTCGTGGAGGGTGGCATGGGCACCGTGAGCGCCGCGCTCGCTGATGCCGCCCGCAGCGCCGGAGCAGAGATCGTGACCAGCGCCGAGGTGTCCGCCGTCCTGGTCGAGGATGACGCGGTCCGGGGCATCGTGGCGGACGGTGAGCCCATCCCGGCGCGTGTAGTGGTCGTCGCCACCGACCCGTGGCGACTCACTGACCTCGTCGGCGCCCGGCTCGTGCCGTCGCTGGCGGGGCGGCTCGACGACTACGCACGACGGCCCGGCACCACCTTGAAGGTCAACCTGGCGCTCCGGGATCTTCCCGCTCTCCCCGATCGCGACGGGCGCAACGTGCACGGGGCGACGATCCACCTGCTGCCCTGGCAAGACGAGCCGATCGACGGCATGATCGGCGCCTTCCGAACCGCCCTCGACGGACGGCTCCCGGAGGAGCCGGCCATCGAGCTCTACATCCACACCGCCGTCGACGGATCACTGCGCGACCCGGATGGTCACCACTCGGCAGCGCTGTTCGTCCAGTGGGTGCCGAACCGCGTCGAGGGGGGCTGGGACACGGTCGGCCAGCGCTACGCGGATCACCTGCTCGAGCTCGTCGGACGGTTCTCCCCCGGCGTCGCCGAGCTGGTGGTCGACCGCCAGGTCCTCCACCCACAGGCGATCGAGCGCCACTTCGGCATCACCGGCGGCAACATCTTCCACGTCGACAACACGTTCGCCTTCGACCAACGGGTGCCGTACCGGCTCGACGTGGCCGGCTTGTACGCCTGCGGAGCCGGCTGTCACCCGGCAGGCTCCGTGATCGGGGCTGCCGGGCACAACGCGGCGCGGTGCGTCGTCGAGGACCTCGCCTGAACCCGGGCGTCCCGTGGAGCTCGGGGCCGCCGGCTACTGGCAGGCGTCGGCGAGGACGGGGTAGGGGTTCTCCGCGACATCGTCGAAGTAGTGACCGATGTGCAGGTGCGGTGGCGTGGTGCGCGCGTTCCCGCTGTTGCCGACGGTGCCGATCTGCTGCCCGGCAGCGACCGCGTCCCCGACCGAGATGCCTGGTGCGACCGTGTCGAGGTGGGCGTTGTACCAGTGCTCACCAGGCGCCACCCAGTACGACACGAACAGCCCGCCGATCCCCGTGTCGACGCGTCGCAGCTCCTTGATGGTCCCGTCGTACATCGCGTAGACGGGCGTGCCTCGGCTCGCGAAGATGTCCGTGCCCTCGTGGCGACGTCCCCCCGGCCGCGGGTAGCCCCAGTCGTTGGTGAAGTCCCGCCCCGCCTTCGCGCCCTCGACCGGACAGACCGCGCCCCCGGCAGCCACCCGCCGGGCTCGGGCCGCCTCCTGCTCCTCTTCGAGCGCCGCCTGCCGCGCCCGCAGTTCCTCGAGGACCTGCTCGTAGGCGGCGGCGTCGGCTTGCAGCTCGTTCAGGACGGCCTGCTGCCGCTGCTCGTCCCGTGCGATCTCCTCGGCCACCCGCTTCGCATCGTCGCGGAGACTCGCCACGACGGCGAGCGTGTGCTCGGCATCATCGCGCGCCTCCTCGGTCTGCCGCCTGGTCTCCTCGGCCCGGACCAGCAGGTCCTCCCGTTCCTGACGCAGCTCGAGGACCTCGTGGACGATCGTGTCCTGGTGCTCGACGACCGAACGCAGCTTGTAGATGTTGGACACCAGGTCGTTGGGATCACGAGCCTGGCGCACCGCCTGGAGCATCCAGTCGCTGCGCCCCGCCACTCCGTACTTGTAGGCCGCCACCACCTGGTTCTGCAGCCGCGTCTCTGCCGCCGCCAGCTCCTCCTCCGCGAACCGCAGCAGACGCTCGGCCTGGGCGAGGTTCTCCTCGGCAGCCTCCCGACGTACCTCGGCGGCAGCGAGACCCTCCTGCGCCAGCGCCAACTGGCCCTCGAGCACCTGGAGCCTCCCCCGCTGCGCGGCCAGCCGGTCCTGGAGGACTGCGAGCTCCTCGCGGGCCGCGGCGATCCGCTCGGTCGTGATCGCGAGATCGTCGGCGACCTCGGACGCCTGCTGGCCCGTCCGATGCATCTCCTCGGCGATCTCGTCCTCGGAGCGGTCGTGTGCGGAGGCAGGCGTCGCCAGGGCCACCGCGAGCATGCTCACGATGGCCCACCAACGGATGGGCGTGTTCGTGGGGTTCATCAGGCGACGGGCAGGACGATACAGGCGCGGGTCCCCGATCCCGTGGAACCCACGACGAGCCGTCCTCCTTCCCCTTCGACGAGGCTCCGGGCCAGCACCAGGCCGCGCCCACCGGTCAGGGGCAGCGGCCCCCCTCCCCGATCGGCCTCGCGGCGTCCGGCTGGAGACCCCGACATGCCGGGGCCCTCGTCGAGCACGCAGATGCGCACCCCGCCGTCCTCGTCGTCCGGCAAGGAGGGACCGACACGCACCGTGACCGGTCCCTCTCCGTGCTCGAAAGCGTTGTCGAGCAGGACCTGGAGCGCCTGTCCGACCGCGGCGGGGCGCACCCGAACCGCGTTGCACGGCACCACCTCGACGTTGAACTCGCGTCCGGTCTCCTCGGCGAGCGACCGCCACACCCCTGCTCGTTCCTCGACGAGGAGGGCAGGGTCGACGGTCATCTCGGGGCCCTCGACGTCCGTCAGTGCCACCAGTTCGTCGATCGTGGCCTCGAGCCGATCGGCCTCCTCCAGCGCTGCCGCGACCGCCCCCGGATCCGCCCCGGCTGTGGCGAGACCTTCGAGCTGGAGACGCAACGCCGTGAGAGGGGTCCGGAGCTGGTGGGACGCGTCAGCGGTGAACGCACGTGCCCGCTGCACCGCACGGCCGAGCCGATCGGCGGTGGTGTCCAGAGCCTCGGCGATCGCGTCCGCCTCCGGGAGTCCCGAACGCTCCGGCCGGACACTGAAGTCGCCCTCACCGAGCCGACGCGCGTCCCCCGCCAGACGCTCGAAGGGCCGCGCCAGACGACGTCCCTGCCAGATCGCGACCCCCGCGGCCAACGCCAGCACCGCGAGTCCGACGCCGCCGAGCGCGAGCCACGCGTTCCGGATCGAACGCTCCAGCCCCGCAGCGGGCTCCGTGGCGCGCAGGACCGTCGCCCCACCACACCGCGGCGTCGCCAGTGGCGTCGCTACGGCCAGTCGGTCGGCGACGTAGCTGCGGCCCATCCGCCCCGCGCGAGCCTCCGTCAGCTCGTCGGCGACGACGGTCGGCTGCCCGCTCGACGCCGCGATCACCTCGCCGTCCCGCCACAGCGTCAACCGGGTGGTCTCCCCGCCGGCGGCCGCAACGAAGAGCTGGATCTCCCCACAGGTCCGGGCGCGCTGGTCGATGAGCAGTGCCGCCTGCTCGAGTCGTCCCTGGAGCTCATCGAGTGCGCGGTCGACGAGCAACCCACGCACCACGACCGCGAGGGGCAACGCGAAGAGCAGCAGCGCGGCCACGAGCATCGCCACCGCCGACCACAGCAGCCGCCGTCTCACGTGTCGTCGCCGGTCTCGAAGCGGAACCCCACGCCCCGCACGGTGGCGATGTAGCGGGGCGCGGAAGGGTCGTCGTCGAGCTTCCTCCGCAACGCCGACACGTGCATGTCGAGCGTCTTCGACGACCCGTACCAGTTCTCCCCCCAGACCCGGCGCATGATCTCCTCCCGGGGCACGACGTCACCCGCCGCGGCGACGAGCGTCCGCAGGACGTCGAACTCCGTCGGTGTCAGCTCGAGCTCCTCGTCCCCCCGGAACGCCCGACGGGGACCGGGCTCGACCCGGACGTCCTGCGCCACCTCCCCGTCGCCCTCGGCCGTGGCATCGCTGCGCCGCAGGAGCGCCCGCAGCCGAGCCTGGAGCTCGGCCAGCCGGAACGGTTTCGTGACGTAGTCGTCGGCGCCCGCGTCGAGCCCGACCACCACGTCGGTCTCCCCACCCCTGGCGGTGAGGATCAGGATCGGCAGCTCGGAGCCGTGCTCCTCACGGATGCGGCGGCAGAGCTCGACCCCGTCGACGTCGGGGAGTCCGAGGTCGAGGATGACGGCCGACACGGTCCCGTCCAGCTCTCGCAGGGCATCACGCCCCGACCCGACCCGCCGCACGCCGTAGCCGGCTCCCTCGAGCGCGGCAGCGAGCGGCTTCGCGATGCCGTCGTCGTCCTCGACGAGGAGCAGCGTCGTCGCATCCTCGGTCAACGGGATCACCCCCACCTCGCGAGCGTAATCCCGAGGTCCTCGTGCGAGCCCGCCTCCCGGCGGGTCCTGACCCGATCCTTACCGAATCCTTACCCGCTGTCCGTCGAGTGCTGAACGAGCCGTTCGTACCGTCGCCAGCGACGTCGCAGACAGGCACCGAACCCCTCCCGAGGAGGCTTCCATGCGCGAAGGCAACATCCGCGAACACGCACCCGCCGCAGGCTCCGCTCCGACGGCCGACGCCGAGCGGGGCGCAACCGCCCCGCGCCCTCCGACTCCGCAGTCGCCGCCCGACGAGGCGGTAACCACGCGGCTCGGCTGGCGCCAGTACGCCGCAGTGGCTCTCGTCGCAGGGCTCGCGTCGGCTGGCGTCGCGGTTCCGGTCAGTCTGGCCGGCGACGCTGACGCCGATCCCGCCGCCACCCAGCCGGCCTCGGTGACGTTCGACGCGGGCGAGTCGCTCACCGCGGCGATCGCCGCCCAGGTCGGGCCATCGGTCGCCCGCCTCGATGTCAGCGGTCCCCGTGGCACCGGCTCGGGCTCCGCGGTGGTCTACACCTCCGACGGCTACCTCCTCACCAACGCCCACGTCGTCGAGAGCGCCCGAGACGTCGCGGCCACCCTTCCCGACGGTCAGCGGCTCGACGCCGAGATCGTCGGCACCGACCCGACCTCCGACATCGCGGTCGTGAAGGTCGATGCGGCCGACCTCCCCGTACCGGCGTTCGCCACCGGAGAGCCCGCCGTCGGTGACACCGCCGTCGCCATCGGCTCGCCGTTCGGCCTGGACGGCTCGGTGACGGCCGGTGTCGTCAGCGCGCTCAACCGCACGGTGGCGTCGCCGGGGTCGCCGCTCGTCGACATGATCCAGACCGACGCGGCCATCAACCCCGGGAACTCGGGCGGGGCGCTCGTCAACGGTGACGGCGCCGTCATGGGGATCAACACCGCCATCGTGTCCGCCGGCGGCGGCAACGACGGCATCGGCTTCGCCATCCCGATCGACACGGCTCGCTCCATCGCCGACCAGCTCATCGAGACCGGCGAGGTCCAGCACGCCTTCCTCGGCGTCCAGGGCCAGACGGTCGAACCAGAGGTTGCCGAGCTGTACGGCCTCCCCGTGTCCGAGGGCGCGGTGATCGCCGAGGTCGTCGAGGGCACCCCTGCCCACGACGCGGGACTAAACCGGGGGGACATCGTTGTTGCAGTGGATGGAGAGGAGATCGAGTCGATGGAGCAGCTCGCCGGTGTCATCCGGACACACCGACCGGGCGACACCGTCGAACTCACGGTCATCCGCGACGGCGACGAGCTCGAACTACGGGTGACGCTCGACACCCGTCCTGGGACCGGCTGACCACGAACCACACCTGCGTCGGGACCGGTCGCCCCCCGGCCTGGCGCACGCCCCGGTCGTAGCAACCCCCTCCGCTGCGGCCGGGGCACCCCTTTTCGATGACAACCCCCCATCGTCGGCTCCGCCGACTCGCTCCCCCCTCGGCTAGGGGGGAGCCCCCCACACAACCCAGCCACCACCCCCGCGACGACAACCCCCCATCTCGATCACAACCCCCCCCAGAGTCGGCTATGCCGACTCGCTCCCCCCTGCACGGGGGGACCCGCTGGGGCGGCTACTCGCGAACGCGGTCCGTGACCTCGGTGAAGCGGTAGAGGTGGGACTCGTCGGGGAAGACGTACACGTGATCCTCGAGCAGGGGCAGGTCCGCGCCGAAGTAGTGGCTGAAGATCAGCCGGAACGTGTTGACGGGCGTGATCCCTTCGGGGATCTCGTCGTCCGTGACGCCGGGAAGGTGGTAGGCGTTGAGGATGCGCAGCTTCTCGCGGAGGTCGGACAGCGGGGCGCCGAGCCAGTCGTAGTCGGGACCCGCCGCCACACGGCTCCGGGGATGCGGCCCCTCGTCGGCCTGGACCACCACGATCGGCTGCTCGTCGTCCGCCCGCCCCTTGGAGAGCTCCTCGACGAAGCCGCGGATGCGTCGGTTGGCGTACTCGAGGTGCGGGACGAACCGCTCCGTGCGGCTGCGTGCGGCCTCCACCTCGGCCGGCACGTAGGTCCCGTCCGCCTCGAACACGTAAGGCTCGTGCGGCACCGTCAGGTGGGCGAAGACGAAGCGCGCCGGGTTGCCACGGTCGTCGGCCAGTCGGTCGAGCACGTCGAACTGGTGCTCGGTGAACGCGAAGAGCTGCTCGCGGTTGCTGAGTGGCTCGTCGCTGCCGAGGACCTCCTGTACCGCAGGCCAGATCGTGGTCTCCGCGAACAGGCGACCGAACTCCGAGCCGGCGTTGCGCGTCAGGATCCGGTCGGCCAGGACGCTCTCCGCCGTCGGCTGCCACCACGTGCCGAGGTGGAGGTACTCGTAACCGGCGTCGGTGAGGAGCTGTCCTACGCGGTGGTCGTCGAGCATCCGGTAGACGGGCCCCCAGTCGTCGAGATCCTTGGTCGCGACGGTCTCCTCGAGCTCGTCGAGGTAGGTCATGTTCAGGGACGCCGCCAGGGAGTGGGCGGTCTTGGGGTAGTTCGCCAGGCTGTCGTCGGCGACGTGGAAGCCCGACGCCTCGAGGAACCCGAGGAACTGGCTGTTGTCGTAGCCGTAGAGCTCCTCCAGGGTGTCGGCACGCGGGTAGCGGTCGAGGACCACGTAGTAGATGTCGCGAACCGGACCATCGGGCGCCCCGTCGAAGACGGCTGCGAGCTCGGCGCGGGCGGCATCGCCCCGCCCGACCGCCTCGACCGCCTCACCCGCCAGCGGCCATGCCCCCACCACGAGCAGCACCAGGGCGACCACGTTGGCGATGCCCGTCACCACGTGCACCGCCCCGTCCCCGATCACCCACAGTGCGGCTGCTGCCACCAGCACGAGCAGCACGACCACACCGATCCCGACCCCGGCCACCCACTCGCCGGCGACGTGGCCGTAGGACAGCAGGAGCGTCGCCACGAACGAGGTCAGGAGCGCTCCCCGACGAACACCGCGGTAGACGAACGACGCGGCGATCCACATGCCGACTGCCCCGGCGAGCACCCAGGCGAGGATCGGCCACACGTCCTCGGAGAAGACCTCGTCGACGTTGTGGGCCCACAGGAAGAGCACCGGGTAGGCGGCGAGGATCAGCGGGTGGACCGGCAGGCGCTCCAGCAGGCTCGTTCCGTGGGTGTCGGTCACGTAGTGCGCGCCAGGAGGAAGAGCTCGCGGCCCCCAGGCAGCTCGAGTCGATCGCGGATGTCGAAGAACGAGGCCACGGCCGCTTCGAAGTCGGCCAGCGTGTAGTGCTCGAAGACGTCCTCGCGGGTGGCGAGCAGGACCTGGACCTTCTCGTCGGTCTTCGGGACCCACTCGACGATGGCGTGACGGCCGAGGTCGGCGAACAGCGCCGCCGCCCGGTCGAGCGGAACGTTGTTGCCGATCGCCAGGTGGTGGACGAGCGCCAACGCCATCACGACGTCGACGGCGCCCCGATCCACGAGCGACGCCCGTTCGGCGTTCGCCCATCCGATCGCGGGCGAGGGTGCCGACAGGTCGAGAACCAGGGGCAGGAGGTCTCCACTCCCCTCGACCGCCTCGCGTTCCCGCCACGCGCGCTCGACCGCGCCGTGGTCGATGTCCCAGGCGACGGTGTGTGCGCCCCGCTCGGCCGCGAGCCGGCTGAACCGGCCGGTGTTGGCGCCGAGGTCCCAGACCGTGCCGGGCGCGAGCTCGTCCAGCCAGTCGGCGACGGTGGCGGCCTTGGCGCCCATGGCCTCCTCGGAGTAGTGGGAGGCCTCCTCGTAGTAGCCGGCCCAGACGGTGTCGTCGGGATCCCACCGCAGCTTCCGAACCGCGCTGGCCAGCCCTTCGACGAGCCCGCGGGTCGCTCGTTCCGAGAAGCGGGCCGTCCTGCCGCCCTCGTCGACGTCGGCCGCGCGCGTGCGCGAAGCACGCGCCTGCCCGTGGATGTGGGTCAAGAGCGCCGGCCGGAGCTTGGTCGTCCAGGGCAACAACTCGGAGGCGAGGTCCAGCGGCACACCGTCGATGTGGGTCGCCAGGAGCTTGCCGAGTCGGACGTCCGCGTGGCATTCGAGGGCGAGCGGGGCGAGGAAGTGCTGGCAGAACTGCCGATAGGCGACCCACGGCTCGCCCTCTCGGTAGCGCCCGAAGGAGAGCGTGTCGATGAGGGTCGCCTCCCCGTGCCGGAACTGCACGTTGTAGGCGGAGGCGTCCCGGAGCGTCATGCCGTGGTCGAGCGCCCGCCGTTGGATCTCGAGCGTCAGCAGCGCTGCATCCCGCCGTTGGGCCGGGCACCACTCGTAGGGATAGGAGATGAACGGCAGCCGTTGCGGTCGGAGCACCCGGTGGGCGCCCGGAGCAGCGGCGAGCTCCTCGTCGACCTCCTCGTGTGGGACGAGCAGACCGTCGCGGGTCAGGTCGTCGTAGAGCCCGGAGTCGAGGAGCCGGTCGTACTCGTCGGCGTAGGAGCCATCGACCTGGCGCAGGAGCACCCCGTCACGCTCGTAGAGGAACCCGGCCGGATCGCGGAACGATGCAGGGTGGAGGGTGGGGGGGCTGGTGTCGCTGGTCACGGTGCGCCGTCAGTCAGTGTCGGTGGCCACCTTCGTCGGCTGGCGCTCCTCGTCGGCGCTTCCGCTGTCGTCGCTCCGCTTGAAGAAGCTCCGAACGCGGCTCCAGAAGATCCGGAGGGTCATCCCCGCTGCGGCCAGTCCGGCGACGATCCAGGAGAAGATGAGGCTCGTGGAGCCGGGGTCGACGTAGGCGTGGGCGACCGGGGTCACGGCGACCAGCATCGTCGCCGTGAGTGCGAGCACCCATCGGATGCGGGTGGGCGCGGACATCGGGGACTCCGTTCCGTGCGAGGATCAGGTCAGGGTCTGGCTCACCCGAACGGTACCCCGTGGTGGTTATTCGGCCGGCGGTGGGAGGCCCACCCGACGGACACCGGTCGCACGCCACGCAGCGTCAGGGGAACTGGCACCACGTGAGCTCAGCGGAGCGTCGCCGAGCCGCCGTCGACGGGGATCACCGCCCCGGTGACGTAGGACCCGGCCCGGGAAGCGAGGAACAGCACCGCACCGGCCATGTCGTCGGGGCGGCCGGTGCGCTGGAGGGGGAAGATCTCCTCGGCGTTCTCGGACAGGTCGTCGAACATGAACGCAGTCATGTTCGACTCGAAGAGCCCTGGAGCGATCGCGTTCACCGTGATGTGATCCTCGGCCAGGCGGCTCGCGATGTGACGGCCCATGTGGTGGACCCCCGCCTTCGACGCGGAGTAGGCGTACGACTCGAGCGCCGGCACGCTCAGGCCGTCGATCGATCCGATGTTGATGACCCGTGCAGGGTCGTCGTGGGTACCGGCCGCACGGAGCTGCGGAAGCAACGACTTGGTCATCATGAAGACGCCCTTGACGTTGACCGCCAGCACCTTGTCGAAGCCCGACTCCGAGTACTCGTCGATCGACTCCCCCCAGGCCGCACCCGCGTTGTTGACGAGGATGTGGACCTCGTCTTCCTGCTCCGCGACGGCGGCGGCGAACTCCTTGCAGCCGGCCTCGTCCGAGAGGTCACCCGGGATCGCCACGACCTCACCGAACTCGGACAGCTCCTCGGCGGCCTCCTCGAGCTGGTCGGCCTTGCGGCCGGTGATGTAGCACCGGACCCCTGCCTTCAACAGCCCCTCGGTGATCATGCGGCCGATGCCCCGGTAGCCGCCGGTGACGACGGCGACCTTGCCGCTGACGTCGAAGAGCGCGTCGATGTCGACGTGTCCGTCCTCGTGGTGTGTCATGTCAGGCCTCCCTGTGGGTCTCGAGCCACTGTTGCAGTTCCTGGTTGACGAACGCCGGCTCCTCGATCGTGCTGGTGTGTCCCGCCCTCGGGATGCGGACCAGCTTGGCGTCCGGGATGGCGGACGCGAGGAGCTCCGATTCCTCCGGCGGCTG
Source organism: Nitriliruptorales bacterium (assembly GCA_033722375.1). Taxonomy (GTDB): domain Bacteria; phylum Actinomycetota; class Nitriliruptoria; order Nitriliruptorales; family Nitriliruptoraceae; genus JAWVZB01. Next base: position 23,723 of record JAWVZB010000001.1, on the reverse strand, counting down.
TGCGACATCCTCCTCGCCGACCATCACGAGCGTCGGAACCTCGATACGCGCAACCTCGACCTCGACGTTGCCGCGTTCGATGACGCCGTTGACCGCCTTGTAGATGTCCTTGCGGTTCCCCGCGAGGATCGTCTTCCACTGCTCGCGTTCCGGTGCCCGGCTGGGGTCGTCCAGGAACGTCTGCCCGAACATGATCGGCATGACCTGACCCGTGAGTGGGCCGGTCCCGGCGAGTCGCGCAGCTTGCGCCAGCAGCCGGTACTTGACCCGGTTCTGCGGCTCCTCCGGCCGGGCAGAGGTCTCCATGAGCACGAGCGAGCGCACCAGGTCGGGCCGTCGCGCCGCGACCCGCATGCCGGTGAACCCCCCCATGGACAAGCCGACGAAGTGGCAGGGCGCGGCGTCGAGCGCCTCGATCAGGGCGGCCGCGTCGGCGGCCAGGAGGTCCATCGGGATCGACGACTCCGTCGGCACCTCGCTGCGGCCCTGGCCGCGGTGGTCGTAGGTGATGCAGCGGTAGCGGTCCGACAGCGCCTCGACCTGCGGCCCGAACATGCGGCCGTCCCACAGCAAGCCATGGGAGAAGAACACGGTCTCGTCACCGCTGCCGGTGTCCTCGTAGTAGAGCCTGGTGCCGTTGATCTCGATGCGCGGCATGGGAACTCCGGGATCGGGTGAGGTACATCCACACTAGATTCGCCAGCCCGTCCGTTGAAAGCCGTCACACCGACCAGCCGGACGCCGGAGGGACCGTGGCCGACGACGTGTTGCACATCGCCAACTGCTCTGGCTTCTACGGCGACCGCTTCGACGCCTTCCGCGAGCAGCTCGAGGGCGAGCACCCCGTCGACGTCGTCACCGGCGACTACCTCGCCGAGCTGACCATGCTGATCCTCTGGCGCGGACAGCAGAAGGACCCCTCGACCGGGTACGCGAAGACCTTCCGCCGCCAGTTCGAGGACGCGATCGAGCTCGTGGCGGAGCGGGGGGTGAAGGTGGTCGTCAACGCGGGCGGGTTGAACCCCTCGGGGCTCGCGGATGCGACCCGCGAGCTCGTTGCGAACAGCAACGTCGATCTGCGCGTGGCCCACATCGAGGGCGACGACCTCCTCCACCGCCTGGAACAGCTCCAGGAGGATGGCCACGAGTTCACCCACCTCGACACCGGCGCCCCGCTCTCCTCGAACGACATGCCGCCACTGACCGCCAACGCCTACCTGGGCGGGTGGGGCATCGCCGCGGCGCTCGAGCAGGGCGCCGACGTCGTCATCGCGCCCCGCGTCACGGACGCGTCGCTCGTCGTCGGGCCGGCCGCCTGGCGGTTCGGATGGGAGCGAGACGACTGGGATGCCCTGGCCGGAGCGGTGGTCGCCGGCCACGTGCTGGAGTGCGGGGCACAGGCCACCGGCGGCAACTACTCGTTCTTCCAGGAGGTCGACGGCCTCGAGCACCCCGGCTTCCCGATCGCGGAAGTGCATCCCGACGGCTCGTCGGTGATCACCAAGCACCCCGGCACCGGCGGGGAGGTGTCCGTCGGGACCGTCACCGCCCAGCTCCTCTACGAGATCGGGGCGCCGGAGTACCTCAACCCCGACGTGACCACCGACTTCGGCACGATCCGGCTCGAGCAGGTCGGCGACGACCAGGTGGCGATCACGGGAGTTCGCGGGACGCCACCGACCGACCAGCTCAAGGTCTGCATCAACACGCTCGGCGGGTTCCGCAACGAGATGACCTTCCTGCTCACCGGCCTCGACGTCGACGCGAAGGCAGATCTGGTCCAGCGCACACTGGAAGACCAGCTCCCACTCGACGAGCTGGACCACGCCGAGTGGCAGCTCGTCCGCTCCGACCATGACGACGCGGACCGCAACGCCGAGGCGATCGCCCAGCTCCGCCTGGTGGTCAAGCACAGCGACCCCAACCGGATCGGCCGCCGGGGCTTCTCCGGCCCGGTCGTGGAGATCGCGCTGGCGAGCTACCCCGGGTTCACCATGACCGCCCCGCCCGACGACGCCGACCCGTTCGGTGTCTACTGGCCGGCCCTGATCCCCAAGGACGAGGTGACCGAGGTCGTCGTGGGACCGGACGGCAACGAGACCCAGATCGCCCAGACCCCGGGCGGCAACCCCGCGCGGACCGAACCCCCGGGCGCCCCGCACCAACCCGAGACGACGTCGGAGGACTCCGGTGGCACCAGCTCCGTCCCGCTGGGGCGCGTGGTCGGGGCGCGGTCGGGCGACAAGGGCGGCAACGCCAACGTCGGGGTGTGGGTCCGCAGCGCCGACGCGTACCCATGGCTCCGCGACTTCCTCACGGTCGACCGGTTCCGGGAGCTCGTGCCCGACGCCGCGGAGCTCGACGTCCAGCGCTACGAGCTGCCGAACCTGAACGCACTCAACTTCGTCGTGGTGGGGCTCCTGGGCATGGGCGTGTCGGCCTCGACGCGGATCGACCCGCAAGCGAAAGGGCTCGGCGAGTACCTCCGCTCACGGATCGTGGAGCTCCCCACCGACCTGGTCTAGGAGCCTGCTGCACAAATCGTGCGGGCGCAGGACATATCCAGCAAGCAGACTCGTAGGGCTCCGCTAGTCGGCGGCGCGGTACTTGGCGTCCTCGCCGGACCCCATGCGCAGCACGTCGCCCCGCTCGAACAAGGCATCGAGCAGCGTTCGTGTCTGCTCGCGATCCCACCCCAACGCGTCGGCGACCTTGCCGGCGCCGGACACCCGCTGCGCCCGGAGCTCGGCGAGCAGGAGCTCCTCGTCGGCGACCTCCGAGCCTTCGCCGGCGGCGATCCGCCACGCGAAGTCAGCCGCGTCGGCGATGCGTTCCTCGAAGCGCTCGAGCTCCTCGACCCCGGGCGGTTCCCCGAGGTGCGCGAGCAGCCAACCGGGATCGTCCACCTGCCGCGGATGCAGCGTCACCGCCTCCAGATCGCCCCGCGCCGTGCTGGGGTCGGTGTCCCCGAGCTCGGAGATCTGGATCGTGCCAGCTGGAGGCGCCCCGCCCCGCCGGCGCTCGCGCAGCGTCGCCAGGAGGGACGTCGGATCCTGTCCCCGCAGCTTCAGCAGCGGCAGTGGATCCTCCTCCAACCGGTCGGAGAAGGCGTGGTGGACGGTGGCCACGTGCTTGCAGGGCATGCGCCGCTCGCCGCAGGTGCACGCTTCTTCGATCTCGTCTCTCGACGGCACCAGGTCCACGCCTCGCTCGGCGAGCGCTTCGGCGAGCGCGGGAGGAAGCTCGCCCTCGAGGGCAGCCGCGAGGAAGCGGACCTCGGACGCCAGGACGTCCACGATGACCGAACGGCCTTGCTCGTCGAGCTCGGGAACGTCGACCGTGGCGAGCCGGGGCCGCAGCCGCCCTTCCGGGATCCGCGCCGACAGCCGACCCGGTTCGATCGTGAGGTCGGAGCCGCCACCGCGGCTGGCGTAGTACCGCCCGCGGGACAACCGCTCGGCCGCGGACCCGTCCGGCTGCCCACCGACACCGGCGAGCCACCGCTCGGGCCACGCCGTCCTGGTCTCGTCCTCGACCCCGGTCACGCCACCGCCTCTTCCTCGTCTTCCACATCCTCCTCGTTGAGCGCGATCAGCTCGCGGAGATCGTCGTCGTCGAGCTCGGTGATCCATGCCTCACCCTCGCCCACCACCTGCCGGGCGAGATCCTTCTTCTGTTGGAGGAGCTCGGCGATGCGGTCCTCGACGGTCCCGGCGGTCACGAGCGCGTGGACCGTGACGGGGCGGGTCTGTCCGAGGCGATGAGCGCGGTCGGTGGCCTGCTGCTCGACCGCGGGGTTCCACCAGCGGTCGTAGTGGATCACCTCCGTGGCGCGGGTGAGGTTCAGACCGGTGCCCCCCGCCCGCAGCGACACGAGCAGGATCGGCGGGGCATCCGGAGCTTCCTGGAACCGATCGACCATGGCCTCCCGCGCCGACATGGCGGTGCCGCCGTGCAGGAACGGGACCTCGGGCAGGTCGAGGGCCGACTCGAGGTGTTCGACGAGCAGATCGCCCATCTGCTTGTACTGGGTGAACACGAGCGCGTGGTCGCCCGAGGCGACCACCTCCTGGAGGATGTCGGTGACCCGCGAGAGCTTCCCGGACCGGCCCTGGAGTCGGCTGCCGTCACGCAGGTACTGGCGCGGATGGTTGCAGATCTGCTTGAGCGCGGTGAGCAGGGCGAGGATCCGCCCGCGCCGCTCGAAGGTCGTGGCGCCGAGGCCCTCCCCCGAGAACGCCTTGTCCACCGCCGCCTGGTAGAGCGACGCCTGCTCGCGGGTGAGGGAGCAGTGGACGGTGATCTCCTGCTTCTCGGGGAGGTCGACCGACACCTCGGGGTCGGACTTGAGGCGGCGCATCACGAACGGCGCGATGAGCCGGCGCAACCGCTCCGCGGCCTCGGCGTCGTGCCAACGCTCGATGGGCACGCCGAACCGTTCGTTGAAGCGCCGCCGGGATCCGAGCAGCCCCGGGTTGGTCACGTCGATGATCGCCCACAGCTCGGACAGCCGGTTCTCGATCGGCGTCCCGGTCATCGCGATCTTGACCCGGGCGTCGAGTGCCCGCGCGGCCTTCGCGCCCTTGGATTCGGCGTTCTTGATCTTCTGCGCCTCGTCGAACACCACCACGTCCCAGTCGACGGCTTCGAGCAGGTCGATGTCCCGCCGCAGCAGCGCGTAGGTCGTGACCGTGATGTGGCCGGGGTGGAAGGCACGGATCGTGCTGGGGCGGTCGGGCCCGTGGTAGCGGATGCTCGGGAAGTCACCGGTCCACTTGGCGATCTCGCGCTCCCAGTTGCCGACGACCGAGGTCGGGCACACCACCAGGTGGGGACGGTCCTGTCGCCGCGCGGTCATGAGCGCGATGGCCTGCACGCTCTTGCCGAGCCCCATCTCGTCGGCGAGCACCCCGCCGAGCCCCAGGGCAGCGAGCTGCTGCAGCCAGGCGATGCCGCGTCGCTGGTAGTCGCGCAGGTCACCGTCGATGCCGTCGAGGTTGGGGTCGTCGAGGTCCGCCCCCTCCTGCACCAGCCGCTCCACCAGCGCCAGGATCTCGCCCGACGCCACGGTGTCCACGAGTCCGAGTTCGTCGTCGCGGCGCTGGCCCGCCAACGCCGCCGCCAACGCTTCGGTGACGTCGAGGGTGCCGGTGGTTCCCGCGATCGCTGCGAGCCGGTCGGCCTCGTCACGCTCGACCCGCACCCACTGGCCGCGCCAGCGCACGAGTGGCTGTTTGGCCTTGACGATCTCGGCGAACTCCTCCTCGGTCAGCGCGTCGTCGCCGATAGCCAGCTCGTACTCGAACTGGGTCAGGTCGGGCAGGGAGAACCCGGCGTCCGCGAGCGAGCCGATGTCAGCATCGGTGGTCCTGCCGATCCGGGCGCGGATCCGTAGGCGGCGGTCGTCCGCCTGTCGCAGCTCCGGTGGGATCTGCACGGCGATGCCGGCATCCACCAGGGCATCGAGGTCGCCGGTCAAGAGCTGCGCGACCTCGGGACCGGACAGGTCGATACCCGTCGGCGACGCATCGGAGAGGACCGGCTCCAGAGGGGGGAACAGCCGGGCCGCCCCAGCCAGAGCACGCACGAGCACTTCGGCGGCGTCGTGCACCCGCTTGCCGGCGAGTTCGACCACCCCGTCCGCCCCCCAGACGTCTCCGGCAGGCACCACCGCGGATTCGTCGAGGATGGAACGCAGATGGAAGCTCAGGCGCCACTCCCCCGACGGCACCTCGAGCGGGGCGACCGACCCGTCCTCGGTCGCCGGCGGCTCCAGCTTCAGCAGCAGCTGCACCGACCGTCCCTCGCGGCGGCCCAGGTAGGGACTGGCCCAGTCCTGCACGGCGTCCGCGAGCTCTCCAGAATCCATCCGCAGCCGGGACACCGTGGGATCAGCACTCGCGAGCGCGTCGGCCCACATCTCCTCCCACGGGCGCCGCGCCCCGCGCCGGCGCGGATCGACCTCGGGCCGCCTCCCGGCGCGACCACACGCGTCCGCGACCGCGTCGCAGAAGGATCGCAGGAGGCGCAGCGGTACCCAGACCGTGGCGTCGTCCTCGTCGCTCCGCAACGCGGTGGCGGCGAGCGGCATCGCCTCGGCGAGGTGGGCGAGCCGGCCGTCGGAGGTCGGTACGCAGCGCCAGATCGCGCGTCCCTCGTCGCCGCCCTGATCCGCCTGGAAGCTCGGTACCACGCGTCCGGCCGACACGAACTCGAGCGCGAGCTTCGCCGCGACGCTCCAGGCGAGCACGCTGTCCGACGGCCGCTGCCACGGAGCATGATCCGAACCCGGCGGCATCGCGGCCAGGACCCGCAGGATGGGCACGAGCGGGATCACGCGACCGTCCACGTCACGACGCTCCAGCCGGCCGTCGTCGCCCCGCACGACCGTCCGCAGCCGGCCCTTCTCGCCAGCCGGGAACCCGAGCTCGAGCGCAGCCTCATCCGGATGGTCAACCCCCCAGACGACGAACGCTCCGGAGGCCGGTGCGAGCTCCCCCGGCACGAACGTCAGGTGGGCGTGCCGTGCCGAGACGGAGTGCTGTCCCTGATCCGTCACCGTCGACCTGTTCCTGACTACGAGGGGCCTCGCCGGGGGCGAGCCTCGCCAGGGTAGTGACCGTCAGACGTGGGTCGGTCTGCACGAAGGTCGGTTGTCGCGAAACCGCCGCGCCCGAGAGCGGGCCGACGACCTAAGGTCGGCACATGCCACGAACGACCACCGACGAAGTATCGCTGCTGATCGCCGGCGTCGGGATCCCGTGGGCCGGTGACCTCGACCTCGGCCCCCTCGTGGCCCGCCGATGCCGCGAACGGGTCCTGCCGGCCGGGGTCCACGTCGAGGAGGTCACCGTGGCCGCGCACCGGGTGGTTCACCTACTCCAGGAGCTGGCTCCGGACGCCCTCCTGATCGTGGCGTGCCACCCGCGCGGCGATGAGCCCGGCACGATCCGATGGCGAGCTCCGCAGCGTGACGGGCCGGATCCAGCAGAGCTCCAGGCGAGGCTCGGCGAGAGCGTCTCCGGTGTGATCGACCTCGATCACATCCTGGCGATCACGGCCTACTACGGCGCACTGCCGGAGGACACCTGCGTCCTCGAGGTCGAACCCATCGACACGGGCTTCGCGGCGGAACCATCAGCGGACGCCCTGGCGCTCGTCCCCGACCTGCTCGCGAGGATCGACGCCGAGGTGGCGCGGCTCACGGCCCCGAGCCCACCCCACCGGTCCTGAGTCGCACGACTCAGGCACGCACGAGACGCTCCAGAACATCGAAGAGCTGGTCGAAGTCGTCCTTCGGCACCGTTGGCAAGCCGAGCTCCTGGGCGCCCGCCTCCACGTCGGGTTCCAGGTAGGCGGAGAAGAGCACGATGGGGGTCTCGTTGCCCTGGTCGCGGAGCTCCCGGGCGACCTCGAGGCCGGTCATCCTCGGCATCCGCTGGTCGAGGATGATCGCCCGGTAGCCGTCCTCGTCACACTTCTCGAGCGCCTCAGGGCCGGACGACGCCTCGTCGACGTTCCAGTTGCGCACCCCCAGCATGGTGCGGAGGAGCATGCGGATCTCGGGCTCGTCGTCGACCAGCAGGAGCAGGACGCGCCGATCGTGGTCACTGCTCATCGTTGTCCCCCTCGTCTTCAACGTCCGAGCGTGGCAACACCAGCGTGAACCGGCTTCCCTCTCCGGGGCGGCTCGACAGCCGTACTTCGCCACCCTGACTGTGCATCATCTGGCGCGTCATGTACAACCCGAGGCCGCTCCCTTCGACCCCACTCTCCTCGGATCCACGGGCGAACTTGTCGAACAGTCGCGGCTGTTCGGAGATCGGGATGCCGGGCCCTTCGTCGGTGACGCTGATCTCGACGTGTCGCCCCGCCTCGCGACCGGTGACCGTGACCGGGGTGGAGGAGGGCGCGTACTTCAGGGCGTTCGAGATCAGGTTCGCCAGCGCCAGGTCGAGCCGGTTCGTGTCCGCCTCCGCGGGAGGGAGGTCGGCGGGGAGGTCGAGCCGCAGCCGACCCTCGTCTGCGACCGTCTCGGCGGTCGTCTCGACCAGCGAGCGCACGTCGACGGGACGGGTGCTGACCGCCAGTTCATGCCCGGCTTCGACCCGGATGTAGTCGAGGAACTGCGTCACGAGCCGCCGGAGCCGGATGACCTGTCGATCGACGCTGGCCACGATCTTCTCGAGCGCGGCGGGCTCGACGGACCCGCCGGCGGTCTTGAGCTGCTTGAGCTGGCCCGTGAGGACCGCCAGCGGGGTCTTCATCTCGTGCGAGATCGCCTCAAGGATGCGGTCGCGGTACGCCACCGCCTCCTGCTCGGCACGGTGTTCCATGATCCGACGCTGCAAGCGCGCGTTCGCGATGCTGAGGGCGATCCGTGCGGCGACCTCCTCGAAGAGGTCCACGTGTTCCTCCCGCACCGCACGCGCCTCCGGTGACGCGACGATCATCGCCCCGAAGGTCCGGTCGTCGGCGGTGAGCGGGAGCACCGCCGCCGATGCCATCGCCGGGAGGGCGGGCCCAGCGAGCGGGAAGTCGGAGGGTGGGGCGGGGGCATGCACCGTCTGACCGTCCGCCAGCACCGCCGCGAGGCTGGAACCGGCCGACGGAGCCGTCCCGACGAGCCCGTCGAGGACCTCGCCGTCCGGGACGTCCGGGGACAGATGCACGACCTCGATCACTCCGTCGTCTGTCAACAGCAGCGCCACACCGAGCTCGGTCTCCCCACCGAGGTAGGTCACGAGCTCCCCGAGCACGTCCTCCGGATCGAGCGCCTCGGACAGTCGAGCTCCGACGTGGGCCAGCAGGCGCCAGCGCTGTTCGGCCGCCCGGACCTCACGCAGGAGGTAGTGCACGTTGCTGAGGTCGCGAGCTGCGTGTACGGCTCCGGTGACCTTGCCGTCGCGGTCCCGGATCACGGTGCAGGACAGGCTCACCTCACGGCTGCTGCCATCCGGTCGCTGGACCACCGTCTCGAGGTGCAACTGCCCGGACGGGGCGCGTTCGAGGAGGTCCCAGGGACGGAGGGGAACCTCGTCCTCGTACCACCCCTCCGGCACGGATCCGATCAGCTCGTCCTCGGGCCGACCGAACAGGCGCGGGGCGGCACCACTGGCCCGCACGACCTCGCCATGTGGATCCACGACCAGCACCGCATCCGACATCGACGTGAACAGGCGGTCCAGGAGTGCCTCCGCCTGGAACCGGCGGAGCCGCTCCTCGTCGAGGTCGGCCTGCACCTCGGCCAGGGAATCCAACGCCTGCGACAGGCGCCGCATGGTCACGCCCGACCCTGCCGACGAGGTGCCGGCCTCGTCGCCGGGCTCCTCCTCGTCCGTGCTCACGGGCGGCCCCTCATGACGTACCACACGCGCAGCTCGTCGCATCCCGGACGATCGTGCCACCGCCGGTGTGCAGATGTACGGCACAGGGCAGGCACGGATCGAAGCTCCGGATCGTGCGGAGGATGTCGATCCCCGTGAACGCGTCCGGGTCCTCGGTGTGCTCGAGGATGGGCGTGTTCAGGACGGCCTCCTCGTAGGGGCCGGGCAGATCCCACGGATCGCGAGGCGAGGCCATCCAGGTGGACGGCGTGAGGATCTGGTAGTTGGCGAGCTTGCCGTCCTCGATCGTCGCGTAGTGGGTGAGCGTTCCCCGTCCCGCTTCCCAGAAGCCGACCCCAACCCCGTCGGTGACCTCGTAGGGTGCGGCCATCTCGGTCTCCCCGCTGCGGAACGCGTCGAACGCCTCGAGGAGGTAGGTGTAGCCCGCCATGAGACAGTAGGCCACGTGGGTCGCACGAGCGCGGATCCGCTCGAGCGCGTTGACCGTGTCGGGCACCCGCCAGGTGATCGTCATCTCGGGCAGGGAGCTCTCGGGGACGACGATCTCGAGCCGTCCGGGCGCCGTCCGGATGAACTCCGTCTCGACCAGTCCCGCGGCGACCGTGATCCACTGCCGGGCGAGCGGTCCCGACTCCATCGCCTCGCGGTCCCAGCGCGGGGCGGTGGACCAGGAGTAGCGGTCCCGCCAGCTCGTTGCCTCGGGACGGGGGATGGTGCGCTTGTTCCACGGGTGGAACGGACTCAGCGGCGCCCCGTCCGGTGCCTCCCCGGGCTCGTCGTCGTCGGCCCACCGCTCGTAGAACGAGTGGTCGACGAACTCCTCGATCCCGAGGTTGATCTGCCGCAGGTTCGTGGTCCGCAGCTCGCCGTCGATCACCACCCCCGGTGTCGTGAGGCGGCGCTGCCCCCACGCGTCGGCGTTCGCGTAGGTGGCGTCGTAGACGCGGGGGTCGTCCCACATGCCGGTGCTGATGAGGTTGGCGGGGCGAACACCGACCAGCCGGTAGTCGGGATCGGCCTCGAGGAAGAACTCGACCAGATCGTCCCACAACGTGGCGACCTTCTTCGCGTAATCGAGCAGCCGCACCATCCGTGACAGAACCTGGTTCAAGGTGGCGTGGTCGAGACTCGTTCCGAGCCCGGCCGGGACGATCGCCGAGGGATGGGGGTACTTGCCGTAGACCAGCGAGACGATCTCGCGTCCGGTCCGGGTCACCTCGAGCGCCTCGGTCACGAGACTGCCTCGCAGCGGGTTGAGACCCGTCATGATGTCGGCGATCGTCATCAAGCCGTGCGTGCCGGCGTTCGGAGCAGCGGTCCGCTGTGCGCGTCGCCACAACCCGGGGCTCGTCTGCTCGACCACCTGCTGCGAGTAGTCGACCCCCGCGAGCAGGAACAGATGCAGGCAGTGGTCGTAGAGCAGCTCCGCCCCTTCGGCGAGGTTGCGCGCGATGATCGCGAGCGGCGGAGGCACGACGCCGAAGGCCATCTCGAGTGCCATGGCCGACGCGGTGGAGTGGACCCCGCCGCAGACACCGCACGCACGGGACGAGATGTGGATGGCCTCCTCGGGCTCCCGATCGCGCAGGATCAGCTCGTAGCCACGGAACAGCACAGCCTGTGAGTGTGCGCTCGTGACGACGCGGTCCTCGAGGTCCACGGTGGTGTGGAACGCGAGCGCGCCGGCCACCCGGGTCACCGGATCGATCGAGAAGGTCTTCCCCTTGGCCTCGGAGGGAGCGACGTAGGCCGGCGCCTCACGCGGCGCGGTGTCGACCGCGAAGCCACGTGATTCGTCCAGCCGCGCGCGTCCGGAGTCATCGAAGAGGATCGGGAGGTTGTTGAAGCACACGGCCGATCAGTCCCGGGTCACGGCGACGAGTGGCAGCGTGCGGTCAGGGAAATCGGGGCGGGTACACCCGTTGCAGTCGCCACCCACGCTCGCGCAACCTCCCAGGCGGTTGATCCACCCCCGCTGTGGGACGGGACAGGCAGCGGTGAGCTCGTCGTCCGGCTCGCGGGCGATCCCGGGGAGCCGTGGCCGCCGCAGTGGCGTCTCGTCGGCGTAGAGCCACCGCGGGCGACCGAGCTCGTCCATGTCGAACGGCACCGCTCCCTCGAAGTGGAGCAGCAGGTAGTGGATCGTCTCGAGGAACGCATCCCCGCTCGGGGCGCAGCCTGGCACGTTGACGATCGGGAGACCCGTCGCGCTCTCGTAGTCGGCACCGAGCACCTGGTCGACACCGCCTGCCCCTGTCACGTTGCCGCGGGCCGCCGGGATGCCGCCCCAGGTGGCGCACGTCCCGATCGCCACCACCGCTGCCGCCCCGGGCGCCAGGTCGCTGACCCACTGCTCAACGGTGACGGGCACCCCGTCGCGCTGTCCGAGACGCGAGAACGTTCCCGCCCCGGCCAGGGCCTCGTCGAACATCGAACCTTCGACCACGAGGACGTAGGGGTCCGATTGTCCGTGCCGAGCAGCGTCGAGCGCCGCGACGTAGGCGTCCCCCGCCTCGACGACGAGGTGCGGGTGCACCACGCTGATCTCCGAGCGGGTCAAGCGGCCACTGACGAGCTCCTCGAGCCGCGGGGAGGTCGCCCCGAGAACCGACATAGTGCAGCCATCGCAGCCGCCTCCGTGCACCCACACGATCGTGACGCGCTCTGCCACGAGAACCTCACCACTCGGCGCGACACCCTGGACGGCTGCTCCCTCGAGCTCCAGGGGGTTCCTCCATCAGGAGCACCGTAGCGGCGACCGCTCACGGCACGAGAAACGTCGAGTCGTCGTGGACCCTTCCATTTCTGCCTGGCCTGTGGCATGATGGTCCTGCAGAGCCCGCAGGAGCGCGCGGTCTACGCCGACCACACTCTCCGGCGCCACGGTTCATCGTGTGAGGACGCGTCGGGGACCTATCGGCCGCGAAGCAGCCGACGAAGCGGCGACCGCCAGAGCGGATCCGGACAGCGCCGGAGACCGCGAGCCAGCCCCGGGCTCTGCACCACGTCGGGGTGACGCACGACCAGCACAGGAGACTCGTGCGATGCGGGGGGTAAGAGACTGGTTCGCCGCGCTCGACCCCGACTGGCGGGCCACGGTGGTCGGGGCGCTGGCCGCCCCCGCTCTGTTCCTCACCGGCATCGTCCTCGGTCAGCTCGAGGGCAACCTGCTGCCATGGAACTGCGAGGGCATGTCCTGCCTGTTCTTCGCCGTGCTCGTCGTCTACAGCGGGGGGCTGCTGCTGATCTGGGGTGTGATCGCAGCGATCACCGCACTCACCCGTGCGCGGTGGCCGCGATCCCGGTTCCGTACGCGCCTCCTCCAGGGCCTCGCGATCGTGAGCTACGCCCCGTCGGCCTGGTTCGTGCTCGCGTTCGTGTTCGACGTCGCCTGAGGATGGCAGCGACTACCCGCTGTAGATATCGTCGATGTGCTCGGAATAGCGGTCTTCGACGACGCGACGCTTGACCTTCAGTGTGGGCGTGAGCTCGCCGCCCTCGACGGTGAAGTCCTGTGGGAGGATGCGGAACTCGCGGACCGACTCGGCACGCGACACGGCCTGGTTGGCGTCGTCGATGGCTTGCTGCACCTCGGCGCGGAGCTCCTCGTCCTGGGTGAGGTCGGCGACCGACTTGCCGGTCTTGCCGTGCTCCTCGGCCCACTGGGGGAAGGTCTCCTCGTCGATCGTGACGAGCGCCCCGATGAACTTCCGGTTGTCGCCCACGACCATCGCCTGGCTGACGAGCCGGTGACGCTTGATGCGGTCCTCGAGCACCGCCGGGGCGACGTTCTTGCCCGCCGCGGTGACGATGATCTCCTTCTTGCGGCCGGTGATCTTGAGGAAGCCGTCGTCGTCGAGCTCGCCGATGTCACCGGTGTGGAACCAGCCATCGTCGTCGATGGCTTCGCTCGTGGCCTCCTCGTTGTTGTAGTAGCCCTGGAAGATCTGGGGGCCCTTCGCGAGGACCTCGCCGTCATCGGCGATCTTGATGGTGGTGCCCGGGATGGGCTGGCCGACGGTGCCGATCTTCCACGCATCGGGCCGGTTGGAGGTCAGGACGGGGCTGGTCTCGGTCAGGCCGTAGCCCTCGTAGACCTGGACCCCGATGCCGTTGAAGAAGTGAGCGAGGCGCTCACCGAGGGGGCCACCGCCGGAGTTCGAGGCCTTGAGCTGACCACCGAACACGTCGCGGAGCTTGCCGTAGACGAGCTTGTCGAAGACGAAGTGCTGCGTCTTGGTCTTGAGGCTGACCGTGCCAGAGCGTTCCTCGCGTGAGTACTGCTCGGCGACCTCGGCAGCCTTGTCGAAGATCTTGCCCTTGCCGTCCGCTGCCGCTCGCTGCTGGGCAGCGGTGAAGACCTTCTCGAAGATCCGCGGAACCGCCGCCAGGTAGGTCGGCTCGAACATCGGCATCTCTTCGGTGAGCTTGTCCATCTCGGTGTTGAAACCGACCTTGGCGCCCTGCTCGATCGAGGACAGCAGCAGGATCTTCGCGAACGAGTGCGCCAACGGCAGGAACAGCAGTTGGCTGTCGTCCTTGGTGATCATCTCCTGGATGAGCTGCACCGTGTTCAGCACGTTGCTGCGGAGGTTGTGGTGGGTCAGGAGACACCCCTTGGGGCGCCCAGTCGTCCCGGACGTGTAGATGATGGTCGCGAGATCGTCGGTCGAGATGTTCTCGAGCCGCTCGTCCAGCGTCGCGTCGTCCACGTCCTTGCCGGCCTCGATGAGCGCTTCGAGCCCGCCCTCCTCGATGACGAACGTGTGCTCGCAGTCGTCGAGCCCGTCGGCGACCTCGTCGAACTTCGCCTTGAGAGCGCTGTCCTCGAACACGACCGCCCGGGCGCCCGAGTCGGAGATGATCCACTCGATCTGCTCGGTCGAGGAGGTCTCGTAGATCGGGACCGTGACGCCACCTGCGGCCAGGATCGCGTAGTCCATGAGCACCCATTCGAGCCGGGTGTGGCTCATGATCGAGACCCGTTGTTTGGGTTCGATGCCGATGGCGATGAGCCCCTTCGCGAGTGCCTGGACGCGGTTCCACACGTCCGACGTCGTGAGATCGACGAACCGATCACCGTCGCGGTAGGAGAGGAGCGGGGCGTGGGGCCGGTCATCGGCGTGCGCGATGAGCGGCTGGACGAGATGGTCGTCGTCCTGTAGCTCGATCGGACCTGCCGTCGTGTACTCCTGCACGGTGGGACTCCTGTGTGCGATTCCGGGCTGGTGGAAGGGATGGTTCGTGATCTGACGGTACGCCGAAACGTGCGCTGGTTGCACATCGATGACGTGTTCGGTCGGCCACGCGTTCCGTCGTGTCTCTACTTCTCCGTTCCACCCGGTTTCCCCTGCCTCGCCGGCCGAACAGTGGGCCGTGACACACGGCCTCGGTACCGTCGTTGACGAGGAAGATGAGGGCGTCTTCCGGCGTTGAGACAGATGCTGAGACAGACCGACGGAGCTGACGTGACCGACTGCGAGACCGAGACCACGACCCCCAGCGCGGAGCGAGCGGTCAAGGACGCGATCGAGTGGCTCGAGTCCGAGTTCCCCGGTTGGGAGATCGAGGTGGACGAGACGGCGACCTGGACCGGGCATCGCCCGCTGTGGATCGCCCGCCGTGACGAGCACCACCCGCAGGCCGAGCTGAGCGCCGCGAAGCTCCACACTCGACTCACCGAGTACCACGAGCGCGAGCAGCGCCGACAGCCCGCGTCGAACTGATCCGGTGCCCGGGTGACCGACGAGATCCACCTCGAGGTCGCCGGTGAGCCCGTCCGGGTCACGCACCCGGACAAGGTCCTCTTCCCCGAGCAGGGTTGGACCAAGCACGACGTCATCGAGCACTACCTGGCGTGCGGCGACGGCGCGTTGCGAGCTGTGGTGGGGCGGCCCTGTCAGCTCAAGCGATGGCCTCGGGGCGTGGGAGAAGACCCCTTCTACCTCCGCCGCACCAAGCCCCGCGCGGGCATCGAGACGGTCCGGGTGCGGTTCGCCTCGGCGCAGCCGGGCCCGATGTGGGTACCGCGGACGCCCGCGGACATCGTGCGGATGGTCCAGCTCAACGCCATCGACCTGCATCCGTGGCCGGTCCGGGCAGAGGACACGGACCATCCTGACGAGCTGCGGCTCGACCTCGACCCCACTCCCGGGCACGGGTTCGACGAGGTCCGCTCGGTTGCCGCGACGGTGCGCGAGATCCTCGACGAGGACGGGCTGCACGGCTTCCCGAAGACGTCCGGCTCGACGGGGATCCACGTCTACGTCCGGATCGAGCCACGGTGGACCTTCCACGAGGTGCGGCGCGCGGCGCTCGCGATCGCCCGTGAGGCGGAACGCCGCAACCCCGTCGCGACCTCGAAGTGGTGGAAGGAACAGCGCGACGGTGTCTTCATCGACTTCAATCAGACGGCTCGGGACAAGACCGTCGCCAGCGCCTACAGCGTGCGCCAGACGGGGTTCGTGTCGGCTCCCTTCACGTGGGACGAGCTCGACGCGGTCGCGATCGAGGACTTCCCGATGGATCGCTTCCCCGAGCGCTACCGCGAGGTCGGTGATCTGTACGCCCCGCTCGACGACCACCACCACGACCTCGGCAGGACGCTCGAGCGCGTGCTCGCGGACGAGGAGCGTGGCCTCGGGGACGCCCCGTGGCCGCCTCACTATCCGAAGCAACCGGGCGAGCCCCCGAGGGTGAACCCGTCGCGTGCGCGCGAGCCACAGGACTGAGCGCGTCGACCCCGGTTTCAGCCGTCAGCGGCGACGACGTCGTCGAAACTCGGCCCCTCGGGGCGCTCGAGCTGATCCATGGTGCAGGCGGTGGGATCCTTGTCGGGGCGCCACCGCTCGAAGCGCGTGGCATGCCGGAAGCGGTCGCCCGTGAGCTGGTCGTAGCTGACCTGCACGACGAGCCCCGGCGCGACCGGGTGCCAGGACAGATCCTTGCCGGAGGACCAGCGGCTCTCCTGACCGGGGCGACGGACGTTCTCGCCGAAGCTGTCCTCGACCTGATGCTGTTGCAGTAGTTCGAGGAGTTCGATGCGGTCCTGGTCGGGGAACCCCGAGCAGTGCCCGATGAAGTGCAGTTCACCGTTGTCGTCGTAGAGCCCGAGTAGCAACGAGCCCAACCGGTCGCCCTCCTTGTGGACCCGGTATCCCCCGACGACACAGTCGACGCTGCGGCGGTGCTTGAGTTTCACCATCGCCCGTTCACCGAGTTCGTAGGGACCGTCGAGGCGTTTGGCCACGAGCCCGTCACAGCCCGCCGCTTCGAACTGATCGAACCAGCGCTCGGCGGTGTCACGGTCGGTGGTCGAGGGCGTGAGGTGCCATGGTGGGTCGAGGTCGGAGAACAGCGCTTCGAGCTCCGCCCGACGGGCTTCGAACGGTTCCTCCCGCAGGTCCCGCCCCGACACCGCGAGCACATCGAACGCGATGAGCCGGGCGGGGGTCTGCTCGGCGAGCATCTCCACCCGCGACTCGGCCGGGTGAAGCCGGAGCTGGAGGGCGTCGAAATCGAGACGCCCGCTCGTCACGATCACGACCTCTCCATCGACCACCGACCCCTCGGGGAGCATGTCGATCGCTGTTTCGAGCTCCGGGAAGTACCGCAACAACGGTTTCTCGTTGCGGCTGTCGAGACGGGGCTCGGGCCCGCTCCACGCGAGACAACGGAACCCGTCCCACTTCGGCTCGTAGGCCCAAGCGCCGTCAGGGAGGGTCTTGCGGACGCGCGCCTCCATGGGCGCCAGGGGCGGATCGAACGGCCAACTCGACATGTCGAGCGCCACCCTAACGTCGTCCGGCAACGCGGCAACGTCCCAGTGGAGGAACAGATGCGACAGCGGGTGATCGGATCGCTCACGGTGTCGATCGTGGGACTCGGCTGCAACAACCTCGGTGGCCGGCTCGAGGCCGCCGAGAGCGAGCGGGTCGTCCGGGCTGCCCTCGATGCCGGGGTGACGCTGTTCGACACGGCGGACCGGTACGGCGAGGGACGCTCCGAGGAGATCCTCGGAGCGGCACTCGGTGACCGACGAGACGAGGCGATCATCGCGACCAAGTTCGGGCTGCAGATGGGGGACGATCCCGCCCGTCAGGGCGCCTCCCCGGACTGGATCACGACCGCCGTGGAGGACTCGCTGCGCCGCCTGGGGACCGACTACATCGACCTCTACCAGCTCCACCGGCCCGACGAGGACGTCCCGATCGAGGAGACACTCGGAGCCCTCGACGAGCTCGTCCACGCGGGCAAGGTGCGAGAGATCGGGTGCTCGAACTTCTCCGGCCGCCAGATCGACGAGGCGGAGACTGCGGCCCGCGACCACGCTCTCGCGCGGTTCGTCTCCGCGCAGAACCACTGGAACCTGCTGCACCGCGATGTCGAGGACGAGGTGATCCCCGCCTGCCGTCGTCACGGCCTCGCGGTGCTGCCCTACTACCCCCTCGCCTCTGGCGTTCTGACCGGCAAGTACGAGCTCGGCGAGGAACCGCCCCCCGGTACGCGACTCGGGTCCATCCCCCGAGAACGCGCGCAGCGGTTCCTCAACGAGGAGAACCTCCGCACGACTGCTGAACTCGAGTCGTTCGCGGAGAGGCGTGGACACACGCTGTTGGAGCTCGCGATCTCGTGGCTGGCCTCAGACGACGTGGTCGCCTCGGTGATCGCCGGCGCGACGACGCCCGACCAGGTGCACGCGAACGTGGCCGCAGCCGGATGGGAACTCCCTCCCGACGACCGCCGCGAGATCGATCAGATCACCAGCCAAGCCTGACCGTCGGGCTTCCGGGGGTCACGCGTGTCACCCCACGGTGTGGTCCGCACGCCCTAGTGGCGGATGACGACGCGTTCTTCGTAGTTGCTCGCCCACCCGCCGACGATCGACGACACCAACCCGAAGAGCAGGTAGAGCCACGCGGTCGCCCGGTTCACGCCGAGAGCGTCGTTGAAGGCGTTGGGCTCGATCAGCCAGACGACGCCGAAGACACCGGAGACGAGTCCCAGGGCGAACAGCGCTGAGCTGTTGCGCCCCGCCCCCGCACCGATGAACGCGAGCCCGACGACGATCTCGATCAGCCCCATGAGCGCGGTGCGGTCGAACGGGCCGACGGCTGTGGTCGCATCGGTGATGCCTTCGGCGGGGATCCCCGTCCGGGCGATGGTCACGATCCCGATGATCAGGGCGATCACACCCGCCACCGATCCGACGATCGCCACCAGCGTGTAAGGGTCGGCGGACTCCCACCACGACGGCGACCGATGGACCTCCTGCGACCTCGAGCCTCGGTCCATCGCGCGGGTCTCGTCGCGTTTGGGGTCACGGCCAGTTGTCGACATGTCGCCTCCACAGCTGCAGGGACGTCACGAACCGTACGGGGTGCGAGTCGGGGACGGAAGGGGGTCGTGCGTGCGAGCGGACACCCCCGCCTCGACCCGCGCGAGCGGGCTGGATCGGTCCATTCCGGACGCTGCGGCGGTCACCGCCACGGTCATGGGGCGCAGAGGTGGCCTCGAACCATGCTGCTGCGCGGTCGTGACCGGGAGCGTCACCCGGCCGAGCGCGAGACCGACGTCCCGCATCAGGCGTCACCGCCCACACCGTCGCCGAGGCGACGCCCGTACGAGTTCAGGTGTTCGACCACCTCCTCGTCGGAGGTCTGTCCGAAGTCGTCGTACCAGGCCCCCACCGCCATGAAGCCCTGCGGGGTCTCGAGGATCACGACGTCGTCGAAGCGCTCACGGAGCGGATCGACGTTCTGTGGCGGACCGACGGGAACCGCCAGAACCACCCGCTCGGCACCTCGGGCCCGCAGCACCTCGGCGGCGGCCTTGGCGGTACGCCCCGTCGCGATGCCGTCATCGACGACGACGACCGTCCGGCCGGACACGTCCACGCCGCGCCGCTGGCCGCGGTATCGCTCCAACCGACGGCGCAGCTCCGCCCGCTCGTCGTCGATCGTCCCCCGCAAGGCATCGCGATCCACACCCAGTCGCCGCATCGACTCCCGGTCGAGCACCTCGACGTCCCCCTCGCCGATCGCCCCGAGCGCGTACTCGGGGTTGCTCGGCGCCCCGATCTTGCGGACGACCACGACGTCGAGCGGGGCGTCGAGCCGCTCCGCGACCTGCCTCGCCACGGGCACGCCACCGCGCGGCAGGCCGAGCACCACCGGATCGTCGAGGTCGAGATCGGCGACCGCGTCCGCCAGCCGCTGGCCAGCTTCGGTCCGGTTCCGGAAGCGTCGGTTGCCCATGTTCCCACACTATGACGCCACCGGGTGGACGGTGTGGAGCCCTCGCCCGGTCAGGCGATCGGAGGCTCAGCTCCCGCCGAACCTGAGGACGTCGATCCCGCGGTGGAGGTCGATCACATAGAGGATCTCGTCGGTGATCCAAACGGGTGTGCTGCTGTTGCCGCCGGCCGGGATGAACCCGCCAGCCTCGGTGAGCTGGCCGCTCGCGTCGACCCCCAGGACCCGCAGACCGTGCTCGAAGAACGTGACGGCGGCGGGTCCGCCCGCCTGACCGAAGCTCGGATGCACGTCGAGGCCGTAGGCGGAACAACCCAACGTGTTCGCGGGAGGAGCGCCCCCCCGGGACGCCGGATCCTCCAGTGAACTCCGACTGGTAGTCGCGAGCGGCAGCGGCAGCCGCGGATCGCTCACGTCGTAGATCTCGAGCACCGCGCCGCCCCGCGCGTGCTCGGTGGGCGGCAGGTACTGGACGTCGCGGCTCACCAGGAGGATCTCACCGTTCGTCTGAGGCCGCTCGTTCCACAGAGACGGACCGAGCGGCACGGTCGACAGCAGCTCGGGAAGCAGCGGGTCGCTGACGTCGAGGATCGAGAAGGAGTCGTTTTCGACGTCCCGAGAGCGATCTCCTGCCGAGCGGATCTGCCTCGGCGAGGTGGGGCGCTCAGCGGTCCCAGGCGGGCAGCAGCTCGTTGCTGGCCCAGTCGATGAACTCCTGCTGGTGCGGGCCGACGTTGTGGATCGTGATGGCGGCGAACCCGGCGTCGCGGTAGGTCGCGAAGGACTCGAGGTACTCGTCGACGTCATGCCCCATCGGCTTCGAGCCGGTGAGATCGTCTGCACGCACGTGGTCGGTGGCCGAGCGGCACCTCGACCCGGTCGGCCAGCGCCCCGAGCACGGTCCAGGCGAACGGCGATTCGCCTTGCACGTCCAACCACGGGTGGTAGTGGTCGGAGATGCTCAGGTAGGCGAAGCCGTTCTCGACCGCGCGCACGGCGTGGTCGACGAGGTCACGAGGCCCATGCTCCTCGCAGATCAGGGCATAGCCGATGTCCATGGATCTCCCCGTTGCGTTCAGCTGACAGGTCTCGCGAGGCAGCCTTCCAGTCGCTGACCGGCTCCCCGGCCGGGTCGGTCACTCCGCCGGCACCGACTGCTCGGCGTCGTCCCCTTCCTCGGCGACCTCCTCGGAGGCAGACCCTCCGGGCGCGTTCGTCCCTGCATCCTCCACGTCGGTTCCCGCGCGATCCGCGGGGGTCGGTGCGAGCGGGTGGTCGCCGCGCACATCGGCGCTCGGCTCCTTGGGCTCGCCGATCATCGGGCCGTCGCCGGCGGGATCGACGATCCCCCACTCGAGCCAGGTGAACTCGCCGTCGAGCACCCGGAGCGCGGTCTCGTAGTTGGCGTCGTCGTCGTTGTCCCAGAGCGCGTCGAAGTGGTCCTCGACGCGGCGACGGGCCTGGCGGCAGAAGGCCTCGGCGAGGTCGCGGACGGCGGTCGGGTCGTCGGCCCGGCCCTCGTCGACGAGGTGGCGCGCGTAGACACACGCGGCCGCCATGGCGTAGAGCTCGGCGCCGATGTCCACGATGCGGCCGAGGAACATCTGCTTGCGCTCGAGCTTGGCCTGCCAGCGCGTCATCGCGGCGAAGGTGTTGCGCGCCAGGCGACGCGCAGCGCGCTCCACGTAGCGGAGGTGCTCGCCGAGGCTGCCGAACTCGCCGCTGAACGCGGTGGGGGCGTTGCCCTTGCCGGCGAGCAGGCTCGGGATCCACTTGGCGTAGAAGCCCGCGGCTTTCAACGCGGTCTTGGCCTTGTCGGCCGGCGCGACGTCCGGCTCGATCATGTCCCCGGCCACCGAGAGGTGCTGGTCGACCGCCTCACGGGCGATCAACAGCTTCATGATCTCCGAGGAGCCCTCGAAGATCCGGTTGATGCGGTTGTCACGCAGTATCTGCTCGGCCGGTACCGGCTTCTCGCCCCGCCGTTCGAGCGACTCGGCAGTCTCGTAGCCCCGGCCACCGCGGATCTGGATCATCTCGTCGATGACCGTCCAGGACATCTCCGAGCCGTACAGCTTCGCGATCGCCGCCTCGATCCGGATGTCCTTGACGCCCTCGTCGGCAAGTGCGGCGGACAGCTCGGTGACGGCGTCGATCCCGAAGGCCGTGGCAGCGATGAACGAGAGCTTCTCGGCGACCGCTTCGTGCTTGCCGACGGGCTGGCCCCACTGGACCCGCTCGTTGGCCCACTCGCGCGAGATCTTGAGCGCGTACTTCGCGTTCGCGGCACAGATGGCCGGTAGCGAGAGCCGCCCCGTGTTGAGGGTGCGTAGCGCGACCTTGAGGCCCTCGCCCTCGCGCGCGACGCGTTGGTCCTCCGGGACGAAGACGTCGGTGAACCGCGTGACCCCGTTCTCGATGCCGCGCAGACCCATGAACTCGTTGCGGTACTCGACGGTCACGCCCGGCGCGTCACACTCGACGATGAAGGCACTGATGCCGCCGGGGCCTCCGTCGTGCTCCGGCACACGCGCCATCACGACCGCGAGGTCGGCGATCACGCCGTTGGTGGTCCACAGCTTCACCCCGTTGAGGCGGTAGCCGCCGTCGACCGGCTCTGCAGTCGAGCCGAGCCGGGCCGGATCGGAGCCCACATCGGGCTCGGTCAGCAGGAACGCGGACACCTCGCGGGTACAGCGAGGCAGCCACTTCTCCTTCTGCTCGTCGGTTCCCATCAGCTTCAGTGGCTGGGGAACGCCGATCGACTGGTGGGCGGACAACAGCGTCGACAGTGCGGAGTGCCACGAGCCGGCGAGGGCGAGAGCCCGGATGTAGTAGCGGTTGGACAGGCCGAGGCCGCCGTACTCCTCATCGATCTTCATCCCGAGTGCACCGAGCTCCCGGAGCCCGTCGAGCACCTCGGGGGGGATCATCGCGTCCCGCTCGATCTGGTGCGGGTCGACCTGCTCGGTGAGGAACTGCTCGAGCTCGGCGAGGAACGCCTCTCCCTTCTCGCGTTCCTCGTCGGTCGGCGTCGGCATCGGATGGATCAGATCGAGGTCGAGTTCGCCGAGGAACAGCCGCTTGCCGAAGCTCGGCTTGTCCCAGCTCGTCTGCCGGGCGCGCTCGGCGACCTCACGGGCCTGCTGCTCAGTCACCTCGGGCGCTTCTTCGGACGCGCGGGCATCGGTCTGAGTCTGGCTCACAGTGGGCTCCTCGCAGTCTGGAACGACCATAAGGACCACGATCGGACGGGGCGCTTGGTGGCTCCCTCCGGACGGACACGCGGCGCGGGCTTCGGGGCCCGGTCGGACGCGGGTGATCGTCCGGTCACCCCGTCCGGGTAGAGCCCGTCCTGCCGTGACCATGCGGGGAAGGCCTCGCCTGCATGAAGGCGCGTTGGGGGGCCATCGTGGTCCTGTGAGCCGAACGCGAGCGGAGGAGCCCGCACATGACGACGGTTCGCGAGAAGATGACCAAGCATCTCGTCATCCTCGACGGGAGCACCAACCTGTTCGGCGCCGCGGAAGCGATGCGTGACGAGGACATCGGTGACGTCCTGCTCGACCTGGACGGCACCTACGGCATCGTGACCGACCGAGACATCGTGGTACGTGCACTGGCGGAAGGGAAGAACCCGACCGACACCACGCTCGAGGACATCGCCACGACCGACCTCGAGACCGTGCAGGCAGACGACGATCTCGATGAGGTCATCCGGGACATGGCGGAACGCGACATCCGCCGGATCCCGGTCATGGAGAGCGACGACCTCGTGGGGATCCTGTCCCTCGGTGACCTCGCGATGATGCGGGACGAGGACTCGGTCCTCGCCGACATCAGCGCCGCGCCGGCCAACAACTGACCACGCCCCACTTCACCCCAGAGGGCGGGCCGCCAAGAGGGCCGCCCTCTGGGCGCGGCGTCACCCCGCCCGCGTGAGGTACCCGGACGGGACCTCGTCGACGAGCCAGACCCGGTCGGTGGCGCGCGAGAACACGAACCCTTCCTCGTGCATGTGCCTGGCGGCGACCTCGAGGATCACGGGCCTCCCGTGGCGACGCCCGACCTCGGTCGCGTCCTCGCGACGTTCACTGAGGTGGACCTGTTGGCGACCCATCGG